>QHZQ01000600.1:0-402 GCA_003224725.1 Acidobacteriota bacterium | reverse complement strand
CTGGGCACCGAAACGCCTGTTTCGCCGCCGCTCGCGGCGCTTGACTGTAGGCCGGCCTTTCAAGGCCGGTACCTTGGTGACCCACGTAAGGAACCCGCGCCGCGTCAGTGGCGCTTGAATCTCGTACCCCGTTGGGGTTTGCCATCTCACCCGTCGCTCCGCGACGGGCTATGGGGTTCGGTTGCCGAGACCGGCCTTGAAAGGCTGGCCTACCCTCAGATACCGCTACGCGGCAATGAAAATGTGCAAACTCCAAGGTAGGGTCAATGCTCCACATTGACCGGCGGCGGATGGCGGAGCATGCGCCCTACCTACCGCCGACAAGCTGACTGCAAAACTGCTCTGCTTCTAGTTTGAACGAAATTGATTTTTGCACCGGAAACTAGCGAGGCAGCGGAGAAA
>QHZQ01000598.1 GCA_003224725.1 Acidobacteriota bacterium | reverse complement strand
ATTCCGGGGACCCTTCCCCTGGAACCTTGAGAATTGGAGGAATCTTAACATAAGTGAATTGTAATTAATTACCTAGGCGGATGAACATTTAATGTGCAATTTGCTATTTTCCCTTATTTCATACCGTCTTCAGGCCAACGGAATGTGGTTCTTGCACAAGGATTTCCACAGTTTCTGTGAGTTTTGTTGGCTACGGCGATTTGCGATGTGTCAGACGATAAACTACAAGCAGCAGTCCAAGGCTCGCATTCACCGCAACCCATCCCAGCGCAGTCCCTGTTCCTATTGTTGAAGCCCTGAATCCAGATAAGGACCATTTCATATCTCCAAATTCCGCGCCACTCCGCCAAAAAACTCACGGCCAACCGCCAAAATCCCGGTCCTACCCCTCACGCAAAACCCGAGCCACGATGGCCCAGATTTTGCCAGTCAATGACTCGAATTTTGCCACCCCCAGGTGTCACGGATTCTGCCGCGCAATGTCCCGAATTCTGCCGGTGCAGGTCCTAAAATTTCGTTTTTTACAAGCAAACTCAAATCACCAAGCCGCTCCCCAGTGGTCTTTTTTGTGCCCCTCGCCTGATTCGTCCGAGCCAATATCCCTATGCGTGTCCGAAGGAATTGACGGCGACAAATACATCTGGTGGTGATTAAGGAATTTGGTGAACAGTAAAAGACTGGCCTTGTGTAGCTCAGGACTGTAGGCAGTGCCGGCCTCGCCCCATCCACTCAGGCTTGCCGAAAGCTCTCGGGCCGTGGTAGAGTTCCGCAATCTAAGGAGGAAGCTATGAGACACGCATCGACTATTGGCTTTGCGTCATCCATGCTGGTCGTACTTGCGTTCTTGATTCACTGTGTGGGGCTAGCTAAGGACGCACCGTATAACCCCGTGATTGATCCCAGCGACTTCACAGCGAAGATCGACAACCCCTTCTATCCGCTCAAGCCAGGCAGAACCTACACTTACAAGGGCGTGACTGACGCGGGCGAAGAACTCAATACGGTCGAAGTCACCCATTCCACGAGGGTCCTCATGGGCGTCACCTGCGTGGAAGTGATTGACACAGTGTTTGTAAACGGGGCCTTGGAAGAGCTGACCCATGACTGGTATGCCCAAGACAAGCAGCGCAATGTCTGGTACTTCGGCGAAGATGCCAAACAATACTCCAACGGCGTGGTCGTGAGTACTGAGGGCTCGTGGCTAGCTGGGGTGAACGGCGGATTGCCCGGCATCGTGATGGAGGCCGAACCGGGGGTTGGTGACTTGTACCGTCAGGAGTACCTGAAGGGCGTGGCTGAGGACATGGCCGAAGTTCTCAGCCTCGACGGGTTGGCCAGCGTTCCTTATGGCACTTTTAGCGACTGCGTGGTGACCAAGGACTTCTCGCCACTGGACAGGAAGGTCGTCGAGAATAAGTGGTATGCCAGAGGTATCGGCTTCGTGAAGTCGGTGGCGGTCAAGGGTGGGGTCGACACCTCAGAGTTGGTATCGGTCAAATAACGCATGTGGGATTTGCCTGCAAAAGAGTTTTCCTTCTAAAGCCTTCGATTGAGACCAAAGGTTTTTTAATTTATCGTGACCGCATCGCGGAGTTCAAGGCCGCGCGATAAACGAGAAGAGAGCGGGTGCAACTCCCGCTTTTTTTTGGTGCCGCCTATCCCAAGAGCGCCAAATTCGCCCATTGACTTCCTCATTCAGGCGGAAGTAGCACGGGTAATGCTCATTTTCTCTTTCCTGAAAGAATAACTGATTGGGATGGTTTACGTAGTAAGCACCAATGGTATGCTCTATAAGTACGCAACGGCGGACTTAAACAAGCAGGGAGAACAGCGAATTGGATGAAGTAAACGGCCCCGAATCAAACCCATCACCTTGCCGGTTTCCGATTGCCGATGGAGAAGTCCTTTCAAGCGTTCTTGACGTCTCGTACCTAACAGCTAGCACGTAGCGAGCAACCTCAGACCGCCGAGGAGTGCGGCTCTATCGGCCACGGACCCCTCACCCGGCCTTCGGCCACCCTCTCCCATTGGGAGAGGGTGTTGGGGTCAGGGGACGGCCAAAGTTTGAACTTCTTCGCCAGTAAGAAACCCTGACACCTATTCGTATCTCAGCGCTGCCATCGGATCGACCTTGGTGGCCCGCCGCGCCGGGATGTAAGTCGCGACGAGCGACACAGTGATCAGCAGGAGCGAGACGGCCACGAACGTCACTGGGTCGGTGGGACGCACGCCATACAGCAGGCTGGTCAGGAATTGCGTCAAGGCGAGGGCGCCCGCGATCCCGATGCCGACACCAATCAATGACAAGGTCAATCCGCGTCCCAAAATGAGCCTCAGCATATCCTGCCGGCTGGCGCCGAGGGCCATGCGAACTCCGATCTCGTGGTTTCGCTGGTCCACCGAGTAAGACATGACTCCGTAAATACCAATCGCAGCGAGCAAAAGGGCCAACGAAGCAAAGGCTCCCAACAGGAACAATTGAAAGCGTTGTTGGGCGAGTG
>QHZQ01000597.1 GCA_003224725.1 Acidobacteriota bacterium | reverse complement strand
GAAGCCGTGTTGCGGGTGGCTCTGAAGCCCACGGCGCCCTATCGTGGGGAGAAGCTTCAGGAACGATTGCGTCAGAGGTTTCGCGAAGCTTTGCCGGAGACAACCATCTCCTTCGAGGCGGCTGACATCATCAGCCAGGTGATGAGCTTTGGCTCGGCAACACCCATCCAGGTCGATGTCCAAGGTCCTAATCTGGCAGCTAACCGTTCCTTTGCCGAGCGTGTTCGCACAGAGCTCCTGAAGGTCTCCTCCCTGCGTGACTTGCAGTACGCTCAACCTTTGGACTACCCAACGCTTCAGGTCAATATTGACCGAAATCGCGCCGGCCAACTGGGGGTTTCAGTGGCCGACGTGGCGCGCTCGCTGGTTACCGCCACCTCTTCGAGCCGATTCATCGAACCCAACTTCTGGCGCGATCCCAAGAGCGGGAACGCGTTTCAAATCCAACTGGAGATTCCGCAATACCAGATGACATCGATTGAGGACGTGCAGAACCTGCCGGTCATGAGCAATGGTGTCCCGGTTGATGGAATTCCGCGTCCCCTGGTGAGTGATCTGGCCCAGGCGCAGTATGGCACGACGATGGGTGAAGTCGATCGCTATAACATGCAGCGCGTAGTGGGCCAGACTGCCAACATCTTTGGCAAGCCGCTCGGCCAGGTAGCCCGTGAGTTGCGCGTTGCAATTCGCCGGGCGGGAGAACCACCGCGTGGTGTCAGCGTCTATTTGCGCGGGCAGGTTCCCCCCTTGGAAGAAACTCTCTCTGGCCTCAGCACCGGCCTGCTCCTTTCCATCGCCGTCATTTTCCTGTTGCTGGCGGCTAACTTTCAATCCCTGCGCCTAGCCTTTGCCGTGGTGGCCGCGGCTCCCGCAGTGGTTTGTGGCGTCCTCCTGACGCTGCTGATGACAAATGGTACGATGAACATACAATCCTTTATGGGCGCCATCATGGCGATTGGCATTTCAGTGGCAAACGCAATCCTGCTGGTCACCTTTGCTGAAATGAGCCGGTCTGGAGGAGCCGATGCGCTCGAAGCGGCGTTAGAAGGTGGGCGTGGACGCCTACGAGCCATCCTGATGACAGCCTCGGCCATGATCGCGGGCATGATACCGGTGGCATTGGGGTTTGAGGAAGGCTCCGAGCAGGCGGCCCCGCTGGGAAGAGCAGTGATTGGAGGTTTGGCCGTGGCCACGATTGCAACGCTTACCGTGTTGCCCTCGGTCTATGCCATTCTACAAGGAAGAAGAAAAGTCAGGTCGCCATCATTGGATCCCGATGATCCCACGAGCCAATACTATGACCGTTCCTAGTACGAACGAAGCCGGTTTTGTGGCAGATTTCCCTCACCCTCGTTCCCTCTCCCCCAATGGGGGCGAGGGGAACCCCCCTACAGTCCCCCCTTGCGCAAGGGGGGACCAGAGGGGGGTGGTCAACTCCTTCGCCCCCACTGGGGGAGAGGGCGGTCCGCCGGGTGGCGGACCGGGTAAGGGGGAACGATTTGACGAAAATGCGAAGGGTAACTTTACTCTGTTCGCGTTAATTAGATTGTTCCTTTTCGTCTTGTGGGCGTCCACCCTCTCGGCCCAATCAACCGTAGAGGTTTGCAAAGTAATCTCGAAAACTGTCGAAAGGCAAGTCCGGCTTCCCGGTGAGTTCTTACCTTATTTGAGCGTGGAGCTTCACGCCAAAGTGGTTGGCTTCGTGGAGAAGGTCACCGTCGACCGCGGAAGCCTGGTCAAAGCAGGGCAATTGCTGGTCTCCCTGAGCGCTCCAGAGGTAGTCGCCCAGTTAGCCGAGGCCCAGTCTAAGGCGCAGGCCATCGAGTCCCAGCGGGCAGAGGCTCAAGCGAAACTGGCCGCCGTGGACAGTACCTATGAGCGCCTGAAGGATGCCTCTGCGACACCCGGGGTCGTGGCCGGCAACGAACTGGTTCAAGCCGAAAAGGCTGTGGATGCGGCCCGGGCTTCTCTGCGGGCGCTCGAAGACTCGGCCAAGGCGGCGCGAGCCTCGGCTGCGTCAGTTCGGGAACTGGAAAGCTATCTCAAAATCGCGGCACCTTTCAGCGGGGTCATCACCGAGAGATATGTCCATCCGGGAGCTTTAGTAGGGCCTGGAGGCCGACCAAACCCCTTGCTGAAGCTCGAGCAGAACTCACGCTTGCGGCTGGCCGTGGCCGTGCCAGAATCGGAGGTGGCTGGAATTGTGAAGGGAGCTCGTCTTCCATTTACTGTCTCCACCTTTCCGGGAGAGACCTTTTACGGTCGGATCGCCCGGGTAGCCCATTCACTGGACATAAAGACCCGCACCATGACCGTCGAGTTGGACGTTCAGAATCCCAGTTTACAGCTGGCTCCCGGTATGTACGCTGAAGTTCTCTGGATGGTTCGACGAGCACGGCCCTCGTTTCTGGTTCCACCCTCCAGCATCGTCACCACTACGGAGCGCACCTTTGTAATCCGCGTGCGCGGCGGCCACGCCGAGTACGTCGATATAAGGCGCGGTGCACCCGTGGCTGACTTGGTAGAAGTATTTGCTGCGCTGAGTCCTGGCGATGAAATTCTCAAACGCGGAAGCGATGAAGTTCGGGAAGGCAGCGCAGTGGTAATTCAGAGGACCGGACAGCAGTGACAGGCATTCTGGGCTGTCCCTCCGAGGAGCTTCTCATGATCTTTCGAATCATGAAAATTCCGGAACGCGAATTC
>QHZQ01000059.1:4456-26222 GCA_003224725.1 Acidobacteriota bacterium | reverse complement strand
GTCGCGAGCGAGTGACTCAGCGTGTCGAAACAATTATTAAAACCTTTGGAGGTGTTTGATTGAAAACTAAGATAGGCGACATCGACAGCAAATTTCGTTATATCATCCTGGCGGCAAAGCGAACGCGACAGCTCCAAGCCGGGGCAAGGCCAGCCATGACGACTCAGTCGAAGAAATTCACACGTATCGCTCAGGAGGAAGTGACTTCGGGACTGGTAAAATACGATATTGTTGAAGAAACCAAACCGAGCAAGAAACGGAACCCCAAAGAAACAAAAGAATCTAAGGGACGTTGAAGAATGAGAATCCTTTTGGGGGTCACAGGTGGCATAGCCGCATACAAGTCTGCTGAATTGCTCCGGCTACTCCAAAAGCGAGACTACGATGTTGTTGTGGCGATGACGAAAAATGCCCAGAGGTTTATTACTTCCTTAACACTGGCGACCTTGAGCCGGCATCGAGTCATCACTGATATGTATGCTGAGGAGGAAGCGCCTCTTGGCAGGGACATAGATATTGAGCATCTCCGTGTTGCTGCGTCGGTAGACTTATTCCTGGTGGCTCCGGCCACGGCCAATGTCCTGGGGAAATTTGCCCACGGCATTGCTGATGATTTCCTTTCCTCCTTATTTCTGGCTGTCCAAGTTCCGGTAATCATAGCCCCTGCCATGAATGTTCATATGTGGAACCATCCGACCGTTCAGGACAATATCCGTAAATTGCGATCTCAGGGAATCAACATCATTGAGCCCGAGGAGGGCTATTTGGCCGAGGGGGTTATGGGGAAAGGTCGTCTGGCCAGCTTAGAGACAATTGTGAATGCTGTGGTGAAAGGAACGGATCCTCGGCAAGACTTTAAGGGAGAGACCATTTTGATTACGGCAGGCCCTACCTGCGAAGATATTGATCCGGTCCGTTACATAACGAATCGCTCCTCAGGCAAGATGGGCTATCAATTGGCTGTTGCGTCCCAGTCGAGAGGGGCCAGGACGATTCTAGTGAGTGGACCGACTCATCTGCTCCCCCCGGCCAATGTTGAATTTTTCTCAGTCCGATCGGCCATGGAGATGAGAGAAAAGGTCCTCCAGAATTGGTCTCGATCCACTATCTTGGTCAAGGCCGCCGCTGTGGCGGACTTCAAGCCACGAGAATTTGTTTCTCAAAAGATAAAGAAGAGCTCCGAAGAGCGTTGCTTGGAGCTGGTGCCAACCCCTGACATACTGTCTGAGTTAGGGAAACAAAAGGGAGACCGAATCCTTGTTGGTTTTGCCGCCGAAACGGAAGGGGTATTGGAAAATGCACGGAAAAAACTGAGAGAGAAGAATCTGGATCTCCTTATTGTCAATGACATCACTCAAGAGGGAATTGGCTTTGATAGCGATGCCAACGCGGTAACCATACTTACCCGTGATGGAAAAGAATTTAACGTGCCGAAGAAGTCCAAACGTGAGATGGCCGACGAGATTCTCGACTCGATTGTGGCTTTAAGGAACCAGCGTGTCTGAAAGCGGGCGCAATTTTTATCTGAATCAACTTAAGTCGCGACTTGAATTTTATCAGGAAATAGGCGTCGAAGGGCTTTCTCTTAAGCTTTGTTTCTCTAAGGAACCTCGAGAGACGGTTTCAATACAAGAAGCTCCTCAGCCCATAGCTAAGGCTGTGAACGAAAAAATGGATTCCTACGCAGCAGAAAGTGCCAAGAGTCTGTCTTTGTTCGAGGAGGATCTTGCTCGGGCGAGCACCGATGACTCTTTGGAAAAGATCCGTGAGGATATGGGGGATTGCCAGCGGTGCAAGCTTTGTTCCACCCGTACTCATATTGTCTTCGGGTCAGGCAATCCGCAGGCGAGACTGGTTTTCGTGGGTGAGGCTCCAGGCGCGGATGAAGATATGCAAGCGCTTCCCTTTGTTGGAAGGGCCGGCCAATTACTAACCAAGATCATTGAATCCATCAATCTTAGGCGGGAGGATGTCTACATTTGTAATGTGATCAAGTGCCGGCCACCCAATAATCGTTTTCCGGAGAAGGAGGAGATTTTGACTTGTTCCCCCTTTCTCCTGCGCCAACTCGAAGTTATCAAGCCCAAGATCATTTGCTGCCTTGGGGCTGCCGCAGCCCAGACTATCTTAAAGACAAAGTCCTCTGTTGGCTGGATTCGTGGCCGATTTCAAGATTATAGAGGAGCAAAGCTGATCGTCACCTACCATCCAGCCTATCTGTTACGAAATCCTGGAGCCAAGAAGGATGTCTGGGAGGATATGAAAAAAATCAAAACCTTGCTTGAGAGCAGTTGAGCTAGTGGTAGCGAGCAACCTCAGACCGCCCAGGATTACGGCTCCATCAGCGACTGACCCCTCACCCCCTGCCCTCTCCCCTGGGGAGAGGGTGGCCGCAGGCCGGGTGAGGGGTCATCTGCTTCAAGAGACCCGACCCTTGGCGGTAAGAGGTTGCTCGCTACCTCTTGCTCGGGTTCCGACGCCGACTAATCGAGCAAAAGCGCGATGATATTTTCGCAAACAATCGGCATGGAAGCGGAAGCCTTTCAATGAGTCGATGGCATGTTTCTTGAAGTTGCCCTGCCTCTGCCCCTTCAGCAGACCTTTTACTATCGCTGCCAGCTTCCAGATTTCAATCAAATTCAGCTTGGCCAGAGGGTCCTGGTTCCATTTAAGAATCGAAAATTGACTGGTTTTGTCGTCAACAAGCACGCTCAGCTTCCTTCAGATTGTCCCCCTGACGCCAGCCTGAAAGAGGTTCTCAGCTTTCTGGACAAGACCCCTCTCCTTTCCTCAGAGCTTCTGAGGTTAAGCCAATGGGTGTCTGACTACTACTTTGCTCCTCTGGGGGAAGTCCTCAAAACCTGTCTTCCACCCAAAATCAACTTTCGGAGTAAAAAGAAGCTCTCCATCACCTCAGAAGGCTTGGCAGTCTTGATGGACCAGGACTGCAAGCCGTCTTTGTCCCCAAGCGAAAGGGACATTTTGCATGCTCTTGCCGAGCAAGGGAGTTTGGATACTCATCAACTGGAGAAATTGACCGGCTGCAAGGTCAAAGAGAGCGACTTGAGAAAGCTCGCTTCCAAGAACTCTATTCAATCCGTGCAGGTGGTGGATGAAAAGGTCTTGTCTGAAAAGCAGCAACTGGTAGTCGCCCTAAGAACCAATTACAAAGAAGCGTTAGAACAGGCGAATCTGACCCCATTGCAACTTTCTATAGTGCGCACCTTGGAAGCGTCTGTGAGCCCACTCATTATTTCGAAATTGCGGGTGGAGCCCGCCGTTTCTCATTCCACGCTGAGATCCTTGGAAAAAAAGGGAATCCTCCGTTTTTGGAAGGATAAGATTAGGCGCGATCCCCTGAAGGATCTCGATAGTTTTCCAACTCCGGGCCACCGCGAGCTGACAGTGGAACAAAGGCACGCCCTCCAAGACTTAGATCTGGGCTTGCAATCTTCGGGCTTTCTCCCAGTACTTTTGCATGGGGTTACAGGGAGCGGGAAAACAGAAATTTATTCAAGCCTAATTGAACGAATGTTGCAAAAGCAAAAAGACAGTTTAATTTTGATGCCAGAAATCGGGCTGACTCCTCGTGTGGCACAAGAGTTTCGGGCTCGCCTGGGCCACAACGTGGCGATTTTGCATAGTGGTTTATCAGATGGAGAACGCTTTGATGAATGGTGGCGAATCAAACGAGGCGAGGCCAAGGTGGTGATTGGAACGCGCTCAGCAGTCTTTGCTCCTCTTGAAAATCTCAAGCTTATTGTCATCGACGAGGAACACGATCCTTCATACAAGCAACACGAGAGTCCCCGCTACCATGCTCGGGATACAGCCCTGGTTCGAGGCAAGATGTTAGACGCCTTAGTAGTCCTGGGTTCGGCTACGCCAGCCGTTGAGACCTTTCATAACGCCAGGAGCGGTAAGTACAAATACATTCGCCTGGCTTCTCGTGTCCAGTCACGACCGTTGCCGGAGGTCAAACTGGTGGATATGAGAGCTGAGTTTGTTGAAGCGGGGGAGCGATTGATCCTGTCTAAGGTTTTGGAAAGGTCTATTCAAGATCGCCTGGATCGTCACGAACAAATTTTGATTCTCTTAAACCGTCGAGGTTTCTTTGCCTTTGTCCTCTGCCGAGCTTGCGGGCAAAATATTCAATGCAAGAACTGTAGCATCTCGTTGACTTACCATAAGGCTAAGAACATTCTTCTCTGTCACTACTGTGGCTATGGGCAGAGGATTGCAAAGCTTTGTCCACGATGTGGAAGCGAGCATCTTCATTTCCTCAGCGAAGGCACAGAAAAAGTGGAAGCTCTTCTTGAGAAACTTTTTCCCGGCGCCAGAATCGCACGCTTGGATCGAGATTCGGTGCAAAAGAAAAATGCTCATGAAAGAATACTGAGTCAGTTTCAAAAAAGAGAGTTAGATATCCTACTGGGAACCCAGATGATTTCCAAAGGGCATGATTTTCCCAATGTGACTTTGGTTGGAATTCTTTTGGCAGACCACACGCTCTCCTTTCCCGATTTTCATTCTGCAGAGCGCACGTTTCAGCTTCTCTCGCAAATGTCTGGGCGGGCAGGCCGAGGCGACTTGCCTGGAGAAGTGATAGTTCAAACTTATTATCCCGAACACTACTGTTTGAAGTTTGTTGCCCTGCATGACTATGAGGGCTTTTATGAGAAAGAGATGCGCTTTCGCCAATTCATGCATTACCCCCCTTTCACAGTACTCGCAAACATCCTGGTTCGAGATAAAAATCTTGAGTCTGCGGCAAAGAGCATCAACTGTCTGGGGGACTTAGCTAATCAGCATGCTGACGAGCATATGCGAGTTCTCGGCCCGACTTTCTCGCCTTTAGCCAGGATCAAGTCGGAACATCGATTCCAGCTAGTCGTCAAAGCTAAGAGTCGGGCCCGTCTAAGAGAACTTGTTAGACGGTGCTTGCGGCTGGGGGCTGAGCAGGGAGTAGAACTAAGAAAGGTTCATATTGATATCGACCCTGTGAGCCTAATGTGATTGCAACCAGGGAGTGCTCCCGACCAAAGAGAATTCATCCTTATTCACGTCCTCGGTTTGGAAGCCCACCAACAAGGAACACTCGATTTATCATCCTAGAAACAGCAGTAAAAACCCACCGCAGAGACGCGGAGGTGCGGAGAGCTTCTTGTTAAAACAGCCAACAGTTGGGATCGCCGGGCGGTTGGTTTTCGGCTTTTGAACCCAGTGTAGCCATACTTCTTTCGCCGTTTTGGTGAGAGAAAAAATGGGAGGCCGTTACGTTTTATATTATCCCTGTTTGTCTCTGCGTCTCCGCGGTTTTGAACTGCCGGTTTTAGGTTCATTGGTCAGCAAAAGGATTTCAAGGGGTCTTTCAAGGGATGCCGGGGATCTGGTAAGACCTACGATGGCCCGAACTAATGGATGATTTTTATTGGAGTGAGTGAAAAACTCAGAACAAAAATAACCAATCCGATCACGGAGATTATTTTGCGACCGAGTCCAAGGGGGAGGGAATTATCCATTGTGGGAGGATGATTGAGTCCCAGAACAAGGGGAATAACTGCCCACAGAATCCACCAGGTCCAAAATATCATTCCAACCGGAATCATGACAAAGACAAATGCCTTGGAAACAATTCGATGGTATCCCCCGAAGAGCGAGTAAACAATATGCCCGCCATCAAGCTGACCAGAAGGCAAGAGATTCAAAGCGGTCGCAAAAAAACCCACCCAGGCAGCAAAAGCTACGGGATGGAGAATGATATCCATCCCCGGTGGGGGAGTCACATGGAATGATTTGGCGATAAGCTGAAATATTAGGGGTTCTCCCAAGACCAATTGCATAGACTCTGGATTAACTGCAACCACCTTGGAGTGTGGGAGTGAGATCATCAAAGCTGGCACGGCAACAATGAAACCGGCGATAGGGCCTGCAATACCAACATCAAATAAGGCCTTGCGATTTTGAAAAGGAGACCTGATCTTGATAAAGGCTCCCAGAGTTCCAATCAGATTAGGAAAGGGAATAAAGTAAGGGAGGGTGCTGCGAATTCCATAATAACGACAGGCAAAATAATGACCCATCTCGTGAGCCATAAGAAAGCCAAGGACAGTGAATGCAAAAGGAAATCCCATTGTTAGTGCCGCAGGGTTCCCTGAAAGGTATCTAAGTAATTCGACCTCATTCTCGATAGGTGCATTGGTCTTGTATGAGATCGCTAACTGAGCTCCAACAAAAAGAGTGGAAAAGAAAGTCAAAGCAAACAAAAGCAGACTAAGCTTGTACTTGGGTTGATAAATGGGTTCAGGTTGGGCTGTGACACAGAAGGCGGGCGCTTCAGAGCCAAGCTGAGTCATTGAGTCATTCCTGTATTTGTCCATAAAATTCCGGAAAATATAAAAGGCGAGTTGGTCAACTCGCCTTTTTGAATTTCAGCCTAAAATTCTATACTATTTTGTACTTAGATCCAAAGATTTTTCTGTTCAGTTCTGACCGAACCTGAACTGCTTTGAGTTACACAGATTGTAAATCTTTACCTGGCTTGAAACGGACGGCTTTGCCAGGAGGGATGGACACTTCCTCCCCAGTTCTTGGATTTCTACCTATTCCCGTTTTTCGAGGTTTTATGGTGAAAACCCCAAAGCCTCGAAGTTCAATGCGATCACTCTTTTGAAGTGCTGCCTTCATTGCATCAAAGACCGAATCTACTGCCATTTCTGCTTTGGTTCTGGGAATTCCAGTGCGATCAACCACCTGATTGATGATGTCTAATTTAATCACAGCCACCTTCCTTAAAGGAAATCAAATGTCAGTCTAGTTAATAAGTTCAATGTTGTCAAGAATTCTCTGGCATTTCTGCTTTTCCTGACTGAATTTTCAGAAACCCGCAGCCAAAGAATTTCTCAAAAACATTGTTCCCCTTTTCTTGAGCTAATCTACTCATCGACCGGAGGTTATTTTCTTTTAGAGATTTTTTAGGTTATTTGGAGATAATGAATTTGCCCACCAGGTGGACCCACAATCGCCAGGCATATTGCCACGTCCTGACTAACTTTGTCTTGACCGGGTCTTGCTGCCAATGCTAATTTTGCACGCGACTGTATGCATCGCTCATTAAACCACTTCGCTTGAAGGGACCACCGATGGCTGAAAAGGCCCAACCGCCCGCATCAGAAAATGTATCTCTTGAAAGATTCAAGCCCTATGTTGCAGATGAAGAAAATATTGCGGAGTTTTCGTTTAGAGCTGTTTTTTTGGGTTCTCTATTTGGAATTATCTTTGGGGCATCAACAGTTTATTTGGCCTTGAGAGCTGGGCTCACAGTTAGCGCATCCATCCCTATCGCCGTGCTTTCCATTGCGGTTTTCAAACGAATTGGGAAATCTACGATTCTGGAAAACAACATCGTTCAAACAATTGGGTCGGCCGGTGAATCTATTGCTGCCGGGGTCGTCTTTACGATTCCTGCCCTTATTTTCCTATATCAAGGCGAACAGTTTTTTCGATACGGCCAAATATTAATTCTGTCTCTCATTGGAGGAATTCTAGGTATTTTGTTCATGATTCCTTTGCGCCGTTCGCTCATCGTCAAAGAGCACGCGGTCTTGCCCTATCCTGAAGGCACTGCCTGCGCTGAGGTCCTGGTCGCAGGAGAGCACGGTGGTGCCTTGGCCCAGAAGGTTTTTGCGGGATTAGGTATCGCAGTGCTTTATAAATTCTTAATGAGTATTCTGGGACTTTGGAAAGAAGTCCCGGCTTTTGTCACTAGTAAAGCCAGCCAGTTTCCCAACGGAACGATTAATGGCGAAATCACTCCAGAATACCTGGGGGTAGGTTACATCATCGGCCAACGCATTGCTGGTTCGATGTTCGCGGGTGGGGTCCTGTCGTGGCTGGTCTTAATCCCGTTGATTACCATCTTTGGTGACAAGCTCAACGAAACTCTCAAGCCAGGCTGGGGTGACAAACTGATTTCACAAATGAACCCGGTCGAGATTTATCGGGGCTACGTTCGCTATATCGGGGCCGGAGCGGTAGCGTGTTCTGGGGTGATTACTCTCTTGCGGTCCTTACCCACCATTATTAGCTCTTTTCGTGATAGCCTGGCTGACTTCTCCAGTCAAAGACAACACGTGTCGCCAGTTTCCAGAAGGCGTACGGAGCGCGACATCCCGATCACCTACGTGGTGGCCGGTTCTGTTGGGTTGGCCTTGCTGATGTCGATTTTGCCTCAAATTCCAGGCCATTTCCCGGGAAGCCTGATAATGTCAGTTTTAATCGTGGTGTTCGGATTTTTCTTCGTTACCGTCTCTTCTCGAATTGTTGGAATTATCGGATCCTCTTCCAATCCGATTTCAGGCATGACCATAGCCACTTTGATGGCCACTTGTCTGATCTTTGTTTCAATTGGCTGGGGTGGTGAGGCTTATCAGGCCGTGGCTCTCTGTGTGGGGGCCATCGTCTGTATCGCAGCGGCTAACGCGGGTGCCACTTCCCAGGATTTGAAAACGGGTTTCATCGTTGGTGCCACTCCGATTCGCCAGCAGGTGGGTCTCATTATTGGGGTGTTAGTCTCTGTGGCTGCAATAGGCGGAACTCTCTTATTGTTGCATCATTCAGCTTATGGCCCGATTGGGTCGGTCAAGCTATCTGCCCCTCAGGCAACCCTGATGTCCACCATTATCAAAGGGATGTTGAGCCGAGAACTCCCTTGGGGCTTGGTTATTATTGGTGTGTTTGTTTCCGCTGTTTTGGAACTCTGTGGGGTCAAGTCCTTATCTTTCGCAGTAGGGGCATACTTGCCACTCTCCACCACGTCGACGATTTATGTCGGTGGACTTGTCAAGGCGCTGGTGGATAAGCTTTCCAAAAAACGGGGCGAGGACGAATCGGAGTTGAGTTCGGGAATGCTCTACAGTACGGGACTCGTAGCTGGAGGCTCATTGGGTGGCATAGCGATCGCAGTTTTCGCGGGAGTCAGAGAAGGGTATCTGGCACAATTGTTCAATTTGGGAGCCAAGCTGCATTTGGAAGAGAGATTAGGTGGGGGCGCTGATCTATTGGCTTTGGCGGCCTTTACGGGGCTTGCCCTTTTCCTGTTCCAGGCAGCCAGACAGGAGATGAAAGTGTAGATTTTCGAAAATATGCCCACCGTGGCATGAAGCCAGGGCGAACTCTTATGATTTAATGAACGGGTTCGGCTGAGACGCTGCGAATTGTAGCCATCTCGATAATGCTCGCATTGAAGCCGAATCGACCTCGATCGAAAGTGTTGTCTGACCACGAATCTACTTCAATGCCGTTGATGTAATGCGTGATTGTGTTCCCCTTGACAACGACCACAACTTTGTAAAAGTCCTTATTTCTGACTTTGAAAGGAAGAGGACTAACCCCGGCGGCACCCGGTGCGTCTTCATGTTTCAGTGAATTGAGATATTTGCCATCCGAAAAAATATATTTAACCAGTGAATTCTTGGGAATCGCCTTGGCCTTTTCTGAACCAAGCTTGAAAAGATAAAAATTGCTCGAATTTTGGGCCCGCACCACCCAGCCAGCGGACTCTTTATTAACCCTAACTTCAAACTCCATTTTGTAATTGTCCCAGTTATCACCTTTCTTTAAAAGACCAAGGCCCTGGACTCTTAGAGCAGCCAGATCTTTGTCTTTCACAATTTCCCAGCTCGACGGTGCATCCCAGCTAACCAGTCCTTCCGTGAAATTATCTTTGAACCCAACCGCTTGTTGAGCCTGCCGACGACGAAGAGCCTCCTCGCGAGCTTTGGCCTGACGTAGTTCTTCTTCATGTTTCTTGGCCTCGGTTAGCCGCTGCTCTTCAAGACGTGCCGCCTCTAGACGCTTTTGCTCCTCCTCTTGCTGCTTTCGTGCTGCTTCGTTGGCTTCTGCTTCCTGTTTCTTTTTGGCTTCTTCTTCCACTTTGCGGGCAGCCTCCAATTTCTTCAATTCCGCCAGCGAAGGTCCGACAGCGGTGAGTTGGGCATAGAGATTGGGATTGGCGACCCTCCACTCGCTAATAGCCTGCTCGTTGTCTTTTAGCCAAACGTCGGTGGTTTCGTTAGTGACAGAAACATCATCGGGAGTTTCACGCTTTCCGTCCGGACCCACCGATCGAACCACGTATGTTTTGTTGGTCAAATCGACCAGATAAAGTATGTTCTGTCCCCAGCCGTCCTTGACAATCCCCGGATTAAATTTATGAGGGCAGCAGGTAAAGACTTTTTAGCTTTTGAATATTGATTAATGGCTTCCAGGATTGCTGCAATTTTCCCCACCGTGGTCCGCATCGCATCATTTTCAAGACCTGAGGAAGCAGGCTGCTGTGGCTGAAGCACTGACTCCGCTGGAGGGGAAAGGACGGGAGGTTGCTCGTTCCTGTTTCTCTTCATCAGGGCCAGAGCCAGAATGAAGAGAATAAAGAGAATTACGGAGCCCCCTATAATCCAAACTTTCCTGGACAAAAAGGTGGAGGAAGAGTCTGAGGTGGGAGAAGAAGTCTCCGGTTCCTGGACCCCTTTAAGGGCTTCCTTTAGTTCGCGGAGAATCCTTTCCTCTTCTTCTTTAGAAGAAGCCAAAGTCTTGTCGGAAGCCTCTGGTATTTCAGTGGCTGAGGCAGGCGCTTTTCCTAATCTTGTCCCGCATTTCGTGCAAAACAAGCTTTCATCGCTTTGTTCGGCACCACACTGGAAACATTGCATTAGGGTTCCTCCTTACAGCTCAGTGGAATTCATCCCTCTTTTTCATATTTTAACTTGATCTTTTGCTCCTGCATCTCAATTATTTTCTCACGTAGCGAGGAGAAAGCTGCAGACTCAAGCTTGCGGTTTTGGTATCGGTTTCACCAGGACTCTAACAAAGCGGCGCTTGCCGACTCTTAAGATGTAGGAAGACGATTTAGATAAGTCAAGTTCAGCTTTAGTATCGCCGACCTTTTGATTATTCAAGGTTACGGCTTCTTGTTCGATGAGACGCACCGCTTCATTGATAGAGCCAGCCAGTCCTAACTGCGCCATGAGTTTAGCCAATCGAATTTTCCCTGCACTCCCCGGCAATATTTTTTCTTCCATTTGAAGAGGGTTCGATCGGTCCCGAAAGACCCGAGTGAACTCTTCTTCGGCTACCTGCGCGGCCTGCGGAGAATGGAATTGACTGACGATGGATTTGGCAAGACTAGTTTTTGCTGTCATCGGATGTAGTCTATTCTGAGCAATGTCGCCGCGAATCTGCTCCACTTGTTGGATGCCTAAATCAGTGCATAACTCATAGTAGCGGTACATGAGTTGATCCGAAATAGACATAATTTTACCAAACATGTCTTGAGGAGGGTCATTGATGCCAACATAATTACCCAGGGACTTGGACATCTTCTGAATACCGTCTAACCCCTCCAAGATTGGCATGGTGAGGACAATTTGAGGCTCCTGATCGTACTCCTTCTGAAGCTCTCTTCCGACCAGCAGATTAAATTTCTGATCTGTTCCGCCGAGCTCCACATCGGACTTAAGTGCCACTGAATCGTAGCCCTGTACCAGCGGGTAAAGCATTTCGTGAATGGAGATAGGCTGATTATTCTTGAGCCGATTGCTGAACTCGTCTCGTTCCAACATGCGCGCCACTGTGTAACGGGAAGCGAGGCGGATGAAATCTTCACTCTTCATGGAAGACATCCAGCGACTATTAAAATCGAGGACCGTTTTTTCTGGGTCCAGGATTTTAAACACCTGTTGCTTGTATGTTTCCGCATTCTGAAAAACTTCTTCTTTGCTGAGCTGCTTTCGCGTCACATTGCGACCAGTGGGATCGCCGATCATGCCCGTAAAGTCCCCAATCAGGAATATCACGGTATGACCTAGATCTTGAAAATGCTTCAGTTTGCGAATCAGCACCGTATGTCCGAGGTGCAGGTCCGGTGCGGTTGGGTCAAATCCCGCTTTGACTCTTAAAGGCCTTTGGGTCTGAGACGATCTTTCTAACTTAGCTTTCAATTCTTCCGGGCGTATAATATCGACGGTCCCTTTATTGAGATATTGGAGTTGCTCGTCAATGGTTAGGTGGGTGGCCATCAGATATCTCGGAAAAAATTCACTAACCAGTCATTACCAATCCATTTGAGTCTACTGGCTTTTGTCGGTAAAGCGTCTTTCACCATGACTTCGGGAGGGGAGCTCAATGGCCAGGATTAGCTGCCACTTCCACGACGTGACGTCCGTCCACCCGGATCTGATTGTCCAGCACCAATCGAATGGCTTTCGAGTAAATCTTATGCTCCTCCGCTAAGATGCGAGCGGATAATGTTTCCTCGGTGTCTGTGTCTAAAACGGGTACGACGGCCTGCAAAATGATCGGTCCAGAGTCTAAGCTTTCGTCAACGAAATGTACCGTGCAACCGGTATACTTGACGCCGTATTCCAGAGCTTGCCGCTGCGCGTTTAGTCCAGGAAACGATGGTAGAAGCGAGGGATGAATGTTGAGAATGCGATGCGGAAAGGACTTTATGAAATAGGGGCTTAACAAGCGCATAAATCCTGCGAGACAAACCAAATCCACTTGCCGCTCTTCAAGGCTAGCGACCAGTCGGCGGTCAAATTCTTCTCGGGGTAATCCCTTTGAGCCGATAAAAGTCGCTTCGAGTCCACGCTGCCGTGCCTTCTCCAGTCCGGGAGCTTGGCTCACGTTGCTGATCACAACAGCAATTTGGGCGTCCAGCTCGTTTCGGTCAATATGGTCCGCAATAGCCTCAAAATTGGAGCCTCGCCCTGAGAGCAAGATTCCCAATCGTCTCATCATTCGTAGACAACGCGCGATTTCCCGGCGCGGACTTCTCCAATCAAATAAAACGCTTGTTGCCGCTGCATGAAATGCCGCTCAACCTTCGACACATCTCTTGGTGAGACAATGATAACCATTCCTACGCCCATATTAAAAGTGCGCAACATTTCCTCTTCCCCGACGTTTCCCAGCGTTTGCAGCAAGCTGAAAATAGGAAGAACTGGCCAGCTCCCGAGGCGAATGCAGGCTTTGCATTTCGGAGGAAGAATGCGCGGGACATTCTCAGTGAGTCCTCCACCCGTAATATGGGCCATCCCCTGAATCAATTGCCTGTCGATCAAAGGTTTCAGGATCTGAAAGTAATTAAGATGGGGCGCCAGAAGAACTGTGCCGACCGTTTGCCTCAATTGAGGGAGTCTGGTATTAACCGTATATCCGAAGTCCTCCAGCAAGAGCTTGCGGGCCAGCGAGTAGCCGTTGGTGTGTAAACCCGCAGAAGGAAGACCAAGGATGACATGACCTGGTCGAATCTCACTTCCGTTGATGATTCTTGCTTTCTCCACGATGCCGACAATGAAACCGGCTAAATCATATTCCCCCTCCTGGTAAAATCCAGGCATCTCGGCGGTTTCCCCGCCGAGGAGCGCGCAGCCTGTCTCCCGACACTCTACCGAAATACCCCCCACTATTTTGGCAATGACTTCAGGAACCATTTTCCCGGTAGCGATGTAGTCCATGAATAACAACGGAGCCGCTCCCTGAACCAAAATGTCATTCACACAATGAGCCACCAGATCCCTTCCCACGCTGCGGTGAATTCCTGTGGCAAAAGCAACTTTCAATTTCGTCCCGACTCCGTCGACACTGGAGACCAAAACAGGTTGAGAGAATGTATTCTTGTGTAATCGAAACAGCCGCCCAAAGCCACCCATGTCTGTTAATACACCCCCCGTAAAACTGCGTCTGGCCAAAGACCGTATCTTTTTTTTGGCTAGATTGGCCTGGTCAATATTGACGCCAGCGCCACGGTAACTGGAAGTAGGTTGAGACATTGGAGAAGAGCCAAGATAAGAAAGACTTCTTGAGGGCAGTCTCGGACCTTGAAGTTAGGTTCTTGAGCTGATTTCGACTAAGGCACTTTCGGGGAATTCAACGGGATATTTGCCCGTATAGCATGCAGAGCAAAAATGACCTTCGCCTTTGGTGTCACCGCAAGCGCGCAACATCCCTTCGTGGCTTAGATATCCAAGAGAGTCTGCTTCTATATATCTACAGATTTCCCCCACCGAGTGGCTGGAGGCAATGAGTTCTCTTTTGGTTGGTGTGTCGACCCCGTAGAAGCAAGGGGAAATAGTCGGCGGGCAGCTAATGCGCACATGAACTTCGGTGGCTCCTGCGCCTCGAACCATCTTAACGATCTTGCGGCTGGTGGTACCGCGAACAAGCGAGTCGTCCACTAAGACGACTCGCTTGCCGCGAAGCAGGTCTGCGACAGGGTTTAATTTGATTCTCACTCCAAAGTGCCGTATCGATTGTTTGGGCTCTATAAAGGTTCGTCCTACATAATGATTGCGGATCAATCCAAATTCAAACTGTATTCCAGATTCCTTGGAGAACCCGATGGCTGCCGCCACCCCCGAATCCGGTACTGGCACGACAATATCAGCAGCCACGGGTTGTTCCTGGGCGAGATACTTCCCCAGCAGGTAACGGCTTTGATAGACCGAGCGCCCAAATATCACGCTATCTGGCCGGGAAAAATAGACGTGCTCGAAGATACAATAGGAGTGCTTGAAGGGCGGGAAAATCTTGCGCGACTCCAACCCCTGATCGGAGAAGATTAACATCTCTCCAGGCTCCACCTCGCGCTCGGATACCGCATCTATGAGGTCAAAGGCGCATGTTTCTGAACCGACGACGGGCGAACCCTCCAACCAGCCGAAACAGAGGGGTCGAAAACCGCGTGGGTCTCGGACGACAATCATTTTTTCCTTTGTCAGGAAAATCAGGGAATAGGCGCCTGTCAATTGAGAAAGGGCCTCCTCGATTGCTTCTTCAATCGTTGGCTTATGGGAGCGGGCAATCAAGTGCAAAATAACTTCACTGTCGCTGGTGGATTGGAAGATGGAACCGTCGCTCTCCAACTGCTGCCGCACCTCCTGTGCATTGACCAGGTTGCCATTATGACAAAGGGCCAGGTCCCCTTTGCTGCAAGCTACAAGGATCGGCTGGGCATTTTGCAGGGAACTCTCACCAGCCGTGGAATAGCGGGTATGACCAATGGCAATATCCCCTTTCAGCTTTTCAAAGCTCGACTCCTTGAAAATATCAGCCACGTGCCCCATCCCCTTTTCCGAATACAGTTGACGATTATCGGAAGATACAATGCCGGCGCTCTCTTGACCACGATGCTGGAGCGCATACAATCCCAGATAGGTGATGCGAGCTGCGTCTGCATGTTTAAAAATCCCGAAGATGCCACATTCTTCGTGAAACTTGTCGTCCATATTGACACTTCCTGACATGAATTCTAACTAGCCAAGGGCTTTGCCCTTGATATCCCTGGCTTGGGTAGCCACGATTAACGCGTCTTTTGCGGTAATCGTGGGCAGTCCGCGACGAAAAGCCCACGGTCAGCAAAAGCTGCTGACCGTGGCTACTAAAACGAAATTCTCGTTTCGATCCACATAACGGGCTACCCTAGTTTTGAAAGTAGCGACTGATTGAACCTCTCCAGGCATCTTCCAGAGCAGAAACAGGCTCATTTATGATTAAGGATTTTCCAAACTTAACGCTAAGGTGGCTCCCTGAGACATGACCCAGCTGGAGACAATCTACCGAGTTCTCACGGGCAAGCGTTTGTAAACAGAGCAGGTCTTTCCGCTCCAGAGTAACCAGGATGCGAGATTGAAATTCACCAAACAAAAGGCTTTCAACCGTGAAATCTTCAGGAAACTCAATCTCTGCCCCGAAGGGGGGGGTTCTGAAATGGGAAAAACTCATTTCTGCCAATGCCACGGCCAGCCCACCATCGGAGCAATCATGGGCCGAGACAATCAATTCCGCCCGAATCCCTTCCAAGCAAGTCTTCTGGACTCGCGCCTCGAGTTCCAGAGAAAGGGGAGGGCAGGGAAGTTGATTCACCCACTGAGTGTAGAAATCACCAGAACCCTTCCTCCCATTACAAAATTCGGCCAACGTTTGAGACACGCTCTGGTGATACTCGCCTTCTTCGACCATTTTGCCCAACAAAACAATCAGGTGACCCTCTTCCATGAACCAAGAGCCCCTCGTCTGAGAGACAGGCTGTATGAGACCCACCATGCCGATAACCGGAGTCGGGTAAATTCCTTCACCCAGTGTTTCGTTGTAAAAGCTAACATTCCCTCCGGTAATGGGAGTCTCGAAATGTCTGCAGGCGTCGGCCATCCCATCGATAACCTGGCTGAACTGCCACATGGTTTCAGGTTTTTCCGGGTTTCCGAAGTTCAAACAATTTGTTGCTGCCAGAGGTCGGGCCCCAACGCAGACCAAATTGCGACAGGCTTCTGCGACGGCAATTTGGGCACCTAAGCGTGACTCGTACCTGCAATAACGCCCGTTCCCATCCAGGCTCAAAGCTAACGCCTTATCTGTCCCCTTGATACGAATTACTGCCGCGTCTGCACCCGGCAGTTGGACGGTGTTGGTGCGTACCATGTGATCATACTGGCGATAGACCCATTCTTTGGAGGCAAGATTGGCCGAGGAGAGGAATTGACGTAAGACAGAACCAAAAGCGATCTTGGGTTTGACTCCGCTGGAAGAGGTATGGGGACGGCTACGAGCTCTATCTTCCGGCTTACGGACCGGTCGGTTATAGATTGGTGCTTCTTCTGTGAGGGCGACATTCGGGATTTCCGCAACGATGACTCCTCGATCCTTTATCCGCAGCAGGCCATCCGCAGTCACTTTGCCTATGGTCACCGCATCTATCCCCCATTTTTCGACCTTTTTCAGCGACCAAGAGCATCCGTTCCTGAGACTCGCTCAACATAATCTCATAGGGAGTCATCCCGCTCTCACGCTGAGGAACAAATTGAAGGTCAATTTCAATCCCAGTGCCGGCACGGCCTCCCATTTCACAGGTGGAGCAAGTCAGGCCGGCTGCACCCATGTCCTGGATGCCCACAATCGCCCCAGTTTTCATTGCCTCCAGACAGGCTTCCAGCAAGAGCTTTTCCAGGAAAGGATCCCCAACCTGAACATTGGGGCGTTTGCTCTCGGATCCTGTATCGAACTCTGCTGAAGCCATCGTGGCTCCATGTATTCCATCTCGACCCGTTTTTGCCCCAACATAAATGACCGGGTTGCCCACACCCCTTGCTCTCCCATAGAAAATCCGATCCTTCTTGAAAATACCCAATGCGAAGGCATTGACCAGTGGATTCTGCGAGTAGCATTCGTCAAACATCACCTCTCCACCAACAGTTGGAACGCCAAAGCAATTGCCGTTTGAGAATTCTCCAGAGGGCCAAATCTTAGAGAATTCATGGCCGCAAGGGGACGAGCCCCCATAGTAAATATATCACGCAGGATCCCGCCAACTCCCGTAGCCGCTCCTTGAAAGGGCTCAATGAAACTGGGGTGGTTATGAGATTCGATTTTGAAAGCAATGGCATACCCATCTCCGATATCAATAATGCCAGCGTTTTCCCCAGGGCCCTGCAAAACTCTGGCACCGCCGGTCGGCAGTCGCTTGAGGTGAACTTTAGAGCTTTTGTAGCTACAATGCTCGCTCCACATAACGCTAAAGATCCCCAGCTCCGTCAGATTAGGCTGGCGGCCTAGTACCTGGACAATGCGTAGGTATTCTTCTTCGGTCAGATTGTGTTGGGCAAGAATCTCAGGTGTAATTTCGATCTCAGTTATCATTTGATTGGTGATTTGGGCGGTGAAACAAAAGAAATCCGATTACGAATGAACCAAGGCATTGACCATGGATTCAAAGATTATCAAACCTTCATCGCTTCCCAATAACGCCTCGCTGGCTCTTTCAGGATGCGGCATCATTCCCAGGACGTTCCTTGAGTGATTACAGATCCCTGCGATACTGGCCAGCGAACCATTGGGATTGGCTGCTTCTGTAATTTGTCCCTCGGGGGTGGAGTAGCGAAAGATCACTTGTTGGTTATTTTCCAATCGTTGCAGAGTTTCACGGTCAACAAAATAATTTCCTTCCATATGGCCAATGGGAATACATAAAACCTGTCCCTTCTGGGCCCTTGAGGTAAATGGGGTGTTAGTGGATTCCACTCGGACATACACATGCTGGCATACGTACTTTAATCCCTTGTTCCTCAACATAGCGCCAGGCAAAAGTCCTGCTTCCAACAAGATTTGGAATCCATTGCAGATCCCCAAAACCAGCCCATCTTTTGCAGCGAATCCGCAATAACCGGTGAAAATCGTGCAATGGCGCCGGTCCTCAAATAGTCGCCGTAGGCAAACCCACCCGGAACAATGATAGCATCACATCCGGCCAAGTCATGGGACTGGTGCCAGATGAATTCCACAGGCTGTCGAAGAACCTTGGCAATCATATGGTAGACGTCATGCTCACAATTCGTCCCTGGGAAAATAATCACTCCAAATTTCATCTTTCGATCCTAGTCCATTGGGCGTTTGATATTGAACCTTAAAGGGGTCTCAGTTGCTTGCAGGATAGGTTCGGAGACCCGATCATTCAATTTCGTAACTGAATTCTTCAATGACGGGATTCGTCAAAACGTTCCTGGCGATTCTTTCAACTTCTCTTTGCACGTCCGCCGAGGAAAGATTTGAGTCCAAGGATATTTCGAAAAACTTTCCTTGACGCACGTCCTCCACGCTACTGTACCCCAGATTCCGCAAACTGGTATGAATTGTTTTCCCCTGGGGATCCAAAACGCTCTTCTTCAGACTTACATAAACCTTAGCTTTCATCAGGCAGATAAGTCCCTTTCCAGGACATGACCATAGACTCTATTAAATATATAATCCACATGGCGGAGTTGATGTTCGAGATCAAAGGACTGTTCTATTTCAGAGGCTGTCAGGTAACGGGTTATATCCTTGTCTTGGAGAACTAAAGTTTTGAAGTCCCCTTGGTGCTCCCATACACGCGTTGCGTTACGTTGTACCCAGACATAGGCTTGTTCACGAGTCACGCCTCTTCGCGCCAGATCCAATAAGAGCTGTCCTGAGAAGATTAGTCCTTTCATTAAATGGAGATTTTCCAGCATGTGCTTTGGGTAAACGACCATCTTTTCTATAAGATGCGCGGTTTTGTTTAAAAGATAATCCACCAGGATTGTGGAATCGGGAAGGATCACTCGCTCGACGGAAGAATGAGAAATGTCGCGTTCATGCCAGAGAATAATATTCTCCATCGCTGCTTGAAGATTGGCCCGTACCACGCGAGCCAGGCCGCATATCTGCTCACAGGTGACAGGATTTCGCTTGTGGGGCATGGCAGAAGATCCTTTCTGCCCGGAAGCAAAATATTCTTCGACCTCCCGAACCTCCGTACGTTGCAGTCCACGGATCTCGGTGGCTATCTTTTCCAGGCTAGAAGCGATAATCGCCAGGGCTGCCAGGAACTCGGCATGGCGATCCCGCTGGACAATCTGAGTCGATATAGGATCAAACGACAAGCCGAGCTTGTGGCACACTCCTTCTTCGATTTGAGGGTCCAGATGGGCAAAGGTACCCACCGGGCCTGACAATTTGCCCACCAGGACATTTTCTGTTGCGCTGCTCAATCTTTTCAAATTCCGGCGCGCTTCTTCATACCAGACTGTGAGTTTGAGTCCGAAAGTAGTGGGTTCTGCGTGGATGCCATGCGTACGCCCAATCATCACGGTGTGCTTGAATTCATGAGCTCGCTTCTTCAGAACTTGGATAAGTGAGTTGAGGTCGTTGACCAGGATTGCAGAAGCTTCCTTCAGTTGAAGCGCCAAAGCTGTATCCACGACATCGGAAGAGGTAAGGCCATAATGAACATAGCGTGCTTCGGGCCCTACAAATTCGGCGACGGATGTGATAAAAGCAATGACGTCGTGTCTTACCTCCTGCTCGATTTCAGCGATACGGTCGATCTTGAAGTCGGCTTTCTCTTTAATCACCCTGGCAGCCTCGGGAGGAATAATGCCGCGTTCTGCCAGGACTTCGCATGTAGCGACTTCAACTTCAAGCCACTTTCTGAATTTGTTCTCTTCAGACCAAATATGCCCCATTTGGGGACGGGTATATCGGGTAATCAATAACCTTCACCTTTCTGGCGACAAAGACGATGGTTTGGATTCATCGGTAGCTGTTATACTTCGATGACTGTGCTGGGATTGTCCTTACTGGCCAGTAAGAGATTTTGTAAATTGAAACCCTTTTTTTCTAGCGCCTGCGTCACTGCGAATCTGGCAATGTCAGGGTGATTGTTGTTTTCGCTTAGATGAGCCAGGACAATGTATCGAGCCTGACCATCAAACTCATCACTAAAGAATTTTCCTGTCATCTCATTCGAAAGATGCCCCACCCGGCTCATAATCCGTTGTTTGACAAACCAAGGGTACGATCCAACTCTTAGCATTTCCAGATCGTGATTCGACTCCAAAACGATGATGTCACACCCTCTGAGTCGTTGCCTCACCAGCTCCGTCATATACCCCAGATCGGTGATGTGAGCGATTTTCATTCCTTCGGCTTCGAATGTGAACGCCAGGGGATCGACCGCATCGTGAGGAATGGAAAAAGGAGATACCTTGAGATCTCCTAGCCAAAAGGGGTGACCCGCTTTGATGGTCTCAATCTTGTTCCAGGGTTTAGGCTGTATGACTTCGGAGGTTCCTTCAGCGATGTAAAGAGGTATGGACTGTTTTGCCAACAGGCTACCTAGGCCATGAACGTGGTCGACATGTTCGTGAGAAAGAATCAACCCATCAATATTTTCTAAAGATTCTCCGATGATGCTAAGTCGCTTGCCAGTTTGCACTCGACTTAATCCCGCATCCAACAAGATTCTTGTTTTGCTGGTTGAAACGAACGTGCAATTGCCCGAACTGCCACTGCCCAAGACTGAAATTTTCAACGACACTGCTGACCACCCTGTCTCAGACCACTTTCCCTTTTGGCAAAATAGTCGGATTACAAATCTACCGATGCGTAAATTGTTAGAGCAGTATCGCTAAAGTGTCAATGGGATAATTGTGCTCAACTTAAAAAGCTTAAGGGTTGCTGAAATCAATTGCAGTCGAGGCGTTCGCGTGTGATTTTGAACCCATCCAGATTGCCCAGAACTGTCAGAGCGATGTGCCGAGTGTCGAAGAAAGTATTGGCCAGTTGTTGAACCTCCTCGCCGCTCACTTTTTCAATGCAGCTAATCATTTCATCCAAAGAAAAATATTTTCCGAAGTAAAGTTCCTGCCGAGCCAGGTTAGACATGCGGCTCGAGGTCGATTCCAGGCTCAACATAAGGCTACCTTTCAGATGATCTTTGGCCCGGCGCAGCTCCTCGTTGTCCACCGGGCCCTTTTTCAAATTGCGGAATTCCTCAATTACCAAATCAACCACTTTCTCAACTGTTTCCAGCGATGTGCCAGCATAAATCGAAAGGCAGCCCGTGTCCCTGTATGAATTAAGCCCGGAGAAGATGGCATAGACCAGACCCTGCTTTTCACGAATATTTTGGAAGAGCCTGGAACTCATTCCACCACCCAGAATCGTGTTCAAAATGTAGCAAGCATAACGGTCCTCATGCGAGAGAGAATAGGAAGGCACGCCTAAACAGATGTGAACCTGTTCCAGTTCCTTTTTGTTTCGGATAGTGATGCGGCTGTGTGTATGTGCAGGAACTTCTAGGTAGCCATTTCGACGAGTCTTAACCGCGCCGAATTTTTCCTGGACAAGATCAACCACTGCCTGGTGCTCCAAATTCCCGGCAGCAGAAACAACAATATCGTCAGGGGTA
>QHZQ01000059.1:0-4408 GCA_003224725.1 Acidobacteriota bacterium | reverse complement strand
TGATCCTTCCAGAAATTTTGTATGAAGATTTCATGAACAAGATCATCAGGAGTGTCCTCTACCATTTTGATCTCTTCCAAAATAACTCCCCTCTCCTTTTCCATGTCCCCGGGGTCAAATTTAGGATTTAGCAACAAATCAGAAAGGATATCAAAGGCGATGGGTAAGTGCTCATCCAGGACTTTGGTGCTATAACAAATCGTCTCCTTGGCTGTAAAGGCATCCAGGTGACCTCCGATGGAATCCACCTGTCGAGCAATTTCCTCTGCGGTCCGATGAGAAGTGCCCTTAAATAACAAGTGCTCGATGAAATGGGCAACACCGTTAACTTCCTGTGCCTCGCTGCGGGAACCTATCTTAAGCCAGATTCCGAGAGAGATGGATCTCACATGCGGCATCTGTTCAGTAAGGATAGTAAGTCCGTTATCCAAGACTTCTTTGTGGATGTTATTCATTGAAGTGGATTACCTACTCAAAATAGATTTGACTTGGATTTTCGATCTAAGTGTGGCGAAAAGCGAATGAGAAAAAGAAAGCCTGCTAAAGAACACCTAGTTTCGCGTCAGGCATTACCGCTTAGAAACGTAGCACAATCAAAGGGTGTTTTCAATAAAAAACTTCGCTCGTGAGTCTGTTGGTTAAGATAATTAATTTCAACAAGTTAGTTATAGAAAATGAGAGCGGAGTTGCTTTATCATAGAGCCCTGTTGGTTAGGGGGTCGAAAGACTTTTTGTTTTTCCTCCCAGGATGGTTGATCTTGAGCGCGTCGTTACAATCTTGAGGGTCAAACAGATTGCGCTCCCTTAAATCCTTCTGTTATTATTCTAACTAGTCAAGGGCTTCGCCCTTGATATCCCCACACATCGTGCTCGTCGTCGCCCTCGAACTCGTCCTCGAAATCAAAGGCCGAACACGACGACGAGCACGAGAACGACGAGGACTGCAGAAACGAGAACGAAATTCTTGTTTCGATGCAAATAACGGGCTAAACTCTTGGATCTGGCCTGTATACAGTCAAAATGTTATGGGCAGTTAAAAGATGGTGAGCAATAGTTCAATTTCAAAGAATTTCGGTGAAGCGGAATTCCTGGGGCTAACCTCTCAAGAAATAAGCAATTATTTGCTTCTCTGGGGAGAAAATAGGTATCGTGGCAGTCAAATCTACCGTGCCGTTTATTGCCGCAGGCAATTCAAGTTTGAGGAGATGACTGAGCTTTCCAAAGCCCTCCAACAAAAATTGAGCCAGACTGCTTTAATATCTCTTCCCAAGGTTCATTCGACTCAACTCTCCGGTGACGGCACCGAAAAATATCTATTTGAATTGAAGGACAGGCAGAAAATTGAATCGGTCTTCATCCCGGAAACTCACCGCAACACCTTTTGTATTTCTACCCAAGTGGGATGTCCGATGGATTGCCAATTTTGCCTAACGGCTTTAGTGGGTTTTGCGCGTAATTTGACGGTTGGAGAGATAGTGGGGCAAGTGCTATTTATTTTGAAGGATCGGAAGGAAAAGGATAGCCAATCTTCTTGCCATTCTAAGCCAACCAACATCGTTCTCATGGGTATGGGGGAGCCACTATTGAATTTTGATAACGTCGCCAAGGCACTGATGCTTCTCGCGGACGCTCAAGGAGTCGGCATTTCTCCTCACCGCATCACCCTTCCCAAGGATTTTACAACTAGCCAAAGAGCCCATTGTCCCCAATTTGGCAATCTCTCTTTCAGCCACGACGGACGAGGTTCGAAACCAATTGATACCCGTTAATAAAAGATACCCAATCAGCACGCTCTTGGAAGCCTGTGAGCAATTTCCGCTGGGTCCAGGACAGCGCATCACCTTTGAGTATGTTCTAATTGACGGGGTTAATGACAGTGAGGCTGATGCCCGAAGATTGGTGAAACTGCTTTCTCGAATTCGTTCCAAAGTCAATCTCTTATCCTTGAACCCAGGTAGGGACGATGGCATGAAAGCGTCCTCTCCTGAACGTGTGAAACAATTTCAGCAATTACTAACTTCCAAAGGGCTGCCCGCTTATATTCGACGTCCTAGAGGCGCGGATATTTTTGCGGCCTGTGGACAACTTCACCGCGCTCAAAGCAAATTACCAACCGTCCACTAGAATGGTGGCTACAGGACAAAACGTGATCTCTGCCCCACTAAAAAAGCCAATCCAACTCTAATCTCCATAAAGCGATTTCAGAATTACCCGAAAATTAGTATATAGGGAGGGTGGAAACTCTTATGGATTTAGAAGAATTAATCCGACAGGATTTCGATCATTTGTCCAAGACAACAGAATTAGACGTTACTAAAGAATCTGAAGACGTTATTCTTATGCAATCGGTTGAAGGCCATGCTCACAATGGGGCGGGGATGTTTCATAAGCGACGCTTCGTAAACATTACCATCTCGGATATCGTCATGGCTCTCCAACTAGATCCGGTCCACGTGAAAACCTATCGGCAGCAACTCATTGATGAGATTCGGGAATGGGTGGACCAAGCAATCCGTAGAAAAGCATCGCAACGACTTCTGAATCCAGAAGGACAACCCTTTTTGCGGGCGAGTCGGCTAAGGAATTTCTCTGTCAATCCTGCTTCTATTTTGAAAGGACTATACCTGGGGGGATTGCGCGACGATAGCGAAATGGAATACAATATAAAGATTGGAGGGGGACGCTCTCATTTTGTAGACCTCCGTATTATGAAACACCTCAATCTTGACGGTGAGAAGTTGGCTCATGAGGCTCATGCTGAAGAGATTGAAGACTACAAGAGATCAGGAATGATTGTGCCACCGGACAAGTGTCGTTATCAAGAATCCGAATTTATCCGTTATTTCTATATTCGCGACCGCCTGGGCCCTGGTCATTCAGATGATGCAGGGATTGCCTGTGCCGGATTGCTCTTTGACCGGGACGTGGCCTTAGGAGTGTTTTTGGCCGACGCAATCGACACGCTGGAAAAATATGTAATGAAATATTCCGATCAAGATAATGAGCTCGCCCGCTACATATTTGACAATTACAAAGATCTAAACACTCCCGTAGAAGATCTGCATCGGTTGATCTATCTCAGCACTATTCCGGAAAAGAAAGTGGACATTGTCCCGGATAGTTCTTTGCGATACCTGCTTTCCATCGACAAGAAGACCAAGCAGACGCTGCTGGATTGCTACCTGGCTTTCATTGAAGGCAAGCCTTTGATGCCGATGACCATTTGGAAATCTAAAATTACTACGACCGAATTCTTCTCCTACATCAATCATCGATTCCTCAATTTTGAAGCGGCCGAAGCCCATGTGGCATCGTTACCCATCGCGGCTCGCTTAAGTCGCCGCGTGGTAGAAATAATGGAGGCGGGAGTCATGACAGTAGATCTGTCCGCTTCGGTTTCGGAGGCGATTCAAAAAATGTTGGCTGGCAACAAAAACTTCCTGGTGGTGACTCAGAATGGAGGCAAAATTGTCGGCGTGGTCAAAGCCTCCGATCTCTTGCGGGTTTTTGAAGAGTAATGACCTTTGATTGCTTGTTTAGATCCTCAATCTACGGGCAGGGCAAGAAGCTATCGGCTTAGTTTTCTTTCAAGCCAGGAGACGGTTTGGGAGACAGCCTCTACCAAGGGTTGAGAAGGGCCTGTAAACGGATGTTGCGTTTTGAAAGTGTGACCAGCATTCTCAATAATATGAAAACGACACAGATGGTGGTCCGCACATTCCCAAAGTTTACGAGCTTCTCCCACAGCCACAGTTTGGTCCAGGCGACCGTGCAGCAGCAGGACCGGAATAGTCAATTCGCGCATGGACCGCGAAACATCAAGTCGATCGTAATTTCGTTCCAATGCCTCAAGAGCGCCCAGTCTGAGGCAAAATCGATTTTCTAAGTTTCGATTTCCCACTTCTATGAATCCATCTTGCCTCCAGCGGCGCTGAGCCTCCGGACTGAAGCGCTGAAAAGTTTGAATGGCTCCCCAAGCCACGACTGTTTGAATCTGGCGGACACGGTTCGACAGTAGTATTCCATAGCTTCCTCCTCGACTATGACCCACAACACCCATAGCGTGAAGTTTTATATGGTCCGAATAGGGGAGACTTCCGGTGAGAACAGCGTCGAGAATTAAGTCCCAATCTTTGAGTTCCTGAGTCGTTGAATTGTTGGAAAATCCCAGCAGGTCCGTAATCTCATATGGGTTTTCGCGAACACCGCAAAGTGCATGGTTGAAAGACAAAGCCGCGAAGCCGGACTGCGACAGGCTTTGACAAAGATAAGGGAAAAAGCCCCAATCTTTGAATCCTCGAAATCCGTGAGCCACTATGACAAGGCAAGTGGGTCTCGTGCGATTGGGCGTTCGCAAAGTGCAACTGACTTCAAGCTGATCCCGATGCTTTAGGATGAAGTTCTCTTC
>QHZQ01000603.1 GCA_003224725.1 Acidobacteriota bacterium | reverse complement strand
GGAATGGACCTTGTGTAATCTTTTGCTATCATCTTCACAGGATTCGACAGGGGGTTCTGTTATAAACGAACGGTACAATATCGACCGGCAAGCTTAGAAAGGAGAAACAAACATGACTAAGGCGCGGCGCAGCAAGAGCGCATTTGAAACGTACCATGCCAAGGCAGATGCCAAGATCGCATTAGCTGTGGCAAATGAGACATCTCCCTTCACAATTGAAGTGCGATTTCTTGGGGGGCTGACCAAGAGTCAAAAGAAAGCATTCAAGACCGCGGCTAATCGCTGGAGCCGCGTAATTATCGGGGACTTACCTAGCGTTTTGGTTGACGGTGAAGTGATTGACGATGTCCTTATTTTGGCGCAAGGCACCGACATTGATGGCCCCGACGGTATCCTGGGACAGGCAGGCCCGACGCGCCTGCGACCACCGAACGCCGGGACCGCTGCTTTCCTCCCAGCTAAAGGCAAAATGCAGTTCGACACGGCGGACCTCAAAAAGATGGAACAGGCCGGGACGCTCAATGATGTCATCACACATGAGATGGGCCACGTCTTAGGCATCGGAACGATCTGGACCACAAAAGGTCTCTTAAAAGGAGCTAGCACGAATAATCCGACTTTTCGAGGGAAGACTGCAATGGAGGAATATGGCAAGCTAAGAGGCACGGGTCCTGCACCTGTCCCCGTAGAAAACACGGGCGGCCAGGGTACGCGCAACTCCCATTGGAGGGAGAGTGTGTTTCGCAACGAACTCATGACTGGATTTGTTGCCAGTGCGGACAACCCTCTTAGCCGGATGACGATCGCCAGCCTCCGAGATCTGGGCTATGTGATAGATATGAACGCCGCTGAACCCTATAGCTTGCCCAACCTGCTTAGAATGGCGGAGAGGGGAATACTAATGGCACATGAAGCCCCCATTAACAAGGGGATGATGCTTCCTAATATCCCGATCGTGTTGCCGGAAGATAGCCTTCAGTGATATCCCCTCTGCGGGTGGGAGTAGGGCGAACTACCTGCGCATGACGTGCACACCCTCCGCGGTGTATGATGATCTCTGGGGAGGCCGGTAAAAGAAATGAAAGGCATACTCAGACCCAATGCTGTCGTCTTGGCCGAAAACGCAGTCCTGCCGGGCAAGAATCTCATCTTGCCTGCTCCCAATCAATTCACACACCAGTTAACGCGGTCGCAGCCGTATTACTTCAACGAACCACAGCGGGCGACGCGACCTGATGGGGAGTTCCCAACGGGCACGAAGGTGGTGCTCCTGGTCTACAGCGGCGGTAATTACTGTCGCGTGGCCGACGGGCGCGGGCTGTACGTAGCGGTGCGGTACGACAGCCTAAAAGAGCTGTAGCAATATGGCCACGACGGCCTCTTGCGAATGTGGGAGGCGCGCTCCGCGCGGCGATGGGGAGGAGTTGAAGGTAGTAGGTCGCCGTCGGGAGAACGCCTCCGATTTCTGCGTGGTTGGATGGCGGACGTTTGGGTAACGATCAACGCTGAAGGAAGGGTTGACGGCTTGAGAACCCCTCACAAGGCCGCGTGAGCGGCAGTTAGCTGAAAAGCAAAAAGGCGGATGGAACTTTACCGTTTGTACTAGATCTCGTTACGTGGATCGAAACGAGAACTTTGTGCTCGTCTATGGAATCGTCGTCGTTCTCGTCCTCGTCGTTGTGCCCGGCTTTTGGATTTCGAGGACGAATATGAGGGCGACGACGATGACGATGTGTCGGATATCAAGGGGCGAAGCCCTTAGTTGGGTAGCCTAATAAAATAGAAGGAGAAATAAGATGCTGACAGCTACAGAACGAAACCAGATGATTGCGAAGATACGAGGGCTTCCAAGCTCGGTCGAGGCGGCAGTGAAAGACCTCAATGACAAACAATTGGATACGCCCTACCGCGAGGGAGGCTGGACGGTGCGACAGGTAGTGCACCATTTGGCCGATTCACACATGAATGCCTTTGTGCGTGCGAAACTCATGCTTACCGAGGAGAAGCCGACGCTGAAGCCCTACGACCAGGAGAAGTGGGCTCTGCTCAAAGACACGATAGGGACTCCCATTCAAAGCTCGCTATCCATTCTCCGCGGCGTGCACCACCGCTGGACGCTTTTATTCGAGACTTTGCCCGAGTCAAGCTGGTCCCGTTTAGCTTTTCACCCCGAGCTTGGAGACATCACGGTTGAGGATTTGCTCACCAGCTACGCTCGCCATGGCGAAAACCACCTCGGTCAAATCACCAAGCTCAAAGCCGAAAAGGCATGGTAGGCCGCGGATGAATGCGATCAGTACGGAGACGATCACGATCTCCCTCAAAGCTGGAGACCCGCCAGATAGATGGGTTTGCGGAGGGCGAGCTGGCAAATTTAGACGGTTTTACTCGCCCCTCGCTCCCATTGGGGGAGAGAGTGGTCCGCCGGGTGGCGGACCGGGTGAGGGGGATCGTACCCATGGTGCATAATTGGTACTTGGCGCGTTTGTAATGCTCCTTACTTCCTGCCAAAAATATTTTCTTGCTTCTTTTTTCCGGGGTGGTAAAATGCAATCTACTCTCCTAATCTCAGCCACCGAGGATTCCTAAAAGATTCTTGAGCTCCAAGTAATTCCTGAGTTGCCTTTTGCAATTTGGAGAGGGCAAAACCTCCGCTGTCCCTGGGCTATAAATAGGCCTTTTCACTATAACAACTAACTTGGGTGTGAACAAATCGGCAATCCGAAGCGGGAGGGCGTTGCATCGCCGAATGTTTCTCCACTCCTCGTCTCTTTTGATTGAGGAACTCCTCCCTGCAGCGCTTTTGAGCTGTGAGTAGGGCGGTGTTACGTTTGGCCAGTTCTCACTCCAGGCTGGGGCTC
>QHZQ01000602.1:3438-5227 GCA_003224725.1 Acidobacteriota bacterium | reverse complement strand
ATATGCTTGTGGTACCAGGGAAATTCGCTGCAACCCCCGTAAGAATAGACGCCGTAGCCCCGAATGAACTTCTCCTCATGCGGATTTTTTAAGTTTTGCCAGCGTGGCATCCAGGCGATCGTGGCGCTGGAAATGTTGTCGGCGCGGCTCGGTTGACCCAGCAGCTGTGGCAGGAACCCGTAAGCTGGGGTCCCGTAGAGGTGATCACTCAAATTGCGACCCAGTTGGCCACTGGAATTGGCGATTCCGGTCGGCCAATGACGCGATTTCGAATTCAGCATGATGTGCGTCGTCTCCAGGCATGAGGCGGCCACCACCACTGCTTTCGAATACACCTCGACTTCCCGCTTCGTGTTCCGGTCAATATAGGCCACCCCATTGGCTTGCCCGCTTTCATCCACCAGAACTTTCCAGGCGATGGCGTCAGTCCGCAGCTCGAGGTTCCCTGTCTTCTCTGCTGCCGGAATCGTGAACCACGTGGGTGAATAAAAGGACCCTGTGTCGCAACCCGAACCACAATTCCCGCAGTAATGGCAAGGCGGATGACCATTGTGGGCAACGGTCAATTGGGCGCTGCGGTCCGGCAAATAGGGCACCCCCACCTTCTCCGCTCCTTTCTGCAAAACGTAGTCGACGCAGCGGAAAGGTATCGGCGGCAGGTAATCGCCATCCGGATTGCTCGGTCGATTTTGCGCTGTGCTGGCAACCCCGATCATCTTCTCGATCCGGCTAAAATACGGCGCCATCTCTTCGTACGTTACCGGCCAGTCGACGTCAAACCCGTCCAGGCTGGCGGCTCTGAAATCAATGTCCCCTAAACGACATGAAGACCGCCCCCAAAAATTGGCTTTCCCGCCCGTGACTTTGCAGCGTACCCATTCCCAGTTGCCTCCCGGAGCGTTCACGTAGGTGACATCATGCTCCCAGAGGCCTTGAGTGTACTCGTTCTCATCATGGTTCCGCGGAAATTTCGGGTCTCCGAACCCTCGATACTTCATTTCATAGCGCTGCTGATGGCTGCGGAAGTCCTTTGCGGGCACAACGCGGCGGCCGTTATTGAGGACGAGAACCTTCAAGCCTGCTTCACAAAGGGTCTTGATCGCCATTCCCCCACCAGCGCCAGTTCCCACCACAATCACATCGTAAATCTTCTTACCCATAGGCAAAGCTCCTCTCTTCCCCAAGGATTAATAGAGGGATCATAAAGGCTGAGGGATCCTCCGCAACTCAACACACCGGCGGTGGCAGGTGAAGATGTTCCGGATCGTCTTTATGCGGGCATTCAGGCATCTGCTCCCAAACCATCTGAAGTCCTTTGAAATCCAATTGCTCCAAGCCCATCCGAGAGGTATAAAAACCCATCACCGTGTATTCTCGAATCAGCTTGAAGAATGCCTGCCCGTCTTCTTCTCCTCGACGATAACGCTCCGTGTAGGCTAAGTGCTCCAGCATATCAGTCTGCTGCTCTTCGGTGCACTCGCGAAACGATCTCCCATGGAGGTGCCGAGCGTGGCCCTCTAGCCAATTGAGTCCGTAGCGGAAAAGGTACTGGATGCCCTGCCTGCTGCTGAGCGCCTCTGGAACACGGCTGTGTTCGCTGACAGGCGTCCTGCTTACCGGTGGCTGGTAACTTGAGCTTCCGACGTCGGCGCTGCTGGCTACCATGAAATCAATAAATTCAGCCACCCCGGCTTCACGCGCACCCGGCTGGCCATCGTTTGGGATGATCAGTTCAGCCAAGCGTTCAATGGTCGCGTATTCTTCTGGCAAAAAAAATTGCGGTTGGTAG
>QHZQ01000602.1:0-3419 GCA_003224725.1 Acidobacteriota bacterium | reverse complement strand
GTCACAGGCAAAGGCCCACAGGCGAAACCCCGAAAACCGGCTCGCCACAGAAGCGACCGCCAGGATCCGCATCATCTCACGCCGCTCGATTCCTTGTTGCCCCATGATCTACCTCCAATTCAAATAGTTATGTCGTGTTAGGTGCAACAATAGCATAGCGCAACAGTGATCGTACCCAGGATAAGGCAAACGGCAGGGATGACCGTAGTCAGAAGGAGCTTCTCATTCCCCCTCAACGCGGAGGTAATGACCGGCTGAACGATAAGACCTCCGTGTTCTAGTTAAGATAGCTGAAGAAATTGGTCAGTACTATGAATTATAACTAGTCAAACTATATTTGTTAAGGTATAAATCGTAAATTCCATGTCTTGTCTTGTCAAGAAGAAAATAGACGCAGGCCCTTTCCTCGAAACCATTGAACCTCTAAGGTATGGCTTCTTTCGAGCATTGTCTAAGCGCGGCGAGAATGGAACTTGCAACTTGTTTGGCGAAAACTTCGGAGCCCTCGAACGTGAAGTGAACATCAAATGGAACTTGAATCTCTTTCAATCTGGGTACGGCGAGCGCGTATAAGTCATTAATCTGGATTTGATGCTCCTCCATGATTTTGCGTGCTACGGCATTATAGGCGATGGCATCAGCATTACGACGCAGCGGTCCCCCACCTTCAATTCTTTCCGGAACGGGCGTTGTGCTTGCCCAGATCAATGTGGCTTCGGTGGCTTTCAATCTCTGGACTAGCTCCTGGAGATTCCTTTCGTATTGACCCAGGGGAACACGATGGTCACCATCCGCCTGAATGATGAGGTCATGTAATCCCCAATTGAAGTGAATAACATCCCACTTCCCTTGGCCGAGCCACTCTGGCAGATGTTCTAAGCCGACAACCGTACTGGAGCAATTAGTGGACGGATGATGAACGTTGGCCTTAGCTTGCAGTAAGCGCCGAACTGGCCCCACATAGACCGAGGAGATTGAATCGCCAATCAAAAGGACTCGAGGAAGGCCAGGGTCATCTTTGACTTTCGCATAAGCCTCTTCCTCCACTTTTTCCCAGGCAAATTTCCAAGCGTCATCGGCGACTTTTTTCCACGCCTTGACCAAATCATCCTGAGCCTTCAATGCCAGAGGAAAAGTCAGCCCTAAACTCAGGACTCCTAGAATTATTCGTGTCATTTCCTTTCGCAAGAGCATTGTTTGTTGCCCCCACAATTCTGCAACACCTATCAAAATTCTCTGCTGAAACGCCCGTGAAAGCAAAAGCTCTTTTCTAAGTCACGGTCCTACTCTCAATAAGCCTGAAGAATCGCCATCTGAAAGGCGCAGGCCACGAGGTTGAAGGCGACCCTGGAAACCATGGGCCATCTCTCTCGGTTTGCAGGCTTGTTGGCGTGGACCCGTCTAAAGGCGAGAACTATCCCGCACCATTGAAAAGCACTCGGCCAGCATTCCTAGCCAGTACAATCGGCGCTGCGAGTGGTCGAGCCGAAGAAGGCTCGACTACTAAGAAAATAGGGCGCGCTATAGAGCCCGTCAGCAAACTTCACAGTGGATGGCATGGTACCAGTTGTCCTCGTACCCATCGAGCCGGAGCGGGTCCTGCGACGGCGGTTGGGTGGTGCCTTCGTGGTCGGTGGCGCGCACGATGAGGGTGTATGTCCCCGGACCGTGAGGAACCCAGTGATGATTCCACAGCCAGGGATACCCCCTCACCCCCGGCCCCTCTTCTCAAATGGGGGCAACGGGAGAGTAGAATCTTAGTTTTACTCCCTCGCCCCCCCGCCAGGCCGGGTGAGGGGGCATGGCTGATGGGACAATAATTTTGCCGGATCCAGTTTCTGGTTCATGCATAGTTTGGGTAGTACCCACCGAACAAAAGCAAACGGCGGGGATTGGCAACCTAAAGAAGCCTTTTCTCTCCCCGCCGCACGGTGACGATGATCTGCTGAATGATTTCTCTTTTCCTTGGGTTTTACAGCATCCCTTCGACTTTCAGCCCATAGCCGACTTCTCACCTCGAATCGGCTACACCTCATCTGCAGGCGCTAACCAAATCGCGTTTGACTCGTCGCGGCTGGCCGGGTAGCTCCGATTCACCAAACGAGCTTGAGACCGAATTGCAACTGCCGGTTGTCTACCGCTGTCTTTCCAATCGAGCCAAAGGCGAGCCCCAGGTCCGAATTCTGGACGGGTTTTGGGATGATTCGCCCGCTCGAGTCTAAGTTAAAGAAGTCGTCCAATACAACGTGCGGAACTCCGAAGACCGGATGGTTAAAGAGATTGAACGCCTCGAATCGGAATTGAAGTTTCAGCTTCTCGGTGATGTTGGTAGTTTTCATGGCGTTGAAGTCGAAGGTCACGAACCCCGGCCCAAACATAGTGCTCCGGCCGGCGTTCCCAAAGACCTCACTGGAGCTAGGGAAAGTGAAGGCGTCGATATTCCACCACTGCTGCAGGGTGTGCGGACCGGCGTTCGGATCCACACCGCCCGCAGTACTACAGTAGTCGGCAAAGAACCCGACAATGTTCACAGCGTCGTCCGTATAAACGATGCAGGAAGCAGGAAAACCGCCGTGAACCACATTGATGCCGCCGATCTGCCAACCGCCGACGACCTTGTCTGCTGCTCCGGACCAGTTTTGGCCCCAGTGTCTTCCGTGGCCAAAAGGAAGCTCGTACAGGGCGCTGTTGACCAGGTTATGCCGCAAGTCGAAAACCGAGAGTCCATAGTCCAGGCGGCGGTTGAAATTATGGGGGTTTGCAGTGGACAAATAGCCATCAGGACCTCCGTCGCGGTTCGCGGAAGCCGTGTCCAGTGACTTCGACCAGGTATACGAACTTAGGAATGAAATGCCGTTGGAGAAACGCTTTTCCACCTTCACTTGCAGTGAATTGTAGTTGGCCGACACACTCTGTTCGAAGAGGTTAGTGTCTATGCCGATGGAGGGGTACTGTCCATTTGGAAAGGCATAGCTTACCGGCTGAACAACCTGGGATCCATTCATAAAGGGATAGTTGTAGTTGATTTCGCTGATGTGCTGCAAATGGCTGGAGGCGGAAGCAACGTACGCCACATCTAGAAGAAGGTTGGGAAGAAGCTCCTGCTGAATGCCAAGGCTCCACTGCTGGATGCGCGGTGTCTTCGCAAAAGGCTCGATAGTAAACATGAACGGTGCATATCTGGTCAACGAATTCGACTCAAACACTTGGTCGATGACCGAGAAGTTGCTGGCTCGAACCAGCTTCGAAGCCCGCGGCGCGTTGCGCGCAAAGTCAAACCAGGGATTCGCAACCGGTGGGGAATGGAAAATCCCGGCGCCGCCCCGAATGACCGTTTTGTTATGACCCCAGCCGGGCGACCAGGCAAACCCAAAACGCGGCGCCCAGTTGGTCCTGTCGGTTAAGACCAGCGCCCGCCC
>QHZQ01000611.1 GCA_003224725.1 Acidobacteriota bacterium | reverse complement strand
TCCGGCCAGCTTTACAACGAGGCGACCGCGGCTGCCTTTGGTAAAGTTTATTGCTTTGGCCCGACGTTCCGAGCTGAGAAATCCAAAACGCGTCGGCATCTCACAGAGTTTTGGATGGTGGAGCCAGAGGTGGCATACGCCACTTTAGAGGACATCATGGTGTTAGCAGAAGATTTCATCACTCACATTGTCAAATCTGTTTTACAGCATCGACGCAGCGAGTTGGAAATCCTGGAAAGAGATATCTCCAAATTGGAAGGAATAGAACCGCCGTTCCCTCGGGTCTCTTACGACGAATCGGTTCAATCTTTGAAAGCCAGGGGCTCGAATATCGAGTGGGGTGGTGATTTCGGAGCTGGTGACGAGACACTTCTTTCCCAGCAGTATGATCGTCCTGTCATGGTTCACCGCTATCCGGCCCAGGTAAAGGCGTTTTACATGGAGCCGGATGCGAATCGACCCGAGCTGGCCCTTTGCGTTGATGTTCTGGCTCCGGAAGGCTACGGTGAGATCATCGGAGGCGGTCAGCGCGCTTCCCGTCTCGAGCTGCTCACTCAAAGGATCCAGGAGCACCAGCTTCCTCCGGAGGCATTTGATTGGTACCTGGACCTGCGGAAGTATGGGACCTTTCCACACGCGGGCTTTGGCATGGGGATTGAACGGGCAGTTGCCTGGATCTGTGGCCTGGAACACGTTCGTGAGACCATCCCTTTTCCAAGGATGCTCTACCGCCTCCGGCCGTAGGATTGAGTTAGGCGCTTAGCCCATTATGTGGATCGAGACGAGAATTGTGTTTCTGGAATCGTCGTCGTTCTCGTCCTCGTTGTCGTGCCCCGCTTTTGGATTTCGGGGACGACGACGAGCACGATGTGCATGGATATCAAGGCAAAGACCTTGGTTGGTATTTTATCCCATTTTTCACAACTCCAGGATTTAAGATGTCCGCCAAGACCATTAACGTCATCGGAGTTCCCCTCGACCTCGGCGCGGGCCGGCGCGGCGTGGACATGGGTCCCAGCGCGATGCGAGTGGCAGACCTGAACAAGAAACTAGCCACTCTTGGATATTCGGTCGAAGATGCCGGAAACGTTCCGGTGACCATTCCTGAGACTCAGCACTTCGGCGACCAGCAAAGCAAATTCCTCAAAGAGATTATTCAGGTATGCGAGCACCTGGCTCAACTGGTTGAAAAAGCCCTGGACGAAAAATCTTTGCCCATTGTTTTGGGCGGCGATCACTCTATCGCCATTGGCACCCTGGGCGGCGGCGCCAGATTCTACCAGAGAATTCGACAGAACATCGGCCTGATCTGGTTCGACGCTCACGCCGATTTCAATACGCCTGAAACCTCACCCAGTGGCAACGTTCACGGCATGCCGCTGAGTGCTGTGGTCGGAGTTGGCCCACAGGACTTAACCAACCTTCATGGTATTTGTCCGAAGGTCAAGCCTCAAAACGCGGTGCTGGTCGGCGTGCGGGATATCGATGTGCCGGAAAAGGAATTACTGGTCTCGTCGGCTGTGCGGGTCTTTACGATGCGAGATATTGACGAGCGCGGCATGCGAAGCGTCGTGGAAGAGGCGATCAAAATCGCCACTCAACATACGGCGGGTTTGGCGGTTTCCTGGGACATGGATTTTCTCGACCCATCCTATGCTCCGGGAGTCGGCACCCCGGTAAAAGGTGGGGCGTCATACCGGGAAGCTCATCTTGCCATGGAAATGATTGCTGACACGAACAAACTTCTCTCTCTTGAATTGGTCGAAGTGAACCCGGTCTTGGACCACATGAACACGACGGCTAGTCTGGGCGTGGAGCTGATTTTATCCGCACTTGGGAAAAAGATTCTCTGAAGAACGAAACGAATGAAAAAGACAACAGTGGCTCTTCTCTTTGGGGGTAAATCGGGTGAGCATGAGGTCTCGCTTCGCTCCGCCGCTTCGATTCTCAAAGCCTTGGACCGTAAGAAATATGAGGTCATCCCCGTCGGGATTACCAAAGAAGGTCAATGGCGGTCCGATCCCAAATTTTTGGAAGCAGCCTTTCCAGAAATCTTGCAGTCGGGCAGCCCTGTCCTGTTGCCGGCGGAGCCAACAGAAAATCACTTGCTACAGATCCATTCCAAGGACAAAAAGATAAGCAATAAGGCCCGTATTGACGTTGTGTTTCCCGCGCTCCACGGGACTTTTGGAGAAGATGGCACGATCCAGGGCCTCCTTGATATGGCTAACATCCCTTATGTGGGAGCCGGAGTATTAGGATCGGCAGTCGGTATGGACAAAGATGTCATGAAACGTTTATTGCAACAGGCGGGCCTTCCCATTGTGCCGTTTGTCGTACTGTTAGATTACCAGTGGCGGCGCGAACAGGCTCGGATTATCCAGGAGATCGAGAGCCGGTGTGGCTACCCCTGTTTCGTAAAGCCTGCCAACCTCGGCTCGTCGGTAGGAATCAGTAAAGTCCGGAATCGAAGAGAGCTAAATCCTTCCATACAATTGGCCGCGGAATACGACCGCAAGATAATTGTCGAGCAGGGGGTCGAGGGGCGCGAGATTGAGTGCTCTGTTCTTGGAAACGATGAGCCCCAAGCTTCTCTGC
>QHZQ01000605.1 GCA_003224725.1 Acidobacteriota bacterium | reverse complement strand
CTGGAAAAGGTCCGACTGGCCAGCCCGTTTCTAGTTCGATCGTTTGATCCTCCCATCCAGGAAGCCGAAGGAAAGAAAGTGGTTGAACTGCGCCGCCTGGGCAAACGTATCATATTCTGCCTGGAAAGCGAACTCTTTCTGATCTTCCATTTGATGATCGCTGGTCGTCTTCGCTGGCGCCCCAAAAACTCGAAGATCCCGGGAAAGCTTGGACTGGCCGCTTTCGACTTTTCCTCAGGCACTTTGTTGCTGACTGAAGCCGGGTCCAAGAAACGAGCCTCTCTCCATCTGGTCCAGGGTGAGCAGAGGCTTGCTGCATTTGATCCGGGTGGCATCGAGGTCCTTAGCGCAGATCTTTCTCTCTTCCATTCAACTCTCCTGCGCGAGAACCACACGCTCAAACGGGCGCTCACGGACCCCCGTCTGTTCAGCGGTATCGGTAACGCTTATTCGGACGAAATTCTGCATCGTGCCCGGCTCTCGCCCTTGGCTTTAACTCGTAACCTTTCGGAAGCCCAGATCCATCAGTTGTTTCAGGCGACTCAAGCGACGCTTTCGGATTGGACGGAGAGGTTGCGCAATGAAGTGGGCAACGGGTTTCCCGAACAGGTGACAGCCTTCCGCGAGGGAATGGCGGTGCACGGCCGTTATCGACAACCCTGTCCCTCCTGTGGCACTCCGGTGCAGCGTATCGTCTATGCCGAAAACGAAGCCAACTATTGTCCTCGTTGCCAGACCGGGGGCAAACTCCTGGCCGACCGCGCGCTCTCAAGACTTCTGAAGAACGACTGGCCCAAAACAGTTGAAGAGCAGGAAGCACGAAAGACC
>QHZQ01000604.1:4698-6615 GCA_003224725.1 Acidobacteriota bacterium | reverse complement strand
CGATGCCACCTTTTTCCATCAAATCGATGTAGTCGAACCGAGTTGTAAATCCCCAATCTCCGGCGGCAATCCGAATGTCAGTGGCTTCAGCCAGACGTTTGTAGGCCTCCAGATTGTCCGGTGGGAGAGGGGCCTCGACAAAATAGACATTGTAAGGAGCAATGGCTCTGCAGGTGGCAATGGCTTGGCCAACCTCCACCCAGCAGTTTTGCACGTCAAGCATCAGGTCACGATCCGGCCCAATGATCTCTCGAATCAATCGGACCAGGCGAGCATCCGTCCTGCTATCCACATGGCCGAAACCGCCGGGTCTTTCTTCGAACTTGACCGCCTGAAAACCGGCTTGCACGGCCATCCCAAACCGTTCCCGGATCTCCTGCTCCGTGTCGCCAGGAAACCAGACGGTCGCCTCCCGGGTGGCTGCAAAGGAACGCCAGATTAACTCACAGACAGGTTTATTAACGAGCTTGCCGGCAATGTCCCACAGGGCGGTTTCCACAGCGCCAATAGCCGCGATGGTCACTCCGCGACGCCCCCACAGGCCGGTGGCCGAGTACATCTTTTGCCAAAGCCGCTCCACCTGAAGCGGATCCTCGCCTTTCAGCAAATTCTCCAGTCCTTCTGCCGTCTTGATAATCGAGTCGATCACCAATGATGGAGATTCCGCTTGACCCAGCCCGTCAACTCCCGCGTCGGTCCGCACACGTACCAGAGTCAGGTCATACTTGTCGGAGTCTTTTAAGGCGATCGTTTCGATCTCGGATATTTTGACGGCCGGACCTCCGGACGCGCCCCAAGCCTCTTTCAGTCCCCATATTGCCAGGCCTAGAGTCTGTAGAAAGTCTCGTCTCTGAAGGGATGGAAGGACCATCACATTCGCATTTCAAATTTGAAATGAAGGACCATTCTCACAAATCTGGTCAAGAATCATGCTAATTACCTTTGCAAAAATTCCGTTTCAATTTCAAGGGAAAAGTGGGAGCGGGCCTCTGGATGGTGAAACTGCCAACCAGTCATCGCTCGGAGGTCCGCTCCCACTTCCCATCGCACCAGCAGCTGGCGCCGCAATTAGAAGAGGAACCGCACGCCCATCTGGACTTGCCGGGGACTATTGCTCTGACTGTTGATCGTTCCAAATGAAGTGCTGCCGTAGGCGGTGTCAGGATCTGAGAAGCGGGGTGTATTGGTAAAGTTAAAGAACTCGCCGCGCAATTGGAGCCTCATGGTTTCCCGGAACTGAAAGCTTTTGAAGATGGACAGGTTGAGATTATGAATACCGTCTCCACGTACCAGCCCGGTATACCGGGGTGCCGTTCCATCGTGTTCCGGCTCTGGCGTTGCGAAGGCCGCAGGATTGAAGCGAATCCCTGTGCCGTCGGGGCGCTGAGCGCCGTCATGCAGCACAGCGTTTGCCAACCCAAGATTCAATGGCAAGCCGGACTGAAAGGTGGTGAAGCCATTAATTTGCCATCCTCCCGCCACAGCATCCACGACCCGATTCATATTGCGGCCCAGTGCTTTTCCCCGGCCGACGGGTACTTCGTAACCCCAGCTAAACACAAGCCGGTGAGGCGTGTGGGCAGGGCTGACGGACCGTTCCAGTCGAAGGTTCTCCTGATCCTGAACTCCCCACCCTGAGTTTCCACCCGTCAGCCAGGCATTGAAGCCGGTCGAGTCGTCGATCATCTTGGAAAAAGTATAACTGCCCAGGAAATGCAAGCCGTGGGAATATCGCTTTTCGAACCGTAACTGGATCGCGTTATAGCTGGCGCTTCCAACTGACTTGGGAAATCCTGAGAACCCCTCAAATTGTGGAAAGGGCCTTAGCAGATGAATCCGAGAAATCGTCGGGAGGTTGTAGATTGAGTTGGGTTCATTGAAAATCGCATCCGGCCCGCTGAACAAAGGAGCGAAGGG
>QHZQ01000604.1:2488-4692 GCA_003224725.1 Acidobacteriota bacterium | reverse complement strand
TCCCAGAGTCTCACGAAGACGTGTGGGAATAAAATTGCGGCCTCCCGTGAATTGAAAGGGCAGATGAACGCTGTGACTTCCTGAATAAGCCACTTCTACCAGTATACTGCCTGGCAGCTCTCGCTGAACGCCCAGGTTCCACTGATAGATTTCAGCATTGCGAAAAACCTTGTCAAAATGGCTGTCAGCGTCGAGGCCCCACAAGTTTACGTTCCCATACTTCCGTCCCTGCGGATAGAGGAGGCCATTAGGGAACGGGTTGGAGAGCGAGGCGTAGCGATGGATCCCGCCGTCCAGCGAACCAATAATGGGAGAGTCTCCCCTGAAGGCTGACCCCGTCAGCCACGAATTGGTGGCTGGATTGACTCCATAATAGATGCCGGCCCCTGCCCGTAAGACTGTGTTCTGACCCAGCCGATAGGCCACGCCCACCCGAGGGCCGAAATTATTTCTGTCGGGACTCACGGTTCGGTTCTTCGAGTCCGTAAAGCGGTTGACGCCACGGAGGCGGCCTAAGCCAGGCACATCGATGCCCGTGTCAGCATCGAAGTCAGCAATCTGAGTGCGGTTGTAGCGCTCGGTGTAGGGCGAACTCCACTCGTATCTCAGGCCCAGGTTTAAGGTCAGGCGCGACGTGATTCTCCAGTCGTCCTGAACATAGAAGGCAGTCTCTTTTGATTTTCCGGCAGTCGCGGGTTGAATGGAGAGCCTGTTACCACTTGGCCACCCCAGCAGCAGGGTAGCCAGGGCATTTCCCTGTAAGTTACTGGGGCTAAAAACCTCCTCTGCTGTAAAGGCACGGTCAAAGGTGAAGTAGCCACCGGGAGTGCAAGGCTGGTAAAAGTTAGTTAGAAGAATTCTCTGCTCTCCCCCAAACTTAAGGTTGTGGGCGTTATAGACTTTGGAGAGCGAGGAAGCGTAATGAGGGAGCGTATGAGCTTCAATCACATCCTGGCAGAATTGGGGGCCTAGCGAGGCGAAGTTTTCAATGTCGATCCTCGGAAAGAGATCTTTCCCACCCTCGCGGAGTTGGGAGGGGAAGCCGAGAGTGGTAGGGTTAAAGTCCGGCGTAGCTCGTCGCTCGATGAAACGGTCGAGCCCGAATCGATTGGTCCAGATCGTTGTCGCGTTGAACGTGTACACATGTTCGAGTGCAACGTTATTGATAGTGTTATTGTCATCGTAGGTATCGTCGGCGTCATTACCATAAAACCGAGGCCCGTTGCCGCCTAGAAAGCCATGGCTAAACCGGCCATTAATGCGGGACTTTTCCGAAAAGTTATGATCAATCTTGATGTCATACTGATAAGCGGGATTCGACGAGGTTCCATTCTTGGTGAAGTTGTTGAGGCCCGTTATGGAGTCCCCGGAGCCGGTGGGATCAGGAAAAAAACTTATCAGCTTCACCGCGACTGGGTCCATCAAAGTCGTGGGGATGACGTTGCCGGGAAAGGGCCGGCGCTTCACGTTCCCGTTGGTATCCTTATAAGTGTCGAAGGGATTGAAGATCAATTCCAGCGATCCATCGGGGTTAAGGGTGTGCGAAAAATCGCCCAGCTTCTGGTCGCCTGTGGGCATGGTCGTGGTCAGAGTGGCCGGAGCTTCAAAACGGGTCCTGTCGTAATCAAAAAAGAAAAAGGTCTTCTGCTTGAAAATCCCATACTGGTCACGCTTGAAGTCGGGTTTTGGGCTGCCGGCCCGGTTATCGAAGAAGTTGCCGGCGTCCAGTTGAGGCCGGCGGCCAAACCAGTAGCCGGTTCCATGAAACTCATTCGTGCCTGATTTGGTGACGGCGTTGATGACCGTGCCGCCGTTGTTCCCGAACTCGGCGGAAAGGCTGTTATTCTGCACTTTGAATTCCAGAATAGCATCTGGCGTTGGCTGGTAGTGCACCCGGAACATGCCGCCCTCGCCTCCTTCAGCAGCACCGATAATCGAACCGTCGACACGTACCTCGGAGGTTGAGTTGCGCTGACCGTTTGAGGTAAAGTTGATGCCGGTGTCTCCGTAGGGATTCCCATTTTGCACCTCTGTGACTCCGGGAGCAAGGAACGCCAGGTTTAGCATCATCCGATTGAAAAGCGGGACTTCGGTCACATAACGGTTATCGACCTCCTGACCCAGAGCGGCGCTTACCGAGTTCAGCAGCGGAGCCGCTGCCGTCACCTCGATAGTGGAGGTGATTTCACCTATCTCCAGAGTGA
>QHZQ01000604.1:0-2317 GCA_003224725.1 Acidobacteriota bacterium | reverse complement strand
GGCGATTACGGTGGCCCGGGGCACCGCAGCCTTGGATGCGTCCTGTACGGTGCCCCGCAACTGAACGCCAGTGAAGGTCGCCTGCGCTCGAGCTGGGGACGTGAACACCAGAACCATCAGAGACACGAGCAGGCAAGAAACTTGCAAAGGCTGATTGTGCTGGCTCTTTGTGGTCATCTTTCTTCTCCTTTTGGAATGAAATGACTTTGGAACAGGTCTAAATCAGGATGAAGGCTCCCAAGTTACTATTGCGGATCAAAGGATCGAACTTGTTTTTTGCTTTCAGGATAATCGATCATATTATTCTGGTCATGATCGTGTCAATCAAAAAGATGAGGCGTCCCTCCGGTTTACTTGCTCTTGTGGTTGCCTTCTTGGCTTTGTGCCTTTTCCCCCATAGACTGACCGCCCAGGGAATTTCCAAGCCGCAAGCGCATGCCGACCGAGGCATGCGTCTGGCGGAGTCGGGAGACTTGAAGGGCGCAGAAGCCGAACTCCGCCTGGCGGTGGAACTGGCTCCCAATGACCCGCGACTCCTGGCCGATCTGGGTGGTATCCTTGTCATGCAACACCGCCTGGAAGAGGCTAGCGCCTGCTTCGAGAAATCTCTCAGGCTGGATCCCGCCAATCGTGTCGTCCGTCGTAGCCTGGCGGCAAACCAGTGGCAACTGGGAGACCTCCAGGCCGCCCAAAGAAATTTGGAACTTCTCCTGAAAAGATCGCCTGGGGACAAGTCGGCGATTCTGCTTTTGGGCATGGTGGCAGAAAATCGCAAAGATTACCGGAGAGCCGCAAAATTGTTGGAATCGGTACCCGAGCTGGTCGTAGAACGACCCGAATCAGTAGTTGCCCTGGCCCGTTCGTACTACAACATCCAACAGCGCGAAAAAGCTCGGGAAACCCTGAAGAGCCTGCTGGGCCATCCTGCCGACAGCAATGGGGTTTTCTTGGGTGGCCAGGTGGCGGCCGAAGCGAACGACTACGAGACCGCTGAGAAACTGTTTGACTCCATCTGGACGATCTATCCCGACAAGGCGACCCTCGGTCACAACCTGGCTCAGGCCCAATATCATGCCAAACGCTTCAGCAAAAGCCAGAGCACGCTTCTCGGCCTGATCGACAAAGGTTACGAAAGCAGTGACATTTACAACTTGCTGGGCTGGTGTTATCTGAAATTAGACCAAAAACGGGAGGCCGTTCGAGCTTTTGATCAGGCGATCGACCTGGAGCCCTCGAAGGAATCCAACTATCTGGACCTGGGCTTGATCCTGGCAAACGCCAACCTGTTTCCGGTGGCGCTGGCAGTGGCCAACAAGGCGTTAGGGTACCTTCCCAACTCCTACCGTGTCTACATGCTGAAAGGATTGATCGAAACCAGGCAAGGCCAGTACAGCCACGCAGTCAAGTCTTACACGCGCGCCCTTGAACTCAAACCGGAGGCGGAAGCCAACCGTGGCTTGGCCAAGGCACAACTCAAGGCCGGCTGGGACGAACAAGCCAGAGCGACTTATGAGAACGGAATAAAGCGCTTCCCCCGCGACGCCCTGCATTACCAGGAGTACGCTCTGATGCTGCTCAAGGCCGCGGAAACTGGGGATACAGCGGCGGAGGCACGTTCCCTGGTGCTGTTTAAAAAGGCTATTGAAATCGATAACTCACTTTCTGAATCCCACTACCAGCTCGGAAACCGGTCGTTGGCTCAAGGTCGAATGAAAGACGCCCTAGAACACCTGACGCTGGCTGCCAGGCTCGATCCTCAGAGCGCCAAAGCCCATTATGCGCTGGCGCGAGCGTACCGTCGGCTGGGTCGGCAGGAGGAGGCATTGAAAGAGGTGCAGATTCATGGAAAGCTGAAAGCCGAGGAAGAAAAATCCAGTCAGGGCTTGGCTGCTACTGAAGCGCCGGAGTGAGGAGGGGATACAATGTCCGGCGTTGACGCCGGCAGCCGGATCAACTACGATGGTGGACATGTCGGACCGCCCCGCAATCCCGCTCACATTCCGCTCGCTCTACGAAAGCGCCGTCGTCGGTGTGCGCGACTACAGCTGCCGCAACGGCCGCGGTGGACCCGCGGCCGAGGAGCTCTCCGACATCAACCATATCGTCCTGGTGCGCCACGGCGCGTTCTGCAAGCACTTCGGCCGGCGAAGCGTGACCGCTGACGTCAATCAGGCTGTGTTCTTCTCAAAGGGATCGACCTATCGCGTCAGCCATCCGGCCGATTGCGGTGATCGCGGCACCGTTTTCGTCCCCTCACCGCACGTGCTCAACGACATCATCCGCGAGCTCGATCCCTCCATCGACGACTGCCCCGAAC
>QHZQ01000596.1 GCA_003224725.1 Acidobacteriota bacterium | reverse complement strand
CGCCCAGGAGTGCGATTCTATCGGCCACGGACCCCTCACCCGGCCTTCGGCCACCCTCTCCCATTGGGAGAGGGGCGGGGGGAGGGGTGAGGGGACGGCAGCTTAACAAATTTGACCGAAGTTTGAACTTCTTCGCCACCAAGTAACCCTTTGGGGAAAGGAGACTTTAGATGGACCTATTAGAAATTTCACGACGGGATCTGTTAATTCAGAGCGGAAGGGCTTTCGCCGGTCTGGCGCTTTTCAATTCCACGCTCCTGGCTCAGGTTTTTCCCAGTCGCGAGGGTGAGGAGGTCATTCCCTTCCTGGATCAACCACCGGAACCGCCCAAGCCCGAAAGGAATCTGCTCAAGTGGGAAGAGTTCGATTCGTGGATTACGCCCAACAACAAGTTCTTTCATATAGCTCACTACAATAAACCCGTGATCGATGAGAAGAATTGGAAACTGGAAATTGCGGGTCTCGTCAAGCGACCCATGACTTTCACACTGAATGATCTCAAAGCCCGGCAGCGCAAAGAAGTGATCTTCACACTGGAATGCTCCGGCAATCACGGCTTCCCCTGGTTCGTCGGTGGGATCGGTAACGCCCGGTGGGGAGGCACGCCTTTGGCACCCGTTCTCAAAGAGGCGGGATTACTGGACAAGGGCATCGAGGTCGTCTTTATCGGAAGCGATGAGGGAGAGGAGGAGGTCCGCGGGCTCAAAATGAAGCAGAACTTTGCTCGTAGTATGTCTCGTGAAGACGCCATGAATCCCAAAAACCTGCTCTGCTACGAGATGAACGGGGAGCCGCTGCCTCAGCTCAACGGGTTTCCATTACGGCTGATTGCCCCCGGATGGTACGGCATCGCCAATGTCAAGTGGCTTCAGCGAATCGAAGTACGCGACACCCGCTACATGGGACGCTTCATGGCAAAAGACTATGTGACCATTCGGGAAGAGCAACATCATGGTGAGACCGTTTGGGTGCAAACCTCCGTCGGACGGGAATTGATCAAATCGGTACCCGCCAAGGTCACCCGGAAGGATGGTAAATATCGGATTTTTGGCGCAGCCTGGGGCGCCTCCATCCAGCGCGTGGAGTTGCAGATCGACGGCGGGCCGTGGATTCCGGCCAAGATTGATCGCGGTCAGGAAGCCGAATTCGCCTGGAAGATCTGGACTCTGGATTGGGACCATGTTTCTCCTGGAGAGCACACCATTGTTTCTCGAGCCATCGATACCAGGGGAAATATCCAGCCAGCCATGGACGATCCCCGTATCGCCAAGAAGCACACGTATTGGGAAAGTAACGGACAGGTGACCCGGCGGATTCGACTCAGCTAGGCGTAGCCATTAAGACCGCCGACGGCCCGGAGAATGCTCGCGCAGAGACGCAGAGAAAAAAACTGAGGATTGAGGTTAAAGAATCGAGGATGGATGGCAGTCTTCGATCGTACGATCCTCGATCTTCTATCCTCGATCCTCGATCCTCGACTCGTTGAAGGGCCACTTGGATACAACGAAACCCATACTCTTGTCCTGCTCTTGCTGGGCTTTCTGCCGACATTATTGCAGCCTCACCCTGGCTTCCGCCGTCGCTCCCGTGACGGCATCGGTCACGCGGAACCGGTACGGGCCAGCAGGATCATTTAAAGCCGAGGGCAAAACGACAGCTCCTGTTGGACCATCAAGGCTGATGTTGCTCTGGTAGGCCGGCATAAACGATCCGTTCGGGGCGAAGAAGTGACAGCGGACCAGATGTTTTCCGGGCACGGACAGCTTTACGCACATGGTCTCCCAGGGAGGCAGAGGAGGGACCGGTTACTGTGACAAACTTCTGAGTCCGGCTCAAGCCTAGGACCAGCGCGCCGCCAGCTGTAATGGAGGTCTTAACGATACTGGTGTTTCCGAAGTCTTGGCCGCTTCGGACATCGTAGACGTAGTACCTCTCCGGCAAGTGAATGGTGATGGCCTGTTTAGCGATTTTGCCTAGCCGGGAGTCGCCGTAAACCGTGACGCCATCCTTTCCCGTGTTTCCCTCCAGACCGATGTTCTCCTTTACAATCGCCAAAACCTGGTCGCCGCCGAGGCCGTAGCGAACTATTTGGGCCTGGGTCAGCTGTTGCCCGCCAGCGGAAAGAACTTCGACGGCCGGACGCAGGTTCAGGTGAGCCAGGAGGACGTCGATCAGCCTGCGGTAGCTGCTGCCGCCGTAGTTCTCTTGGCGCAGGCTGGGGTACCGGTCCAGAAGAGCATTAAGATAAATGGCCCACCCCTGACCTGCCGGACGCACTATCACTGCTTCAGTTTCGCCGACCTTCACCAGGGCTTTACCAGCGCTTCCATTGATGTCAGCCTCGACAGCTTGGAGTCCGCCTAAATCCTCGGTTTTAAGTCCCCAGGAAGTCCCCTCGGACGTCACCGTGATTGGGCCTGTGATGCCAGCAGTTCTGTTCTCACCGACTACGTCTTCATCCGCATTCGTCGTCACCGTGCTAGTGCCAGTGAGCTTGCGTTTTTCAGAAGAAACCGTCTTAATGCCGAAAAAGTCGTTTAGGAGACCATCTGGTTGCCAGGCACAATGATCATCCATCATCCCGGCAGCCGCATCGGCAATGACAATCCCACCTTGTTGAGCGAACTCGGTAATGGCTTCGACTTCTCGAGGCGAAGGAGCCATGGAAAACGGCAGGATGAAGACTTTGTATTTTCCCTTGCTGAGCTGTCCCTTCTTCACTTGATCATAGGAGACAAAGTCAAATTGCAGGCCTAAATCGTTAAGTGCACGGACCCAGCCATCGCGATTGGCAGCGAAGTTACGATTCACCTGCGGACG
>QHZQ01000594.1:4607-7782 GCA_003224725.1 Acidobacteriota bacterium | reverse complement strand
GGCGCCGCGTCTTTGATTTTTCGGCACGGAAGGTTGGCCCAAAGCAATACACTTTTCCGAACGCAGCTGCCGTGGCCTCGCTATAGAGCTGGCCGCTCTGAGTGAGATACGCTTTGTCGTCGAAATAGTCGGTCTGGAACAAGGTGGTGGTCCCTTCGCAGGCATTTGGCGTGAAGATCGGCGCGTCAACGAGCACGAACCCGCGGTCATCGAAGAAGTTTCGACAGGCCCGGATGATCTCGTGTCGGATTCGCAGGATCGCGTGCTGGCGGCTTGACCTGAGCCATAGGTGCCGATGTTCCATCAGGAACCCAACGCCGTGCTCCTTGGGCTGGATGGGGTACGGCTCGGCAATCTGAATCGGCTCGATGCGCGTGACCTCTAGTTCGTAGCCGCCCTGCGCTCGCTTGTCCGCTTTGACCGTGCCGGTCAGGATGAGGGACGATTCCTGGGTCAGGCTGGCAGACTGCGCAAACTGCTCCTCCCCCACCACGCCCTTGCTGACCACAGCCTGGAGATCACCGGTCCCGTCCCGTACCGTCAAGAACTGGACCTTGCCGCTGGAACGGTGAGTCCGCAACCAACCCCGGACCCTCACCTCTTGCCCGACGTAACGGGCGATGTCCTCGATGTACACAACGGGCATGTTCGGGCCGATTTAGCGAGGAGTCTATCGCGTCAAAGCGCTCTTGAGCTTATCCGATTCTAAGAAAGCATTGCAACCTTGCACAGTGTAATGAATAAAACCCCGGCTGCACGGACAACTGCATTGTGCGTTAAACGAGCCGCCAATAGAGCCGTCGTCCTAACTCTATCCCTCCGTTCTACCTTTCCCTATCTGGTTGCTCATCGCAGTGCCCCACTAGCTCAGGACTAGGGCTAGTTTCTATCCCTTTCACGGATTTCCCCAGTTTGCTTCCAGGATACACCCGGTTGCTCTTAACAATATCCACATTGGCCTAGTAGTTGGAGCCGTATTTGGGACTTTATTGATTGAAAGTAATGGAGGAGCTGTGGTGCTGATTACGCGAGGAAACTGCGGACGCAAACGCTGCATCAGGCGATTACATGCAAAGAGGCTTCTTCAAGGTATAGTCGGGTAGTTCAGTGATCCTTTTTGCCTTCATGATTCCTAAGCTCCTGTCGGCACAGCAAAAATAGAGCTTTCCTCTGCATAAGTTAATCCCACCTGTATTCAGAACACTACAGAAACGGTTTGAAGCGAGTGCGCACTGCAAAAAGTTACACAGGGTCCCATATTACTGAAATGCTTCAAACAATCCGAACTTCGCCACACCCAGGCGCACTACTTGCACCGCACTCAGCGGCGACGACCGTAAGCATAAGAAGAGGTGCACTTAAACTTTGAAACATGGAGGTGCGTTATGTGGCGTTTTTCATGCTTAATGGCATGTGTGGTCAGCTTGATTCTGCCTGGCCTTTCGTCGGGAAATAACAACTTAATCGCTGGAGGAGGATCACTGCAAAGCCCTTCAACATATGAAATAAGGAATAGCAGTGGGGGATTTGTCAGTAGCGGCAATCTTGCAACAGCTCGATCAAACCATTGTGCAGAACGACTATCAAATGGAAACGCCTTTATCGCGGGCGGTAGCATAAATCTGGCGAGTTGGACAACTTGGGAGATTCGCGATACAAGTGGGGGATTCATCAGCAGTGGGAACTTGAATGCTAGCCGCGACATAGCGTTTACGTGCACTCTCCTGAGCAATGGGAATGTGATGATCATTGGAGGATTGAGTTCACCAGGAACGTGGGAGATAAGGAATAGTTCGGGTGGGCTGGTTACCTCTGGAATGCTGTGGGCAAACAGAGCTTCGCACACAGCTACACTCCTGAGCTCCGGGAATGTATTTATCGTCGGGGGTATCTCATCAGGTGGAACTTGGGAAATGCGGGATGCTAATGGCGCATTCGTTGCGAATGGAACCCTATGGGCTAGTCGCTCTGACCACTGTGCTGCTGAACTTTTGAACAATAACGTATTAATCATCGGTGGATCAAATTCGTCTGGCACTTGGGAAATACGAAGCAACACAGGTGGGCTAATAAGCCAAGGAACTCTTTGGGCGACAAGGCAGGACAACTTTACTTGCAATCGATTATTGGATGGAAACGTGATGGTTATTGGCGGTACTGCCGCTGCCACATCATGGGAAATCCGCAATCAATTCGGAGGACTAGTTTCTAATGGCAACAATCTAACATACCCTAGAGTGGGCCACACTTCGGAAGTGCAATCCGACACCGGGAACGTCCTGATAGTTGGTTCAGGGATTACAGGGAGTGAAGACAAATGGGAACTTCGTTCAAGTGCAGGATCGCCGATCAGCAGCGGCACGCTCGACAATGCTCGAAGTAACGGGCACACTCAAATGGAGTTCTAAGATATAGGTGACGCATTTTCTTGAGAGCTTAGAACTAGGCTTTTCTCGACGCAGTTTATAACTTACGGGAATAGATATGCCGTGAAGCGTGTCGTCAGAAAAACACTATTGGCTAGGGTTATCAAAGTAAGTGAGTTGGTGTTGCTCTTGTGTGTTACAGCCGCATTTGCTGGTGAACTGGTGCCTATAGCAGCAGCCCTCTCTAATTTAGAATTTTATCAACTCCATGAAATTACAATTATAGGTACGATAAGTGATTTACAACCACTTCAACCCTATATAGGGAGGCTAGGCCCTGTCACTGGTGCTTGCATATTCAACATAGACGATGGAACGGGTACCATGGAAGTTCATGTTTCAACGGGGTGTCCTTGGCCTGACCTCAATGGCGCAAAAGTAGAAGTTCAAGCGGTTCTACATGTTCTTCCGAGTGATGAGAAAAGTCGTCCGCGTGTTATAGCTAACGCCACAATTTTACGTCGATTAAACAAGTAGGCGCCCAAGGACTGTATTCATAGGAGCGTCCGCCGCTGCGTCGGCTCGGTGTAAGCCTCATGACCCACTCACTACCCTCCAGATGCCTGAACTAGGGCCTGCTTCGTGCACTTCAGGTGTTTTCCCCAGGTCATGCCGAAGAATCACCGGGTTGTTTTACCCAACGCATTACATAATCATCGCCATAAAGTTGGAACACTAATGCCTCTAACCATTAGAAACATTAGGGAGGCTTCCCATGAGACGGTTTTTTGCATTCGTAGCGTGTGCAA
>QHZQ01000594.1:566-4475 GCA_003224725.1 Acidobacteriota bacterium | reverse complement strand
GTCCAGATGTCTGGAAACGTCTTTCTCGCCGGTGGTCAGGGATCCCCTACTACCTGGGAGATCCGCGATGTGAGCGGAGGGCTCGTCACGAACGGAACCTTGTTTGCTTCCCGTGACAGCTCTTTTAAGTGCACGCGCCTCAATAATGGCAACGTGATGATCACGGGTGGATTCCCCAATTCGGCTAGTTGGGAGATTCGAAATAGCTCAGGAGGACTTGTGAGCAATGGCACGCTCTGGACATTCAGGAGAGGTCATAGTGTCACACTTCTTTCCTCAGGCAATGTATATATCGCGGGAGGGGAGGTTTCTACCGGTATATGGGAGATCCGTGATCCAAATGGCAACTTGGTTGCGGTCAATACACCGAGCACACAACTCTGGGCAGGGCGTCTTGGCCACTGCGATGCATTACTTCCAAATGGCAATATTTTCCTGGGAGGAGGAAGCGGATCGACTTCCACTTGGGAGATTAGGAGTGGGAGCAACGGCAGCCTCGTTAGTAATGGCACCTTTTTCGCGACCCGAGACGGTGGCTTCACATGCAGTCGACTATTGGATGGTAACCTCTTCATTGCGGGCGGAGGAGTAAACCCAGGAAGCTGGGAGATTCGAGGTCAAAATGGCGGCTTCGTCTCTAATGGCACCCTTTCAGTTAACCGCGGCAACCACGGTGCGCAGGTGCAATCAGACACCGGAAACGTCCTCATAACTGGAGGTGTTTTCTCTCCGGACACATGGGAGCTTCGTTCATCCACTGGTTCACAGGTCAGCACGGGTAATCTCGACTTGCAGCACGGGAGCGGGCATACTCTGACGGAGTATTGAGGGCGAGTTCCCATTGTCGGGCCTCAGAACTGAGAAACCCTGAATCACTTCAAGGGTACCCAATTCCTCGAAATTGGGGGAATACTGAACAGAGTTGTCGCTATATGGAACCAGCGGTAGAGTAACTACGCGTCTCATTGCCTCTGATTGACTTTTGCAGAGCCACCACGCAGAATGATCACATGCAGCGTACCCAACTCGCCGCTCTTAAGGTCTTGGTGCTGGGGCCCGGACTTGTAGGTTTGTTTCTTGCGAGCACGCCGATTGAGGTAATGGCGCAAAGCAAAAATCCGGGATCAGTCTATGGCAAAAAGCCAGGGGCGGTCTATTATTGTCCCGACAGGACCCCGGACCAGCAGTATTCAGAAAGATCATTTCCCGGCTGCATCCCGCTGGTGGACAAGGAAGAGGAGGCTGCCAAAGCAGCAAAAAAGGAAGCTGCAAGGAAAAGAGGGGAAGAAGTCAACGAACGCACCCCAGTCCGTCTCGAAAATCTTCAGCGTGAAATCTCGTCGTTTCTCCGCGACTATCGGAAATTCCTCGACTGCTGCATCAACGATATCGATTCCATCGAAACCGTGGACGAGCTCGAGGATCGAGCCTCTGGTCTGCTGAAGGACATCCAGGACGCCGGCCTGGTCAACATGGGGACGAGTTGGCGCGGCTGGACGATGAGCCAGATTATCCCACCTCTCGTCCGAGCCCGCATTGATCTGCTGAAGGTCAAGCAGCGGCTGGAAGGCATCGGAGAGGCCAAGGGCAAACTCGATGATCTGGACTATGAGACAGCCGGCAAGGAGCGGCGACGCATCGAGCAAGAGGAGGGCGGGCTCACGAAAGAATTTCGTCCGACGGGACCGCCAGACTCAGCTCGGACCGGGTTGGAAGTCGGGGATACGACTCTTCCTAATAAATTCGGCGCTTCCCAACTCGTTCGGAGCCGACATTGGCGACGTGGCATCTCCGAGCAGCAACCAGCAATTAGACCTGCGGCCTAGAAGAGGCTCCGACACCCAGGACACGACCCTCCCGAACTACCGCGTTGGCCCGGATACCCAAGACACGACCTTGCCCAATAGCTTCGGGTTCGACGTTGGGGGGAAGGAGAACCCCGGGGGGTCCTCGACAACCCCGTCGCGCGTGGGCCCTGCAGCCGGCGACTCAAGCCTGAACAAGCGCTGAAAGCGCGCGCTGACTACCCATTCCAACCACTCTCCTCATCAATCTCTCTCCCTAGTCTAATTGGTCAGGATGCTCAAAAAGGCCTTCCAGCGAGGCCGCAGGGTGTGAGGACCCCGAGGCGTACTTTTTCTCGTACGTTGAGGGGTCCGAACCGCCCGAGAACGAAGTTGGAGGCCTTTTTCAGCATCCGTTAGCTGGCGGGCCGCACCGGCGGCATCGAGACCCACGTGCCGCCGCTATCCCGACTTCGATACAGACCGCTGCCGTTCGTCCCGGCGTACAACGTCTTGGGATCGGTCGGACTCTGGACCAGCGAACGGATGTTCAGGCTCGCCAATCCCCTGTTGACCGCCTTCCAGGTTGTGCCCCCGTCGTCGCTCTTGTGCACACCCTCACGGCTCGCCACGTAGATGACTCCGGCCACGGAACGGTCGAGCACCATCGTGCTGATCATTTGATCCGGCAGCGACTGCGCGAGGCGGGTCCAGGACTGCGCGCGGTCCGTGGACTTGTACAGGCCCTTCAGCGTGGCCGCATACAGCCTCCCGGTCGCGTGAGGATCCACATGAATCGCCGTCACGCCCAAGGCACGCGAGGATTCCAGGATGTCGGGTGAGACGAGTCCGTCGTTCACCTTCTCCCAGCGGGCCGCTCCATTCACGCTCTTATACACGCCGCCGCTCGTGCCGGCATACATGGTCGTCGGCTGCGTCGCATCAAGCGCCAGCGTGACAACCATGAGCACCTCCTTCATCCCATCCATCCGCTTCTGCCAGGTCTCACCCCCGTTCTCCGACGCGAAGATTCCCATGGTGGTGGCCACGAACAGGCGGCGACTGTCGAACGGGTCGAACACGAATTGATTGACCACCGACGTGACGACCGTGCTGTCCAACCCGATGCGCTGCGACACCCAGCGCTGGCCCCCGTCGTAGCTCTTGTAGACAGCGTCGCCCTTCGTGCCGGCGTAGACGATGGCGGGGTAGGCCGGATCGACGGCCATCGAGATGACGCGCGAGAAGGTCATCCCTTGCGAGAGGTTCTCCCAGGTCTGGCCCTCATCCCGCGACTTATAGATGTAATCGTTCGTGGCGACGTACAAAATGTTCGGGTTGGCGGGATGCAGCGCGATGACCACGATCGCGTCGCTCCGCCCACACCACCAACATGGCGGGACCCTGGGCTGAGGCTTACCGGTAATTGAGGAATTGCAGGTCGATTCCGAAATCCTTCTGTTTCAGCAGCGCGATCACTGCCTGGAGCTCATCCTTGCTCTTGCTCTGGACCCGAACCTGTTCACCCTGAATCTGCGCCTGCGCCTTGAATTTGGCCTCCCGGATCTCCTTGACGATCGCCTTGGCCTTCTCGTCGGCGAGGCCGCTCTGAATTGTGATCACCTGCCGGACGGTCCCGCCCAGCGCCTCTTCGAGGCTCCCGTAGGTGAGCGCCCGTAAGGAAACGCCGCGTTTGACGCACTTGGCTTTCAGGATCTCCAGCACCGCTTTGAGCTTGTACTCGTCGTCGGACACCACGACCAACTCTTTCTCCTTCTCCTTCAAGGTCAGGTCGGTCTTGGAGTCCTTGAAGTCGAACCGTTGCCGGATCTCCTTCATGGTCTGATCCAGGGCATTCTTCACCTCCTGCATGTCCACTCGAGAGACTACATCGAACGAACTCAATTCAGCCATATCCGTGCTCCCCCTGACTGTTCTACCCGATCCGCCCTGAAGTTGCTATGGTCAGGTGCCGTCAGGCGCCACTGCGCTCTTGAGGAACCCGACGGCACTGCTCTCGGGGTGATCCCGGTGCACGTCTCATGATCCTCTCCGCCCCCGCCGCCTCTGGCGACCTTGCCACAGGACTGCCAGCAGATAGACGCTGGTGATCGAAGCCGCCAGG
>QHZQ01000594.1:0-372 GCA_003224725.1 Acidobacteriota bacterium | reverse complement strand
GGCGATCCGTAGGCCGCCGTGGCGATGAAGCAACCGCCCCCCCCCGAGCCGGGGCCCTGAAAAGTGGCCGTCACCGTGGTGTTGCCGGTCACCGTCACCATGCAGGAACCAGTGCCCGTGCAACCCCCTCCACTCCAGCCCTGAAAGGTGGAGCCCGCATCTGCCATCGCCGTGAGCGTCACCACTTGGCCGCTGGGATAGGATTCAGTGCAGTCTGTCCCGCAATTGATCCCCGCTGGACTCGAGGTGACCGTGCCGCTCCCCGTCCCCGCTTTGGTCACGGTCAGCGTCTGGATGATTTTGGCAATAAAGGCGTCTCCAGAGCCGCCAAGGCTGGTGTCGAATGCGGTGCAACTGGGCGTACATACGGCA
>QHZQ01000593.1 GCA_003224725.1 Acidobacteriota bacterium | reverse complement strand
GACCGCCGTCGCTTCGGCCACCCTCTCCCCCGAAGGGGGCGAGGGGGAAGAAGACATTAGAGTTAACTCCCTCGCCCCCACTGGGGGAGAGGGTGGTCGAAGGCCGGGTGAGGGGGAACGATTTGAAATCCGAGAATCAAGTTCGAAATCCGGGATGATTCTTATTGTCCTTACACTGGTATCCATTCTTTTCGCGTTACCCCAGTCAGCGCTACCCCAGGAGTGGCCTCATTACGGTGGCGATTTGGGAGGGACGAAATATTCTTCCCTCGACCAAATCAATCGTGAAAACGTAAGCCGATTGAAGGTCGCCTGGACTTACCACACCGGTGACATCAGCGACGGATCACTCTATCCGGTGCGCTCTTCATTTGAGTGCACTCCTCTGGTGGTTGACGGAGTGCTGTATCTCACGACTCCGTTCTCGCGAGTCATTGCCCTCGAAGCCGAGACCGGAAAGTCTCTCTGGGCTTTTGATCCCAAACTCGACAAGGAGCGGCCCTACAACCTGTTCATTAATCGGGGTGTGGCTCTTTGGCGGCACCGGAAAGAGAAGCGGGTTTTCCTGGGAACGCTCGATGGGAGGCTTTTTGCGCTCGACGCCAAGGACGGCAGGCCCATTAAAAGCTTTGGCCAAAACGGGGTCATTAACCTGCGGACAGGGTTGGCAGACCCATTTCCGCAACGGCTCTATGGGATGACGTCACCGCCGTTGATCTATAAGGATCTGGTCATCGCAGGCTCTGTTGTCTCTGATGGAGAACCACAAGGGCCGAGCGGCGACGTGCGCGCTTTTGATGTTCGCACGGGAAGGCAGGCCTGGCGATTTCATACGGTGCCGCATCCTGGGGAATATGGCTATGAGACCTGGGAAAAAGATTCCTGGAGAGATCGCGGCGGAACTAACGTTTGGTCGCTGATGAGTTGCGATGAGGAAAGCGGTATCCTCTTTCTACCCTTGACCTCTCCTTCGCCCGATCGATACGGCGGCGAGCGTAAAGGCCAAAACCTGTTTGGGGATTCTCTGGTGGCTTTGGAAGCAAGCACCGGGCGGCGGTTGTGGCACTACCAGATTATTCATCATGATCTCTGGGATTGGGATCTACCGGCCCAGCCCAACTTAGTTACTTTAAGACGGCAAGGGAAAACCCTACCTGCCGTCGCTCAGATCACCAAAATGGGTTTCCTGTTTGTGTTTGATCGACTGACTGGAGAGCCATTGTTTGAAATCGAAGAGCATAAGGTGCCTGCCAGCGACGTTCCTGGCGAGACGGTCTGGCCGACTCAGCCGTTCCCGCTAAGACCGCCTCCTGTGGCTCGTCAGACGATGACCCGGGAGGAAGTCACGAACGTCACGCCGGAGTCTCGTGCCGAGTGTTGGAAAATCCTGGAAACCGCCAGAATTGGTGAGATGTACCAACCACAAGGTTTGGAGTTCACTGTGCTCTTCCCGGGAACCAATGGAGGCCCCAACTGGGGAGGCGCTTCCTACGATCCCATCTCGAACCTGCTTTTCGTTAACTCCATGGACGTTGGTCAGGTCCTCAAGATGGTAAAGGCCCCTTCCGGGAGCAAGATGGCCTTCCGACCGCGTGGAATTCCTAACGGGCGCTTCTGGGATTCCAACCACTATCCCTGTCAGAAACCGCCCTGGGGAGGGCTTACAGCCATCGATTTGAACCAGGGAGAGATTCGTTGGCAAGTTCCTTTAGGCATTGTGGACGAGCTGATGGCCCGACGTATTGCGCCGACCGGGACTTCTAATCTGGGAGGTTCCATTGTCACGGCCGGTGGGCTGGTCTTTATCGCTGCCACCAACGACAGCCGTTTCCGGGCTTTTGATAAAGATACCGGAAGGGAATTATGGGTTACCCGGCTCGAAGCCAGCGGTCATGCCACACCGATGACATTCAAGGGAGCAAAGACGATCGCCGCGGGAGGTGGGAATAAATATAACCAGGTTTACAGCGATGCCTTGGTAGCGTTCACTTTGACCGACGTTAACCCGTCCGTTCAGCCGTCTTCAAAAACCTCTTCCAGCTCGCCGAGCCCTATCCGCGAGAAGGGCAACGGGACACCTGAAGGGCGGCAATAGGCTAGCCCAGGGCAAAGCGTCAGCGGCGCCATGGGTCATCGTGCGGCCAAGCCCGGGGTGACGCGGATCGCGACATGATCGACGTCACTCCTGCTCCGTTCATAGCGGAATACGAGCATCTGCCACCCATGGGAGCTAAGACCATCCTGACAATAAAGTTCTG
>QHZQ01000592.1:3057-3498 GCA_003224725.1 Acidobacteriota bacterium | reverse complement strand
GAGTGACCAATGTCGTGGTGACCAACCCCGGCGCGCAACCTGGAACCTTAGCTAATGCTTATACGTACCGTAACCTCAGTCCCGTCACGGTTTCCAGCAATACTTTGAGAATTCCTTATATTGTGGATAGCCTCTATTTCAGATCCAACCTCGGTATCAATAATCCAAACGCGGTGGCGGCCAAAGTCAATATCTCACAATTAGACCGGAACGGCTTGCTGGTGAATCAATTGAATTCGGTGTCAATACCCGCCAATGGCTTCACCCAGAAAAATAGCCTTCTGAGAACCTTGGAAGGAACTGCCGGACCTAGTGGACGCGAAGGCTCACTGGTTTTGGAATCAGATCAGCCAATCGAAGCGTTCGTTTCTCAAATTGACAATCAGACTGGAGACCCAAGCATTTTGGACGGCATACGACAAGGGGCAGCCCATTTAATCT
>QHZQ01000592.1:0-2928 GCA_003224725.1 Acidobacteriota bacterium | reverse complement strand
GAATATTGCGGGGAACGGTTTTATTTCCTTTGATAATATCCTGGCGGATCTTTTGGTTGATAACTCCTTCGGTCCAGTTGAGATTCGTTCTGCTAACGGCGCAATGCTGGCAGCCATTTCACGAGTTTCTGGATTGGGCGCAAACACGAGCGGTTTCTTCGTGGCCCAGGCAGCTGATTCGGGATCGCAGACGGAAATCATCCCCTTTGCCATTGACACAAATACCTTTCGAACCAATCTCGGGTTGAACAATCTGGGGACAAGCACCGCCAGTGTTAACATTGCTCTGACAGGAGCGAATGGCGACACGGTAGCGTCTACTGTTTCTCCAATTCAGGTGGCTCCGTCGGGATTAGTTCAAATCAATAACGTCCTGCGTTATTTGTTGAATGGTTCCAGCAGCAGCTCCACCGTGACCCAGCAACAAGGCTATCTGAAGATAACCGCCAATCAGCCAATCAAAGCCTTTGCAACTCAGTCTTAAAATCTTCGGCCAATACCAATTTTCACTCGACCCTGGTGATTGTGAACCCTAATAGTTCTTCAACGTCGGTCACTCTCGTCTCGCGCCAGGGTGGGGCCACCAACAATGGCACAATCACCGCAACACGCACCGTCAACATACCCGCCAATGGGTACTTCCTGACCAACAATGTCCTCGAAGACATCGGGGCCACCAGCTCCTTTGGCCCTATTGAAATCCACGCGATGGCAAGTTTGCCTATCATTGCAGCCTCCCGTGTTTACAGCTGGGACGGGGATACCAGCGGCTTCTTCAATGTTCAGGTACTGCAGTAATTAGCTAAGTACTCCTGTCAACAAAGCGTCTCTTTCCCCGAAGGGGATTAATAAGGCAGCCCAGGGTTGCGGCGCAGCCGCCACCTTGGGTTAGGGTTGATGATGAATTCCCATCCCTGAAGGGGATGAAGGGGGCTAGTTACCCATACTTCAGGGATGGGGGAACGTAGAGGCTCTGATTCCCAGGGTAGTGCGATATCGCACAACCCTGGGCCGGATTACCCACTGGCTGATTCCGTCATTCCGAAGCCTCGGAGTCTTAAGAAAAGCGAACCGGCGCGAGAAAGTCCGGCCAGGGTTCCTAGATGGCGGGCAATAAAAAAAGGCGATCAGTTTCAGATCGTCCTGATGTCGATACTGGAAATATTAGAACAGAAATTTTAGTCCAAACTGAAGAATGCGGGGGTCGCGGGCTCCATTGGCGCCGCCAAACCCTGCTGCACCAAAGGTGGTGAAGTAACTACTGAATTGGGTATGGTTGAAGGCGTTGAAGAATTCGGCGCGGAACTGGAGATTAGCCCCTTCTTTGGTCAAGAATGGGATACCGTTAAAGTTCTTGAAGAGCGAAATATTCCACTGGTTGCTTCCCGCGCCGTACATCACATTTCTTGCAGAGTTCCCAAAGCCTGTGGCGCCAGGTCCCGAACCGACGGCAGGCACAGAAGCGAAGGCGGACGCATCAAAGTAAGCTTCAGCTGTCTTGGGTCCATTATTGGGATTTCCAATGAGATTGGCGCGCACGGTCCTGCCAATACCTGCCGGGTCGCCCGTGGAGTTTATGGTAAAAGGGGTACCTTTGGAGAAGCTGGTGATGCCTGAAATCTGCCATCCTCCCAACATTCGCTTAGGGCCAGACGCATTTTTGAAAAAGGGCAGGTCGTAAACATAGTTGATTCCCAGGATGTGCCTGCGGTCGAAATCAGAATTACCACGGTCCGCCCCGATGTCGTAGGCATTGACGACATTCGAGAAATCACCTGTGCCAGCGAAGTCAATGGCATGGGACCAGGTATAGGCCACCTGAGAGGTTAAGCCGTGGTAATTATTGGAGCGTAAGTTAACTTGCAGCGAATGGTAGTTTGAAGAGGTCGAGTTCTCCCCGTAATTGATACTGGCAAACCCGGGCAAGGGACGGATGTTGTTTGGTGACGTCTGGCCTCGGAGCGGGTTATCCATTGCCGGTTGGTTTATATCTCGTTGGATCCGTTGATGGGTTCCGGCAGTACCCACGTACATCACAGAGAGCACGGTCTGCGCGAAGAGTTCGTGTTGCAGGCCAAAGCTCCACTGATGGGCAGTCGGCGCGAGATAGTCTCTCCCAAGAGCCGTAACTCCGGCCGGATATGTCGGGCTGCTTCCACCAGGATTTGTCAGTGTCGTATCAAAGATAGTTGGGTCATAGGAGAAAGGAGGATTTGAGGCCATGTTGTAAACGTCATTGCCCTGGATACGTTCAAAGAACAATCCGTACCCCCCCCGCAAAACTGTTTTTGAGTTGCCAAACAAATCGTAGGCAAACCCAACGCGGGGTCCGATGGTGTCATAGTGGTTGTCCACCAAGCCGCGCGGAATGCCGTTCTTGCCGGCCAATCCGATGCCATTCGTGTAGAACCGGATGCCGGGAATAATGGAGTTGAGAGGGACGCCACTGACCGACTCAAAGCCGGGTCCGTTCGGGTCCAGGGTTCCATCCGACCTGGGATTCTGAGCATTGGCAGGGTTGAACAGAGACGGATAAAAATTGGATTGGCGATCAAAGCGTTCATAAGTGTGCGGCAATGCTTCCCAACGCGCGCCTAATTGCAGTGTCAAGCGAGGCGAGATGCGCCAGCTATCGGTGAGGTAAAGACCGTAGCTCCAGAACCTCCAGTGCCCGCGGTCTTGCAAAGCCAGTTCGTCGTACTGGTAGGCACGACCCAACAAAAAGTCGGCAAACTCGTTGCCAGTACTTCCGCCCGAGTAAGGGGCTTGAGTGTAACTGCCATTAAATGTGAACGCTCCTTGCGTAGCGCCGAAGAGGTCCTGTTTCTTGCGACTGCGCATTAAGAAACCGCCAAACTTGAACGCATGTTTCCCAACCATCTTGCTGGCGTCATCACGATAGATCATGTTGTCGTTGGAATTGTCCCA
>QHZQ01000132.1 GCA_003224725.1 Acidobacteriota bacterium | reverse complement strand
CCGGGTTCAGATGGTCCGGCTTCGCGGTTCCCTGGTGACTCATGCCAGCGCCACCTTTACAGACTTTGTGCTGGGGTGGCGCAGATTTGGCGTCCAGCATCCAATCGGGCGCAGTCCCGCTTAGAGCCAGGAAAGGTCGAATGCCGCGAGAGTTCAGGTAACGTGCGGCCGCCCAGGCAGCCTCGAAGGTGGGAATGGAATAGCGGTCATTGTAGTATTCCCAGTTCACAACATTCGGGTCGTCATTATCGTTGGCTGCTTCCCAGTTGCTGAGACCGTAAGGGTCCAGCCGGAAAAGGGTGGCGCCCAGATCGTCGATGAGTTTGTCGATCATGGGTTTCTGAGCATCCCGGAAATAGGTCCCATTAAAATTGACGCCGAAGCCATCGATCATCTGGAACCGCTGGCGGGGATCGACGGTGATGCGGCTGGCAGGAGGGCCCTGGGATAAGCATGGGACAACGACGAAGAGGAAAAGGGCGAGTCCTAGGGTTTTCATCTGTCTTGCGGTCATAGAGGCCCTCTAGGGGAAGAAGCTCAAACAGGAGGGACTAAGCGTTTGGATCCTTTGGAATTCTCCCTCTCCCTTGGGGAGAGGGTGGCCGCGGGCCGGGTGAGGGGAGGTGCTTGGAGATTTCTTTCAAGAACGCCTCGGGATCACCTATCACAATTCCATTCGGGAGAGCACTTTATATCCAAGCCGCTTTAAATAGGCTTCTCTTTCCTTATCCTTCAATAACCATGAAGGCTGGGAATGAATGGTGCCCTCCAGTTCGACAACAAGCTTATATTGATAACAGCAGAAATCGACAATGCAGTTTCCGATAGGGTATTGCCGACGAAACTTGAAACCCTGAAATCGTCGATCCCTCAACAAATCCCATGCCAATTTTTCTGCTGGAGTTTCTGATCGTCTGAGCTGACGGGCTTTCCCAGGATAACTTGTCATGGCGATCGCCTAACCCCTCACCCGGCCTGCGGCCACCCTCTCCCGCGGGAGAGGGTGAAATCAACTCTCCTCTCGCCTTTTGGGAGAAGCGGGCCGGAGGCAAGGGGAAAGCGGATGTGAAAAGAATAGCGCTTCGCATTACCAATAAAACTTCAGGGCAAACTGCATGGCCCGAGGGTCAGTCTGGATATTGGTGATGCGGCCAAACTGGCAGCCATCCTGATGAACCAGATCTGTCGTGCCGTCTGGTTTGGGCGGTAAGCACCAGCCGGTATTGACAGATCCCAGATTTTGGTGATTGAGGGCGTTAAAGACTTCCCAGCGAAATTCGAAATACCGGTTCTCTGTGAAGTGGAACCGCTTGGCTAGGGCGGCATCCAGATTCCAGAAGCCTGGAGAGCGAATTCCCGGGAGTCGAGCCCCCGCTGTCCCGAACCGCCAGGCCCGGTCATCAGTGGGGTCATAGTTGGCCCAGAAGTTTTCATCATTCCCAAAAGGAGGCTCGAAAGCGGCTGGATCAAGCCATTGTTGAATGCGTTGCTCCTTAGAGCGGTTGCCCTTAAACTTGGGATCACCGATGAGGTTACAACGGCCGGTGAGTTCATTGCTAGGGCAACCGATCGCGAGAGGAAGGCCGCTTTGAGCATTGAAATTGTTCGTCAGGCGCCACTCCCCCAGAATGGCGTTGAGTGCTCCTTTCCGATTTAATAGGGGCTTACCGTTCCCGATGGGGAGCTCATAAGTCACTGCCAGGTTGAACATGTGCGGAATATCATCTGCGGCAATGGCCCGGTCTACCGTCTTGTTGTCTATATCCTGGAAGTTACCGCCAAATCCCCCATTCCAGCCTAAAGCTCGCCCACCGAGGTTCCCATTGCGAGCCCAATGGATGGGATCGACCAACATAGCCGCCGTATTTCCAGTCGAGGCATTAGTGATCTTCTTGGAAAAGGTGTAGGCTGCGATGAAGCTGAGGCCTCGGGAATACCGCTTTTGCAACCTGACGTTTAAACCATGATAGATGCTCGTACCGTCGAAGGCCGTGTTGTTCTGAAGGGACGAAAGAGCACCGTAAAAGGGGTAATCCTTTAACAGAAGACTTCGCGGCAATTCAGTAACCGGTACCCAATCAGGACCTGCGTATACCTGGCCCAAGAGTGTGGCGGTTTTGCCCGAAAAGACATCGGTAATGGGGATATTAGCGTCAATCGTAGTACGATATTTGAGGCGGTCCCTGGTATGGACATAGTTAAATTGGCGGAAGGGTTCTCCCACCAGATGAGTCCCATGGCTACCCACATAACCGACACTGACCATCATGTTGGCCGGCAATTCGCGCTCGATTTGCAGATTCCAGCTCTGCACCATGGGATCGTGGGGCGGCGGGGTGAAAAATTGAAGTAGTCCAATACCAATTAAGGGATCACGCTTGGCCCCTGGGAAAGTGTTGGGCAGTTGCGGAGTAGTCAAGCTTCCCTTATCAATTGTAGTATCGCTCAGCGGGAAAGCCACACACTGGCCAGAGAAGGGGGCGCATTCATTCGGGTAAAAACTCCCTTGCCAGTCGTACTCCTGATTCCAACCAGGAGAGTTAGCCGCCGACTGTCCCGGTGAGTTGATACTAGCGAAGGCATTGCTGTAGAAAATATCGTAGCCCCCCCGAACAATCGTTTTTTGATTGACAGCCCAGGCAAAATTCACCCGAGGCCCTATGCTGTTATAGTTCGGGGGAGCGATGTCCCGCCCACCTCCCGGCCATTCCGGATCACCCTCGTAGATGGTTTTGCCCTTCAGGCCGGTGACATCATTGGGACACTCCAAACAAAAGTTGGAAGCTGGACCATGTCGCGTTTTGTAAAATCCGTTAATGTCATAACGCAGGCCGAGATTCAAAGTGAACTTGGGAGTTATCCGAAAGTCGTCTTGCAAATAGAATCCCCAGTAGCGGAATCGTTCATAGGGCTTCCACATCACGCCCGTATAAGACCCACGCCCACCGGAGGCAACGGCTCCCAGCATGAATTGAGCCAGCCCGCTGGCGCCCAGATTCGTATTTGGATCTTGAACGAGTTCCCCACCGAAACCAAACCCAGTCGGAAAACCACTCTCATAGGCGGTGTGCTCCAGGCGATAGATGAATCCGGTTTTCAAGGTATGCTTGCCCATAATTTTTGTGACATTGTCAAGAATCGTGTAAGCCTCCGCGGCCGTCGTCATGTTAACCCAGGTGGTGGGGCCGAAGCTGATATCTCCCCCGCCCGGCGTGGACATAGTCCAATTGGGCACAGGGAAGAATGGGTCAGACGGAATACGGTTCGCCGTCAGGCGCTGCTTGACGTTAGTCTGGTCCGTGATGCTGTCCGGATAGGGCGCCTGTGGATGGGTGTCCATGAACTGGCGGCTGAAGCTGGCACGAAATTCGTTGATAAGCCGGGGGCTGACAGCGTACGTATTACCCAAGGAAATGATCTGGTTGTTAAAATCGACATTGTATTGGGACCCATACCCGACACTATCTTGCGGGAAGGTGGCTCCAGTCCAGGGGACCCGGAAGTTGCGGTACTGGCCAGGATTATAAAGCCACTCCACGAAATATTTGCTCTTTTCACTCCACTGGTGATCGATCTTAACAGAAAAATTGTAAGGATTCTGGCTGCTCCCAAGCGCCCCCAAGAAATTGCTACAGATTTTGTATCCGTCTAGCCCTACGGGGCATCCGCTTAATGGATTGTTGTAGTTGGGCAAGGGAAATGAGTTCACGAAAAACATGGCGGTGGGGTCAAGGCGGTCAGTAGGAATACGGGTAGCGAAGTTACAGTTGGCCTTGTTCGCCTCAATTGCACTTGCTGAGCACCCATTGGCCCCAAACGGATTGCCAGGAGCAGGTGTACCAAAGGCCGTACGTTGAAACAGACCATTGGCATCTGGACCAACCGTAGTGAAGGGATCCCACAAGCCGTTCGAGCGGACGTCAGCGTCCTCGCTAAAATCTCCTTGGCGCATCCGGACCGTAGGAACGGTAAATACCTTATTCCCCAAAAGGTGCAATCGGGTTATATCGCCGGAAAAGAAAAAGAAGGTCTTGTTCTTGCCGTCATAGAGGCCCGGAATCTTGACTGGGCCACCTAAAGTTCCACCGAAATTGTTATAACGCAGTTGGCGGTCTTTGATGACGTTCCCCTGCTCGTCGATCGACGTGAAAGGATTGCGGGCGTTGGTTGAGTCGTCGCGATGGAACTCGTAAATGTTTCCGTGAAAGTCATTGGTACCTGACTTCAAAACGACGTTGAAGACAGCGCCGCCCGTACGGCTATACTCGGCGGCAAAAGCATCGGTGACTGCTTGGAACTCCTGGACGGCATCAGGAGAGGGATTGACAGCGATATTTTCCGCCAGACTTGAGAGATTGAGATTTCCGTCCAGATACCAAGCGTTAGCGCCAGCCTGACCACCATTCACCGCGAGATTCGAACCCAGCGTGTTGGTCGGGTCCGGAAAGGTTCCGTATTCACTATTGAAGCCGAAATTACTTCCTGGAGGACCGCCCACATTGGCGATTCCTGGAATTAGAAAGGTCAACTGGGTCAGATCGCGACCGGCCAATGGAGTCTCTCGAACGATGTTTGTTTCCAGCGTCGTGCTGAAGTTTGACGCCCCGGTCTCAATCAGTGGCACCTCGGCTGTGACCTCCACCAGTTGACGCGTCTCCCCGAGTTTCAATTGAACATCGACGCGGGTCTCCTTTCCGGCAGGGACTTCAATCTCCGTTACGTCCAGTGAAGAGAAGCCGGCAATCTCAAAGTGAGCTTTATACTTACCAGGCACCAGGTCCAGCACCCGGTAGTAGCCGGCGCTGTTGCTCTTGGTAGGCACGGACACATTGGTGTCCGCAGCCGTTATGGTCACGTCCACCCCCGGCACCACCGCACCTTGGGGATCGGTGACAGTCCCTTCGAGGACGCCTCGATTGATTTGGGCTTTGAGAGCGGCCGTCCAGGAAAACACTGAAGCGACAATCAAGATCCAAAGGAACACTCGACCACGAAACATGTTGGCCTCCTCAGGTACCTGCGGATGAGGTACCGGCTCTTCGCTGCATGAAGTAGGGATGAGTCTTTGTCTTCGTCAGATTGACGCTTGCCCCGGGCGAAAGAACCAACGCCAATTTGACCTTTCAACCTTTTGGAACCTTTTTTCTTAAGTGGATTGTATCGCTGCCTGACTTTTTGTCAAACACTTTTTCAACCACGCTTCTGCGCAGCAGAACGAACCGGAAGCACAAACCACGTAACACACGAAACACGCAAAAAAAGGGCAAAAGCGATAACAGGATTCTCGGCACGTCTTTGCCGGGTAAACCAGATCCAAAAAACCGCAGTGCGCCGTCGGCTATTCAAGTTAAACCCCATTCGGGCTTCGATCCCCGTGGGGGCGAGAGAGTAGAGAAGTATTGCTCTTCTCGCCCCTCTATGCTTCGGAGACATGGGTAACAGTGTTCGGAGAGATGGGTAGAATCATGGTTCTCTCTGCTTGATTTCCTGAAACACTTCCATCTCCCGCCGCGCGAGCTCCGGCTGGCTCGCCTCCTGGTAAAGCTGGCCTAAGAGATAATGACCGTCGGCAAAATCAGGGTCGAGTTCCACGCACTTTTGCGCGGCCCTGATGGCCTCAGTTCTCTGCGCTGTCGCCCGATAGGCCTTTGCCAGGGTGTAATGCACCAGAGGCATACCGGGCGCTTCCTTCTGCGCTTGGATTAAGTACTCGAGGGCCTTCTCAGACTGCCCCATCTTGACCAGGAGTTCTCCCAGTTCCACGCGTGCCTGGGTGTCTTTTGCAAATAACTCCAGTTCTGTGGTCAGTTCCTGAAGCGCTTTCTCTTCATCTCCGTTGTTGGAATAAATCCTGGCGAGGTGAAGGTGAACTGAGGGAAAGAGGGGATTCTTTTTAGCAATAAACTTAAACTGTTCGAGGGCCAACTGGCTGAAATTCCCGATGAGCAGCGATCGATGGCTGCTGACATAAGTTCGCCCCAGCAGGAAGCGAGCCATCAGGTTCTCTCCATCAAGTTCCACGGCCCGCTTCAGAACGGGCACGGCTTGATCGTACTTTTTCTCCTGATACAGCACGTATCCAAAATCGTAGTGGAAGTTGGCTTCGGCGGGTTTCAGCGCAATGGCCTTTTGAAGATTCTCTTCTGCTTCCCTGAACTGCTGGAGTGCTGCCAGTGTCAGCCCATAAATGTGACGATAGGCAGCATTATTACCGTCCTCGTCCAAGGCCCGACGCGCCGCGACCAGAGCGGCGGGATACTCCTTGTGGCGATATTTTTCAAGGGCTTCTTCGTAATGGGCCGCTTGAGCAAGTGGAGAGGCCAAAACGATCTTCTCATGATCGCTCGAGAAGAACAGAAAACAGCCTGAGAACAAACAGGCCATACGAAGTGCTAGCATTTTTTCCTTTTTTTCTTTGGCGCTTTCATCGATCAATCTCATCGCCACCTCAACGGTAAATCAATCGGGTCCTGGCATTTCAACCAAAGATATTACAACGCACAGTCAATCTGGCGGCAAATTCTTCCGCCTACAGCGTTCCAAGTGTGGCCAGAGTATCGTGTTCGCATTGTATGCTTGCCATGGTCAGCGCCTTTTGCTGGCCAGCTTTCCGTTACGAACCGCCCACGACCACCGCAGACGGTGATCGTGGCTACCAGGCATAGGCCAGCCTGAAAGCCCTTGCTCTTGGCGATCTTTGCGTTCTTGGCGTTTCCCTCTTCTCGCAGCCAACTGCGGACACCGAATGAACAGATGATCCAGTCTTAGGTTGGCGCTGATGGGGCGCAGCGCTTGCCTAGCCCGTTATGTGGATCGAAACCAGAATTCTGTTCTCGTTTTGGTAGCCACGGTCAGCAGCTTTTGCTGACCGTGGGCTTTTCGTCGCGGACTGCCCACGATTACCGCAAAAGACGCGTTAATCGTGGCTACCCAAGCCAGGGATATCAGGGCGCAGCCCTTGCCTGGTTAGAAATTGTCCAACATATTGGACGAATGGCGCCATTTTTACGGATGGGGCTTGACAAACCAACAGCTCCCCATAAAACTTAATTCAATATCTCGAACACAATGCAGCTAAGCGCAGCCATAAATATCGCAACGTATTTGGGGTCGTACTCGAACCGGGGAGACGCGCTCCGCGCGGCGACGTGCACTGCTCCTCCACCGACAAGGTCGCCGTCCAGAGAATGCCTCCCACATTTGGCCTGGGCCCACTCGTATCCAAAACCGGTCCAAGCGCCAAGCCGAAGTACGTGACTGTACTTGATGAAAGGGAGGAGCTAATATTACTCTGTTAAGTCTTGATCGCGTTGCGCATACATCGGGCTTTAACGACAAGCACCGCATGGGCAAGATGCCCATGCCACGTGGCACGGGCGTCCCGCCCGTGAGGATTGGCTTCACGACTTAACAAAGTAATACTAACTTGTAAGTTTTTGTCCCGGCTCGTGCGTGACTTAATTCATATAAGAAAATCCCCTTTTTCGGAAGGATCCTTCTCTCCGCGGGTTGATGCGGCGAAACAAATCCTGGGTTCAAACTGACTTCGCCGACCTTAGGTCAAATAAGGAGGTTTGACATGAAGTCGCACATATCTATAAGGCTGGTTGCCATATCTGCATTGCTTCTCTGGCTGTCTTTGAAAGTCACTCTCCATGCCCAGTTGAATCGTGGCGTTATCGAGGGCATTCTGACTGATCCCCAGGGGGCGGTCGTGCCTGAGGTGGATGTGACTATTACCAATGTGGAGACCAACGTCGCTGTACCTACCAAGACCAACAGCACGGGTTATTATCGAGCGGCGGACCTTGTGCCTGGCAAGTACCGCGCTCACTTTGCAATAACGGGGTTTACACCGGTGGACATCATCGACATTGATTTACGTGCCGGCGCGGTAATTCGGGTGGATGCGCAATTGAAACTGGGAACCACCGAAAAGACAGTGGAAGTGACAGCAGAAGTTCCGTTGCTCGAAACCGCAGCTTCAAATTTCAGTTCGCGGGTGGAGAGCCAAACCCTCAAAGAACTCCCCTTGCAAGGACGCGACCTGCAGCAGCTCGTCTATTTGGTTCCCGGGGTGAACAACGTGGGCGGCCCGCCGGGAAGCAGCTTCGGGTTTAACAGCCAGTATGGCAGCTTTCCTGATCCCACGCACGTCTTGGGATCCGACATCTCAGTGCACGGAGGCCAGGGCGGAGCCAATGCCTGGTACCTGGATGGCAATCTGAATCTTTCCAATCTTTCTGAGAACATTGTGGTGAATCCGTCACCTGACGCGGTGTCGGAGTTCCAGGCTGTCACCAATGCCTTTTCTGCCGAGTACGGCCGGACGGGGGGTGCCGTGTTCAACGTGGTGCTTAGTTCCGGTACCAACAGCCTGCACGGGAATCTATACGAATTCCTTCGGAACAACGCGACCAACGCCCGCAACCCTTTCCGGTCTTTTGACGATCTGGGAAATCCCATCCAGCAGCGCCAGCTGCGCTTCAACAACTTCGGAGGGACGCTCGGCGGCCCGGTAGTGCTGCCACATCTCTACAATGGCCGGGACAAGACCTTTTTCTTTTTCTCTTATGATGTCCAGATCCTTCACCTTCTGGACAACAATCAGGTCTTTACCGTTCCGACGCCCTTGATGCGCCAGGGGAATTTCAGTGAAGATCCAAATGCTGTTTCAAATGGCATATGGAATCCATACAGCACGATTGGTCCGGACCCTCAAAGCGGTTTGTTTCAGCGGAGCGCCTTTGGCACTCCGGTTCCCGGGAACCCGTTTGGAGCTAATGGATGCCTCAACTCCTCCATCGAAGGCGGAGCGGCACAAGGGATCTCAACCTGCAACTTTTCCCCACAGATTCCCCAGAACATGCTCGACCCGACCGCGATGTTCTTCATGAACACGTTTCCCCTGCCGAACTACAACGATCCGTTGGTGAGTTGCCCCTTGGCAAGCGGTGGAGGTTACAAGATCTGTAACAACTTTCGAGGCGCCGTCGGGAGCAGCAATGTGCCTCAGAACATTTCGATCAAAATTGACCACCAGATCAGCCCGAGGAACACGGTATTTGGTGAGTGGCTTTATAACCCTGGCAAGTACGACAATTATCGGCTACCCTGGACGGGCCCAACCTTCCCCAACGCTTCGGTGGGGTTTGGATCCGCCTACCCGGTCAATTACCGGAACCAGATCATTGCCTTGGGAAACACCTTAACACTCAGGCCCACGCTCATCAACGAGTTTCGCATCGGGTTCAGTCGCCAATTCTTGGGATCCAATCTTAACCACCCCTATCCGGAGAGTGTTTCGGGCCAGTCACAAGTGGAGCAGCTTCTGGCGCCGTTTCACATCCCGCGCCAGCCCTATAACCCGACACCCTTGTTTAATATGGGAACTCCGGGAGGCGGTTTTATTACCTTCGGCCCCCAAGGTTGGGTCAATATGCACCAGGCAGCGGAGGCCTATACAATTGTTGATAACCTCACGAAAGTCATGGGCAAGCATACGCTCAAGACAGGCTTTATGTACCGCCTGGAGCACCAGTCCTGGTTATTCGGGGGTCCGACCATCCTCAATTTTTATGGCGGGCTGACCCAAGATCCGACGACGGGCCTGGGAGGAGGCGGGTTGCCGCAGTTCATGTTAGGGGCTGTCTCCAACGACGCTGAGGAACAGGTCAATTGGGAACCTTATCTCCGTTTTCGCCATTGGGGATTCTACCTGCAGGACGACTTTCGCATTACGCCCCGGTTCACCCTGAATCTCGGTCTGCGATACGACTTGAATGGCTTATTCAAAGTCCGGCAGCACCCGAATTCCAACTTTTGTCTGGATTGTCCGAGTCCCATCACGGGTCTAAGGGGCAAGGTGATTTATGAGGGTGATCCGGAGTACCCGGCGGGTCACGACCTAGCTCCCGCCAACAAGAACAGTATTGCGCCCCGCCTCAATTTTGCCTGGGCGCCTTTTGCCGATCGAAAGACAATTATCCGGGGAGGCTTCGACATCTTTTATAGCAATGCCTTTCAGGGCGCCAACGCGCCTCAATCCGGCGCCAACTCTCCTGGGTACAATATTGTCTATGTCTGGAACACCAGCTTCTATCCCCAGTGCGCTAGCTTCACGGGTCAATGTGTCGCCTTTCCCCTCAGCGACACCACGACCATCAAAACCCAGTTACCCGTCCCGAAGATTCCTGCTGACGCCAGCCAGTTACCTGGATGGAGCCGCGACCAACTGCTCGGGGGCGGGGGCTTTGCTGTCTTCACTCCCCCTTCCCACGACCCCATGGTGCAAAGCTGGAGCCTCGAGGTCCAGCGCGAGCTTCCAGGCGACATGATGATCGGTGTGGGGTACGTCGGCACCCACGGCACTCACCTGATGGGAGAGCTCTTCCGTAGCTTCAACTACATCCACACCAAAGACCTGCTGAAGTACCGCGCGGCCATCAACGCGGTGATCCCCATCACCAGTGTGTATTCGGGGAAGACGGCAGCACTGCTCCAGCAGGTGTATGGGACGCCAGATCTGCCCCGGAGCCTTCTCCTCCAGGATTATCCGTTTTACTCGCTGGGGCTGATTAACAACACTGCCTGGGACGGGACTTCCATCTACCACGGGATGGATATCCAGGTTCGGAAAAAGCTTTCACACGGGCTGAGCTTCGTCGCGGCCTACACCGTATCGAAGGCCATCGATAATGGTTTGACCGCCCAACTGGCC
>QHZQ01000599.1 GCA_003224725.1 Acidobacteriota bacterium | reverse complement strand
ATGCTTCTGGCCGCCACCTTGCTCGGAGTCTTGACCCTGGGTGGGATGACCACTTCCTGGGTGTTATTGGCACTAACGTTTGCGATTGGCGTGGGCGCGGCCATGAACTCGCCGGCCTGGCAAGCCATCTTGCCCGAGATGGTTCCGGTTCGCGACCTCCGGCCCGCTGTGGCGTTGAATGCCATGAGCGTGAACTTGGCGCGAGCGCTGGGGCCGGCTCTGGCAGGCTTGGTTATCGCGGCGACCAGTGCAGGACTCGTTTTTCTGTTGAATGCCCTGTCATTTCTTGGCGTCATGTTGGTTCTGTACCGATGGCGCTCCGAGCCCCGTGCAGGTAATTTGCCGACTGAACGGACACTGGGAGCAATACGGGCCGGACTGCGCTACGTCCGCCATGCACAGCCGTTGAGGGTTGTGCTGTGGCGCACCGGGGCGTTCATTCTCTTTGGCAGTATTTTGTGGGCTTTGCTGCCGGTACTGTCCCGGAATCTGGGTCTTCGGTCCACAGGTTATGGAGCCTTGCTTGGCTGCTTTGGGATCGGCGCAGTGGCGGGAGGGATGTTCCTCCCTAAAGTTCGCCACAGGCGTTCCACGGATTCGCTTCTGGGAGCTGCGACAGTTCTTCTGGCAGCCGTGATCCTGGGCTTGGCTTATGTGTCTTCGTTTGTTGGGCTGTGCCTTGTGATGGTTATTGGTGGCCTGGCCTGGATTGTCATCATGTCCAGTCTCAACGCCGCCGCTCAGACTGCGGTGCCAGGCTGGGTCCGAGCGCGAGCCCTGGCCGTGTACCAGTTGGTATTCCAGGGAGGCGTGGCCCTTGGGAGTGCGTTATGGGGTGCCGTTGCGAGCCGGTTCGATCTACCAACGGCCTTCTTGGCTGCTTCCTTCGGGCTTATCTTGGGTCTGGTTCTGACATCACGTTTTCGCTTGGAGGCCGGTGAGTCGTTAGACCTTACCCCTTCCCTTCATTGGCCAGAACCAACCATCATTATCGAGCCCAGCCCTGATGATGGCCCCGTGCTGGTGATGGTGGAATATTGCATTGACCCACAACAAGCCAGCGAGTTCGCGCTCGCGATGCAGGTGTTGAGGGTGATCCGTCTCCGCGATGGCGGCACGAATTGGGGTCTCTACCAGGACTCATCGGATGTTTCTCGTGTTGTTGAAACTTTTGTCGTGGAGTCTTGGGCTGAACATCAGCGACAGCATGAGCGGGTCACCCGGTCGGATCGGGCCGTGGAAGAGGCTGTCCGGTCTTTCCACCAGGGAGAGGGGCCCAAGGTGTCTCACCTGTTCTACCTGAGGGGATCAAGAAAGCCGTAGGAGTCCCTCGGTAAGGATTGGCCGACGGGACGGAGCAACGACAAAGTGGCTCCCATCGCTCTATCGTCTCCAGGGTGCAGCAAGATCCACGCCCAAGTATCCACCCCAACCAAGCTTCTGGTAACGAATACGGACACAAGCGAGGAACAACACGATAGCAATAGCGAACATCAGCCAACGGATTCGCCTTATAGCCTGGATTGTCCTACCAGCTTGCGTGGATCGGAAATCCCGATAAATCCCCATCGATCCTCCCAGTTAACGCAGCGTCCTCCTGGTATCCTGACTTCGTGAGATTCTTCTCGGTTCCCACCCCAAACGTTGGCCCGGATAGCTCTTTAATGCTCCATCCTCAACGGCAACTTTTCCTGCCGCTGGCAGCAGGTTTAAGCCGCACGGCAGCATGTCCAGTCGCGCTACGCGGTTGCACAGGCCAGACGATTTCCTTTTCAAGAGTGAATTCAATTCGGGCTTCCTTAGCCGGATTGAGACCATGATGTCCTGGAATTGTTGGTGCCGACTCCGACTTTCACGTCAGGCGCGATGGTCGATGGACGATACCTGCACGGTCAGCCCGTCCGGATCTGGGAAGTAGACGCGGTCCGAGCCATCGGGGCGCGTCGGGTTCAAGCCCTGGCGCTTCAATTCTTCCATCGCTCCATCGGCGCTGAAGTTTTCGATGGCGATACAGAAGTGGTCAAGCCCTGGGTTTGGATTCTGGAACAGCGTCAAGAAATTCTTGCCCAGGCCGAGGAAGCAGTCGCGCTGCGATTCATGAATAACAGGCGCGCGGAAGTGCTTCTGGTAGAAGTCTCTGGAGCGCTGGACATTGCTCACCCGAATGGCGATGTGGTTGAGCGCGACTCCCTGAAAGGTGGACGCTGCAGCACGAGCCGGATATGCGGCTCCCGCAATGACCGCTAGACCCTGTATCAATTGACGGCGACTGACCTTGCCGAGCTCATAGCTTTCGAGCATATCGGAGATAATTTGCTTCATTGGGATATCCCTCCAATTCCTCAATTCAGACTGCGGGTGTTGTCAAAGATCATACACCAGGGGCGATTTCGGTTCAAAGGCTTCCAGTTACTTGGGCATACCGCCCAGGGAGTAGCATCGGGCGAGTCGGGCCGCAGGCAGACACCTGCGTGGGGCAACCTCGAACATCGGCTCGTCTCTGATTGAGCTGCTACTTTTCCGCCGAACGGAACGGTGTTTCGTTTTGGGCCGCAGGCCGGGTGAGGGGTCAGCTGCTTTAGGAGACACGACCCTTGGCGGTAAGAGGTTGCTCGCTACAGCTTGTGGATGATGTTTTTATGGAGCCTGATAAACAAGACATAATCCACCAGGTTTTCGCTAGATGATATTTTAGACCGGAAAGAATGATGTAGACCCGTTAGAAATTGCCGGAAGCAAGAGCCGTTTGCGGGGTCTTGACCTCGCAAACGGCTGTTTTTTGCTCGGGCTTAAACCAAGGGCCTTAACGGAGGCAGAAATGAACGACATATCGAAGACCACGGGTATCCTTCCTGAGCCCATTGAGGCAGAAGGTGTCGTCGTCGTTCGTGGCGGTGGCAGCGGGTTTGCTCAGGAGATTCTAGTCGGTTCTCACCGGCTGACGGCCGATGAGCCGAAGGTCGCCGGTGGCACGGACACGGGTCCGTCCCCTTACGACTTGCTGCTCGCATCCTTGGGTTCCTGCACGTCGATGACAGTCGCAATGTATGCGCGACGCAAAAACTGGCCGCTCGCAGGCGTCACGGTCCGGCTTCGACACTCGAAAATCCATGCATCCGACTGTGCCGAATGCGAAA
>QHZQ01000595.1 GCA_003224725.1 Acidobacteriota bacterium | reverse complement strand
GCTTTCTGCGCATGGGGCCCGACTCGACCAGCGAGCGCGAAGTGAACTTTGTGGACGACCGGCTGGATGTGATCTCCGAAGACATCAATCTCGTCGGAGATCACATCCAGCCGGTCGACCAGCGAGCGCGAAGTGAACTTTGTGGACGACCGGCTGGATGTGATCTCCGACGAGATTGATGTCTTCGGCTCTGGTGTGCTGGGGCTGACGATCAAATGCGCCAAATGCCACAGCCATAAGTACGACCCCATTCCCCAACGCGACTATTACCGCTTAGCGGCTATTTTCAAGGGCGCCTATGATGAGCACGACTGGCTGATGCCGCAGCATGCGGGGGATGGCGGAAAAGTGATGGCTACTCGGTACTTACCCTATGTCATGCCCGGAGCCACGCCCGTTCAGCTCATGGCCGAAGAGGGGAAGCGAGAAGCTTTCAACCGCGACCTGGATCGAGAAATCGGGTTGGTCAAAGCAGCTCTTGAGCAAAAGGCAGAACCCATCAAAAAGAAACTTCTAGACCAGAAACTCGCTCAACTGCCGCCGGCGTTGCACGAAGATTTACGCAGAATGCTGGTCACACCGCCGGATAAGCGCAACGAGCTGGAGAAGTATTTGGCTGAAAAATTTGAAAGGATCTTGAAAATCGAGCCCGAGGAGTTGAAGAGGTCTGAGGCCGGCTATAAGAAAGAGGCGGAAGAAAGCGAACGGCAGATCAAGTTGCTGGAGTTTCGCAAGCTCCCCGAGCCCAGGATCAGGGGTCTTTGGGATCGCGGCGTGCCCTCGCCCTCTTACATTTTACGCCGCGGCGATCCCGCCAGTTTCGGACGGTTAGTCGGACCCGGCGTTCCATCGGTGCTGACGGACGGCAAGACCCCTTTTGAGGTACAACCTCCCTGGCCCGGTTCCAGTAAAACGGGGCGTCGCTTAGCCTTGGCACGCTGGTTGATCCGTCCAGACCATCCGCTGACCTCCCGCGTCATGGTGAATCGTATCTGGAAACACCATTTTGGAACAGGGATAGTAAAGACCCTGGCGAACTTTGGTAACACCGGCGCTCGACCCACCCATTCAGAGCTGCTCGACTGGTTGGCCTCCGAGTTCGTCCGCCAAGGCTGGAGCATCAAGTCTATGCATCGGTTGATGATGACCTCCAGCACGTACCGCCAGAACTCGACTGTGACTCCAGTTTTGGAGAAGATGGATCCGGAGAACCTGCTTCTGTCGCGAATGCCGCTAAAGCGCATGGAGGCCGAGGTATTGAACGATACTCTGCTGCTGATTTCAGGTCGCTTGGATGAAACGCCTTATGGTGTCCCAGAACCGGTGCTGGTCCGGGACGACGGACTGGTCACTCCCATCGAGACCGAAAAGGGAATGCGGCGCAGCATCTACGTTGCACAAAGGCGCACCGATACGCCCACAATTCTTGAAAACTTCGACCTGCCCCCGATGAGCCCCAACTGCGTAGAAAGGAACGTCTCGACGGTGGCCCCACAGGCTCTCCATTTGATGAATAACGCCATGATTCATAAGCTGGCTGAAGCTTTTGCTGGACGAGTGCAGAAAGAAGCAGGAGCCGATCCTGAAAACCAAATTGCAACAGCTTATTGGCTAGCCCTCAGCCGTCCTCCCACGGATGAGGAGAAAAAGATTAGTCTGGAAACATTGAATCGACTCAGAACGGAGCAGGCCAAACAGTGGCTTGCTAAGGCAAAGGCGGAACAAAAAGCAGAAGCTCTGCCGGCAGGACCGAAGGCGGATGTCAGCCCCAAATTGAGCGCTGCAAACACAGAACCGCAAGAAGCAACCTCATCCGCCCTGTCGAAGTTTTGCCACACGCTGATGAACTCTGGGGCGTTTCTCTACATTGATTGATGATGTCGAATCGCGATCCAATGCAATCGGAGATTTTGGTATCTGGTCCCCACAATAAAAGCAGCAACGAGGTGAACCATGACCCCTGAACGATACAATCACTACAATCACATGGTCAACAGCACGGCAATAACCCGACGGCACTTTTTCGAACGTGTCGTCGATGGCATTGGTGGAACGGCGTTGGCCACGCTGCTGAGCCATGACCTCTATGGAGGATTGGGTCCGCTGGCCGCCGAGGCTCCCAACGGACAGGCAGAGGGCCACCGGCGGATCTATGACCTCAAGCCACGTAAACCTCACTTCGAGCCCAAAGCCAAGGCTGTCATCCAGCTCTTTATGAATGGCGGGCCGAGCCAGGTGGATCTATTTGACCCGAAGCCCATGCTGGACAAGCATCATGGGGAACCCTATTTCGACAAAGTGGCGGCAGACCTGACGGGCCCCGAACAGGCTGGTGGATTGCTGCGGAGTCCTTTTACCTTCAAACAGTGTGGCAAAGCCGGAACCTGGGTCTCGGATCTGATGCCCCATTTGGCCCGACAGGTCGATAACATCGCAGTGATACGCTCTATGTTTACGACCCATCCCAACCATGAGCCGGCACTCTTCATGATCCATTCAGGCCGGACCATTTCTGGACGGCCTTCCCTGGGATCGTGGGTTATTTACGGGCTAGGCAGCGAAAACCAGAGCCTTCCTGCCTACGTTGTCCTGGATGATCCGCTGGGTTTACCAATCAACGGTGTGTGGAACTGGCAGGCCGGGTTTTTGCCGCCGATCTATCAGGGAACGCGCCTGCGTTCCAGTGATTCGACTCGGAAGGGATTTACTGTCCCACCTCGACCGGATTCACAAGCGCAACCATCCAGGCCAGCTTCAACTCGATGCCCGCATTGCCAGCTATGAACTCGCGGCTCGGTTGCAGTTGGAAGCCAGCGACGCGCTCGATATTTCCAAAGAAAGCAAAGCGACCCTGGAATTGTATGGCATAGGCCAGGAACCCACCGATTCCTATGGACGGCGCTGCTTGATGGCCCGTCGTCTGGTGGAACGCGGAGTTCGGTTCGTTCAGCTTTATATCAACAGCCAGATCTGGGATAACCATACCTACCTCGAGAGCGGGATGCGAGCCGCCAGCCAACGCACCGACCAGCCAACTGCAGCCCTCCTGCAAGATCTCAAGCAGCGAGGGTTGTTTGACAGCACTTTGGTGATCTGGGGAGGCGAGTTCGGCCGGATGCCGATTGCCCAATTGGATGGAGGACCGCAATCTGCCGGTCGCGACCACAATCCTCGAGGGTTCAGTATTTGGATGGCTGGAGCAGGCATCAAACCCGGGACCGTCTATGGAGCCACGGACGAATTGGGCTATGAAGCCGTCGATAAGCCTGTGAGCGTTACCGACTGGCACGCGACCCTTCTTCATCTGTTGGGATTAAACTACCAGGAACTCTTCTTTGAGCAAAACGGCTTGAAAGAAAAACTCACCTCTGTCTTCGAGGCTCGGGTTGTAAAGGAAATTCTGGCCTGACATCCCGCTACTCCTGCTTCTTCTCACCTTTGGAGTGCGCCGGCTTGACGGCGCTTTCGTCACAGGATAGGGCCGTCCAGCAGGTCACTCTCCAGCATTAATCTTGCACCCAAAAAATAGAAAAAGGAATTCCCTATGCCGGGTTGAGGCTTTCAAAACAATCGTGGAGGACAGGCAAGAGGTCGTCTCACCTTGCTCACCGAACCATAGTGTCGTGGCTTTCCGCCCAGCTTTGGATTGCTTCGGCGGTATATTGTAACTCTGGCCTGGTGAGTTCCGGATACATGGGTAGAGAGAGAACACGCGCTGCGGATTGCTCTGTCACTGTCAAGGAGTCCACAACCCGAGCACCCCGGCCCCAGGGGAAGCCCTCTTGCTGATGAATTGCGATCGGGTAATGAGTGAGCGCCACGATATCACGCGAGGCCAGGTACGCCTGTAAATCGTCGCGGTCGTCGCATTCGATCACGTAGAGGTGGTAAACGTGCTCATAACCGGGAGGGGTATAGGGCAGAATCAACCGAGAGTTGGCCAATAATGCGTTGTATTCGCTGGCATGCTTGCGCCGTAGTTCAGACCAAGCGTCCACGTGCTTCAGCTTAACGCGTAGCACGGCCGCATGCAGTTCGTCCAACCGGCTGTTGTATCCGATGCTGTGGTAGGAACGTTTCAAGGAGCCATGGTTGCGCAATTTGCGGAGGCTCGTCGCCAGATCCCTGTTGTTGGTGACTACGGCACCCCCATCACCGAAGCATCCCAGATTTTTCTGGATGATGAAGCTCAGGCAAACGGCATCGCTGAGCTCACCGATGGCAAAATGGTCTCCGCGCGCTCCAACCGCCTGTGCACAATCCTCAATTACCAGCAGATTATTAGCTCGCGCGATCCTGGCGACGGCCGGCATGTCTGCGGCCAGGCCATAAAGATGCACTGGGACAATTGCCTTGGTTCGGGATGTAATGGCCATGTTGATCTTCGCGACATCGATGTTGCGCGTCTTGGGGTCGCTGTCCACAAAGACTGGAGTGGCTCCGGCCAACCAGATGGCCTCCGCGGTGGCGAAAAAAGTGTTCGAAACCGTGATGACTTCGTCACCTGGTCCGATCCCTAGCGCCACAAATGTAAGCCAGAGGGCATCCGTGCCTGAATTGACACCTACGGCTTCCTTGGTGCCCATATCGCGCGCCAGCTCCTCTTCGAACTTCGCTACCTGAGGACCCAGCACGTAGGTGCCGCTCTCCAGAACGTCGTGGATGGCCTGATCGATGTCAGCACGAAGGTTGTGGTACTGCCGAACATGCCCATAAAAACCAACTTTTGTCACACCCATGACTGCAGCCTCCTTAGCAGGCTTCTTTCTTACCCTCAAAAACGCGATTCTCACTCTCAAAGGAAAGGCTTGTCAAGGTGAAAAAGTCGAAGTGCGTAATGCGTTTAGTAACGAGGGGCGTTTTGGGGGGGCTTGGCAGCCACGGCGAGCGCCTTTCTCCGCGACCGCCGTCGCTCGCCGTGGGCTTTTCCGTGGAGGTGGACAAACCCACGACGAATTAGAAAGCAAATTCGTCGTGGTTACCAAAGCTGTTTCTTCGCCCTCCGTAACCAACGCATTACCGAAAGTCCTGTGGTAGACTGATGGGGACACGGTTTTTCTTGAAAACAGGAGGGGATATGTCGGCGGGCCAGCTAAAGATTTCCTGCCCCAGCTACCTTCACCTTTACGAATCCGGAGAACTCGATCGGCGCGTAGAGCAAGGTCTTGCCTCACTGGAAAATTGCCAGGTTTGCCCCTGGAATTGTGGCATCAACCGTCTGCAGGATGAGAAGCGAATCTGCCGGACAGGTCGCTACGCGCGTGTGGCCAGTTACTTTGCTCATTTCGGCGAAGAGGATTGTTTACGGGGGTGGAATGGCAGCGGCACCATCTTCTTTGCCTGGTGCAACCTCCGCTGCGTCTTCTGCCAGAACTATGACATCAGCCAAAATGAAGCTGGAAGGGACGTA
>QHZQ01000131.1 GCA_003224725.1 Acidobacteriota bacterium | reverse complement strand
ACGGCTCTTGCTTTTCCGGAAGCCTTCCGATCCAACAAAAGAAACCTGGTCCACGGAAATCATCGATGAAACGCTTCATACCCTCCACAATATCCTGGTTGTCAATTTTGACGACGACCCGGCCGACGAAATAATAACGGCGAGCTTGGAGGGCATCTTCCTCTTCGATCGAAGAAAGGATGGCCAATGGACTAAGCGGCAGTTGGGTGAAGGAAATCCGGATGAAAAGGGCGGTCCCGGGGCAGGTGAAATTAAGCTGGGAAGATTCCGCAGTGGGAAGAAATATTTGGCGACCATCGAGCCGTGGCATGGCCACCAAGTGGTGGTTTATCTGGCGCCGGAGAAAACAGGTGATCTCTGGCGACGACAAATCCTGGATTCGAAGTTGAAGCAAGGTCATGCATTGTGGTGTGCTGACCTCGATGGAGATGGAGATGACGAACTGGTGGTTGGCTGGCGGGAGGCTTCAGAAACGATCCAAAGGCCGGGGATTGCCGTGTATGATCCCCAGGATGAAAATTGGGACGCGGGGAAGAAGTATCTGATTGATGACGGCGGGATGGCTACCGAAGATTTAACTGTGACTGACTTAAACCAGGATGGTTACCTGGATATTGTGGCCGTCGGACGCGCGACGCATAACGTCAAGATTTATCTCAACCAGGGGGCAGGGAATTAGTCATGCAGATTGGCGCGGTGTTATTTTTGTTGGTTGCAGCCATTGTTCTTGCTGTCCCTTGAGATTGTGTCGGTGGACTTGGAAGCGCCGCTTTTGATGCTGACCCTGAAAAAATACAAGTTCAGAGCCCACGAATCACACGAATAGGCACGAATTACGAGCTGAACTCTATTCGCTCCGAGCTGGGATTCGCGGGTCTTCGAGAGAAGGAAAATAGCCGATATTTTTTATTGGCATGAAACGTAGGACCTGGTGACCTGTGGGAGTACAAACGAATTATTGGATAGACCCATGAAGCACGCGAGTTGGCACCCCGGCAGATCGTGTGAATTCGTGTGATTCGTGGGTGTATTAACCTCAGGAATTCTGACAGGTCCTTGTCGCGCCTTATCCTTGTTCGTCTGGTGGCGGCCCGGAAAATTTCAAATATCTTTGGCTGGGCTCGATTGAGAAACTCTGCGTGATATCAGGAAAGTGGTTATAATAACTCGGGAGCAGGTCGGACGGTCGCCGGCCCAAGTTTTTTGGATTGGGCGGGAGGAAAGTCCGAACTCCACAGGGTAGTGTGCCCCGTAACGCGGGGGGCTCACTAGAGTACGGAAAGTGCAACAGAAAAGATACCGCCCTGAAAAGCAGTGGCGAGTGAGCAGTGCGCGATTCTGATTTCTTTTGAACCATCGGCATTTTGCTCGTCACTAGCCACTTGTCACTCGCCACTGCTTTTCAGGGTAAGGGTGAAATGGTGCGGTAAGAGCGCACCGGTTGCTTAGCAATAAGCAAGCCTGGCAAACCCCACACGGAGCAAATCCAAATAGGGATGGAGGCGTGACCCGCGCCGTTTGACATCCGGGTAGGACGCTGGACCTGAGAGGTAACTCTCGGGCTAGAGGAATGACCGTTGCTCGCTGAACATTAGTTTCAACGGGTTCAGAGGGACACAGAATTCGGCTTATAGACCTGCTCCTTCCATTCATCCAAGTTGACTACCTCCTCTATATCTTCCCAATAGCCTGCAGTTGAAGGATACACTTGTGGCCCGTGTCACAAGAAGCCCTGCGATGCAAATCCCTTGAGTTCGAAAACGCGACTGTCGTTCCGAGGCCCTTCGTGCGGACGATGATCCGTTCATTTCATGTAGATGGAAGAAGGGAGCCCAATCTTTCTTTCCGTTGATCAAAATTATCTTGTGGTTCGTCTTGGAGGGCATAGTGATTTCGGCGGCATAAATCTTTCTTTTACTCGATCCGCTATTCCACAGATTTCCAAATGCGTCTTCATGGGTTTTGAGTCTGAAAATCTTAGATTTCAATTCGTTCAAGTGGGAGCCTCAGAGATGGCTTAACATTCAATACGAAAGGAGCCTGATCATCATGAAAACCAGATTCAGTGTTCTGACCCTGTTTCCTCTGCTGGCACTCAGCGCAGCGACATTGGCGGACACAAACGATGCTGGCATTGATACAAAGAAAATAGATGAACTGACCGGAGCCAAGGGGGTCTTAATTCCGGAAGAAGGCGTTTTTAAGGTGAGTTTTCCCCGAACTGATGTAAAGGTAAGCGTAGATGGTTGGGCTATGAAACCATTCATGGGGTTGACTTCCTGGGCTGCCTTCAAAAGAGGCAAGAAGGGCCCAGCGATGGTCATGGGCGACCTGGTTTTATTTGAGGATGAAGTCAACCCGGTCATGAGTGCAGCCCTGGATAACGGTCTTGGCGTAACTGCCTTGCATAATCATTTCTTCTACGATAGCCCCAAAGTATTTTTCATGCACATTGGCGGAGAGGGGAATTTGGAAACGCTGGCTAAAGCTGTCCGTGCAACCCAGGACAAGATCAAAGAGATTCGCTCAGCCAGTCCGCAACCAGCAAAGGGATTCCAGGGATCTCCTGTCTCAGAAGAAAGCTCTATCGATGGAAAGGCCATTGAAGAAGTTCTCGGAACCAGGGGGCAAGCTAATAACGGGATGTTCAAAGTGGTCATTGGTCGGAAGGCCAGAATGCATGGCAGGGACGAAGTTGGAAAAGAGATGGGAGTTAACACCTGGGCTGCTTTTGCCGGCAGTAACGAGAATGCATTTGTCGATGGAGATTTCGCCGTTTTAGAAAGCGAGCTTCAGTCAGTGCTCAAAGCACTGCGTGCTTCCAGCCTCAACTTAGTGGCGATTCACCATCACATGACGCACGAGCAACCGCGTATAATCTTTTTGCACTACTGGGGTAAGGGACCAGCAACACAGCTGGCACAAGGGTTACGAAGAGGTCTAGATCAGACGGGAAAATCCAAAATGAATCATGGAATGAGGGGGCCCATCAATTAGACTGCGCACTGCAATCACCAAGATCGTTGCGACCCTTGTGACTTCAAGCTCTCACCGATGCTTGCATATAGTGCGTCATACACACGCTGCCGACCCTCTGACCCTTTACGGATGGGGGCTGTCGAACGCTGCCGCCAGTTCCGACAAAATGCCATCCAACGCCACTTCGATGCGTCTCCATTCAGGAATCAACGGTGAGCCAAACAGGTGGCTCTGAAATTCATGGAACGCCTGCTCCAGCCCTCCGGCAAAAATCTCAATAGCACCCAGCTCTTGATGCATGTCAAAGTGGTGCAATCCGGTCATTTTCGAAAAGTCCTCATAGGTTTTGACGTAGGACCGGGCGTTGGCCATGTAGGTGTGTTTCAACGTGCGCAGGATCTCCGAGTTCAGTACACAGCCGCCGGAACTCAATTGAGTAAAGAAGGTTCTAGCGATGTCCGAAACCATCCTCGCGAGCCCTGCGCTTGGGTCCTGTCCCACCTCCTGATGCTTGTGGTCGTAGCGCGGCGCAATCTCGACTTGACAAATGCGATGAGGCCGGACGATGCGGTAGATTTCTGAGAGGATGCCGACCTCAATCCCCCAGTCAGACGGGAAGCGGAGCTCATTGGCGATGCTGGCAAATGTCGCAAATTCTCCCGAGAGAGGATAGCGGAAGTCGGCCATATACTCCAGGAAGTCAATCTTCGGCAGGATTTTGCGTAGGGCCTTCACAAACGGAAAATAGAAAAGCCTGACGACCCGCCCATGCAACCGGTCGGAGTAACGGGCATAGAAGCCCTTGGAGAACTGGTAGCGCAGCCGCACTACCGGGAAGAGTAGCCTGAGCAGGAATCCACGGCCATAGGTCAGGATATCGGCGTCATGGAAAGCAATCACGGAAACCTCGCTCTTGCCCAAGGCATAGCCCAAGGCTGTCCAGACGGCCTGACCTTTGCCTCTGGGACCGACCGGCAACACCGCATCGATCTTGGCGATAACCGACTGCACGGCGGGTGAATCATTCCACAGAACTCGAGCCGTCTTCTTCAAAGGCCGGGTGATTTCTTGCGCTTCCCGGTGTTCCCCGGGGGTAGCCCGATCCAAACTGATATAGATCTTGCTGATAAACTCCATGCTGGAAAGTTCGTGAATAATGTTTTGCATTGCTTCCGAGGAGATGTCTTTGAACAGGGCGGGGATGATGATTCCAATCGGCAGACGCGCTGCCGCCCGCAAAAGCGATTGCTCCATTTGAACGAGGTCTTCATTGTCAAGTCGCGTGAAGGTTGGGACAATGTTTTGATAAAGATCCGCCAAGGTGAGTCTCCCTTCTGGAGAGCTTTTCAGATGAAAAAGCCAATGGGCGCCCAAGCTGATCTACCTGAATGCTGTAGAAACCATCAAGAGCATAATTCCCACTGGGGCGTCTTAACCCTGGCCCCTGCTAATATTTTCAGATCTCGAGGAATCAAGAACGCTTCTTCATCTTTCTTGAGGTGGAGAGCTTGAAACCTGTCCTGCGAAAGCTCGACGAGAACAGGGTCCCCCCATTGGGTGATCGCTTCCACCTTGACAACTGGACCAGTCGAGTTGATGTGCTTGATTCTGGCTGGAAGGTGATTTTCGCCAGTGGCCTTGCGATCGCAACGAAGCCACCGCAAAGGCCGCGACATACTCATATTCGTTATACAAGATCTCAATATGGAGCGGCATAGTATTGGTCATTCCACGGATATGACCGGAAACTACCGAGACAGCGCCAAATTCGCCCATGGCACGAGCATTACATAGAATCACCCCATACAGCAATCCCCATTTGACGTTGGGCAGCGATACTGGGAGAAAGGTCTGCCAGCCACTGGCGCCGAGGGTTAGAGCGGCTTCCTCTTCTTCAGTGCCCTGCACCTGCGTGCCCCCCAATCGCAAGTTTCCGCCGCGTCTGCCTCGCCGGAGCGATCGCGTCGCAAACCGAACTAGGGGACTTCCAGCAGTCTCTTGCCGTCCATAAAGTTGAGCACGACGTAGGGATACGTGTATGCAGCTCCCTGGGTAGCAGTGCGGAGGAATGTACCGGGGAAGATATGGGCGATGCCCGCGCCGAAGGAGATCCGCCGATTCAGCTCGTACCAGGCGTAAGTTTCGACCGACTTGCCCACGTGCGTTCCCGACATTCCGGTTTTGTCGCGAGCGATCAATCCGCCGGAGACATTGTAGATACCGTCCTGGGCGTTTGCCAGACGGAAATCCAGGTATTGCCCGACCACGAACAGACGGCGATGCAGTCTGACGGTGACGCCGCCGCGATAGGAAACAAGGTTCTGCCAACCGAATTGATCGGCGATCCCGAACCGATCGTGGGCGTTGGGATACATGACATCGAAGGTGTTGTGAACGCCGTCCGTCGGATTCCTGTCGCCGCTGGCAAAGTCGTAGCCGCCGAAGATCCGCGGTACCCCTGGCAACGAAGAGAACCGGTAACCGACGCCAAATGTGGTGGCCCATGCGCTGATATCATTGCTCCCGGCGGACCCACGTTCCCCGATCACCTCGATCCGGTAGTCGAAATTGTGGATCTGTTTGCCCCGCAGCCGGAATCCAAGGGCCTTTTCGTCGAGTTTCCCTGTCTTAGTCGTGGCGGTCGTTTCGACAGCGACACTGGGCGCCACTCGCCAAAGAAGGAACGGCTCGATCACGGACTTCGGGATCACTCTTTCGATGCCACCGTACAGGCCGTAAACGTTGTTGCCGTCCAGGTGATGACTGATCCCGATATCTAACGGATTGACGATCGATGCCGCAAATATTCCGAGCCGGTAGCGGTCGAGGTGGATATTCATGACAGCGGCGTCATACGAGCGGCCCTGGTTACGCCACTCGGAATTGCCGAAAATGGTGCTGTTATAGTCAATGATCTGCCGGCCTACCCGAACGGTGACCGGACTGGTCTCCGATCCGCCCAGTTCGACATAGGCCTGCTTGAGGTCCCACTTCACCTCATTAGGCGGACCCACGGGAGGCTTGAGAAACATGGGGCGTGCGTCTTGGAATTGGGCGAGCAGCCTCAACCAACTGGTAGGCTGGAGGCTCATGCCGAAGCGGAGGCGGTTGAGAAAATAGGCATCGTCGGTGTGGGGCTTGAAACCACTGCCGCTGGGGCGTTCCCACCGAAAACGCTCTTCGAGGCCGAACTGGATCCACGTGGGCAATTGTTTGTTCAACTCGGTGATCGGAGCGAAATCGGGCGCGTCATAAGGGCCCGTATCGGGCGGAGGCGAGGTGCCGTAGCCACCCAAGGGACTCAGAACAGTGTCCGCCACCGGTCCAGCCAACACCTGCGGTTTCTGCGCGGGCTTGGTAACGGCGCCCGCAGCATCAGTCGCAGACAATCGTTCCTCGACTGAAGGAGCGCTGGGAGCGCCGGAATTTTGAGCCTGGCCGGGCAATTTAAGACCGTATACAAGGGTGATGCCGAGAACTGACAATACTGACAGCCAACGATGTTTCATAAACAATCTCCTTTTTGATTTGGATCTTCCGGCTGTCCGGTCAGCTCCTGTTGAATTTCAATTCGGCACTTCGGCCTCCAGAGATCTGGTTGGCATTGACGAATCAAATATTCTCTCTATGAGCCTCCTTGTCAAAACGAACCCTTTCCTTCTTTTCAATTTGCACAACTTTCGAGTTGTGAACGGTGATTTCCACCGAGCCATAGCGGATACTGTTCAGTGCCGAGACAATCTCAGAAATGATTTCTCGAAGTGACCCGTTCATCGTGTTGGGAAGGAGCTGGCTTGACTATTTGGCCTTGCATGAGCCTAACACACTATTTGTTCTATTGAATTACTAGGCTATTAGTCAAAACAACTAAATCTGATACGTCGGAACCCCGGTTTTCTGGGCTGAGGCCTTTTCCACCTGATGCAGGACATCAGCCAGGCTGGTACTATCTAGAATGGTCGCCATAGCGTCCCGCACGTCCTTCATGACCAGCCGAATCCCGCAGGTTTTTTCATCTTCACACTCATCACAGGGAACATAGGCCGTCTGACTGGCGCAAGGCAATGGAGCGAGTGGCCCATCCAGAACCCGAATCACGCGCCCCAGCTTGATAGCCTCAGGTCGTCGACTTAGAGAGTATCCTCCACCTTTACCCTTTTTGCTTTGAAGGATGCCGTGGTTCTTCAAATCCAGAAGGATGAGTTCTAAGAATTTCTTGGGAATGCTCTCTTTTTCTGCAAGTTCAGAAATGAGAACTGGACCCTGGTTCTCCTGTCTTGCCAAAGAGAGCAGGGCCCTGAGACCATATTTGGCTTTCATTGAAAGCATTGAGCGTTAACCCGAGTTAGTCTATAAAGACAGTAGATAAATAACCTGAGGCGAACCAAAATGTCAAGACTTTTCTTATTTGATCCGTTAAGATTTGCCTTATTCGGAAGATGATCACCCAGGGCTCGCTGAGAATGTAATGATATGATGAGAATGGATAACTCGATAAGGAAAAATCGGTTGAACCAAAGTATTGGCTTGCGTTTTGTCGCCTTTTCAGAACCCGGATACAAGTCATCGATCTCCAAGGCTAGCTCCAAAGTCGGGACGGCACGTTTTTGGCGTTTAATTTTCTTTGCGAGCCTTGACTGCGGGTCTTGACATTGAGGACTTTTTCGAGGTAAGCAACTCATCATTCGAAGCTGCATGAACCAACCAGCATTCTTCGGCCTTATGAACTGGCGGTTACTCTTCGAGCGGCTCAGCTTTCTCACGATTGTGGCTGGCTTGGCGCTTTATGCGCTCTGGCCATGGATTCCGGGAACTCGAGCTATACCTACTCGCACTCTGGTAGTATATGGATTTAGCATTCTGGGCGAGGTGATGAGCGAGGGCATTTTCCCGGCTTTTCAATCCGAGTGGGAGATGCGACGAGGTGAGTCACTGCAGTTCATTTCTTCTTTTGCGGGGTCGGGTACAGTGACTAACCAGATGATCCTGGGTGTCCCGGCTGAGGTGGGTGTCTTGTCCCTGGAATTGGACGCGCTAAGACTGGTCAAGGCTGGGGTGTTGCGTGGTCCTACTTGGCGCCAGTTACCCTATGCGGGAGTGCTCAACCGTACCCCGTTCATCATTCTGGTGCGCCCTGGCAATCCGAAAGGGATACATGGCTTCAGCGATCTTGCTCGCCCTGGCATCGGTGTGGTTCATCCGGATCCCTTGACGTCAGGTGGGGCCAATTGGGCCATCGTAGCGGAGTATGGGGCGGCTTCCCGCCACAGTCCTGATCCAGCCCAGGCAGGTTACCAATTGCTGCTGGGGATCTGGCGTAACGTGGTTGCCCAGGCTGCTTCAGCAAGGGCTGCCCGAACGCAGTTTGAAAATGGCTTTGGTGACGCTTTGATTACCTACGAGCAAGAGGCGATCCGGGACTTGGCTCGCGGCAGGTTGCGAGCCGAGATCGTTTACCCCCGAAGCACCATTTTCAGTGAACACACTCTGGTCGTTGTGGATAAGAATATCGCCATCGAACAACGCGAATTGGTGGAGGCCTTTGTGGCTTTCCTGTGGAGCGATCCGGCGCAATCAATATTTGTGAAGTTCGGTTATCGCAGTATGAATGAGACTTTGAATGAGAGCAACCTCTTGTTTGGGCATATCCAAGACCCTTTCCTGATCAGGGACTTCGGTGACTGGCCCCAGGCCAAGCGAGAAATTGTCGATGCCATTTGGAAAAACCGCGTACTGCAAGAGATAGGCCAATGAAGACAAGAAGGCGACGAACTTCGCGTAAAACAACTGGCCTTTTGCCCATTTCTTTCTTATTACTGGTTCTTCTGCCGTTGTTGCTCATGCCACTTGGAGCGATCTACATTTTTGCAGCGCGCGGTGGGCTGGGGCACTTTATTCGCACCTTCAGTCAATCCGACGCCCAGTTCGCCCTGCGCTTCTCGCTGCTGATCGCCTTCGCGACTTCTCTGGTGAACGGTGTGCTTGGGACTTTTGCAGCTTATGTACTCGCTAAGTACCGTTTTCCCGGACGTGAAGCTCTCAGTGTTGTCGTCAATCTTCCGGTGGCGATTCCCACGGTCGTGGTCGGTACCTCCCTGCTACTGCTCTGGGGGCCTTTGGGTTTGCTCGGGCAATTTCTCGACCCGATGGGAGTCCAGCCAATGTTTGCACCTTTCGGAGTGTTTCTGGCTCATTTGTTCGTCACCTTTCCCTACATGCTTGGGGCAGTCAAGCCCGTGCTCGATGAGTTGGAAGCCACCTATGAAGAAGCGGCTTACACCATCGGGGCTAGCCGCTGGCAGGCTTTCCGATTTGTCATCCTGCCCACGCTACGCGGCGGCTTGTTTTCTGGCACGCTTCTTACCTTTGCACATTCGCTGGGAGAATTTGGGGCCACCGTCATGGTCAGTGGTAACCTGCGCTTGCGGACCCAGACCGCTCCACTCTATATCTTCGCCCAGTTCGAGGCCGGCAATATCGAGACTGCCAACGCTGTGGCAGCGGTATTGGCTACGCTTTCCTTCGCACTCTTTTTTGTCCTGCTGCGCTTCACGCAACGACGCAGTCAGAGGGTGGCCTGATGTCCATTGTGTTGACTGACCTCACCAAGCGATTCGGCAGGAACCTTGTAGTGAACAAGGCTTCTTTAGAAGTAACTGATGGTCACTTGTTTGTGCTATTGGGCGGGAGCGGCAGCGGCAAAAGCACTATCTTGCGGATGATTGCCGGGCTCATCCAGCCCGATGGCGGCACGATCCTCTTAAACGGCCAGGATGTTACTTTATTGCCTCCTCAGGCGCGCGGGATAGGATTTGTGTTTCAGAATTATTCCATCTTTCGACACATGACGGCAGCCGAGAACATCGAGTTCGGGTTGCGTATTCGTAAGACTCCCACTGCCAGGCGGCGGGAACGCAGTGAAGAACTGTTGGACCTGGTGGGACTGGCTGGATTGGGACGGAGGTTTCCAGACCAGCTTTCGGGCGGACAACAGCAACGAGTTGCCTTGGCCCGCGCTTTGGCCTATCAACCGGCAACTCCGCAAAACTTTGAAAGATATTCAGCGCCGGCTTATGGTGACAACGATTCTGGTGACCCACGACCAGGAAGAGGCTTTCGAACTAGCCGATCAAATTGGAGTGATCGAGCGCGGAAGTTTGATCGAGGTGGGCAAGACGGAGGAGTTATACCACCGGCCCAGGACCGAGTTTGTGGCCGACTTCATCGGAGGGAGCAATGTGCTGACCGGACGTGTCCGGGATAACCAGGTCAAAGTGGGATCCACCGTTTTGCCGCTACCGCGAGGGATCGCTTCGCACGATGAAGAGAGGCCGGTGAGGCTGCTCTTTCGGCCAGAAACCGTGTTGCTGCAGTCAGAGCCTTTTTCAGCTGATAGTGGAGTGATCGCGCTTGGCCAAGGACAAGTCATCGAGCGGGTGTTTGCTGGTTCTCAGCAGCGCATCCGCTTGGAGGTCGAAGGGTTGCAAGAAATCCCGTCCCGGGTCCCTCAGAGTGACTATGGTTGGCGAACCACTCAGATTGAGGCTGTAAGACCGAGCGAGGCAGAGCCACTCGTCCAGTTCACGCCTGAACAAAAATTCTGGATTGGGCTCAGGCATTATCACATTCTGGAAACCGTCGGCTTGAAGATGTTGATTTGTAGCGAGGATTCAAGTGCCGGAGAAGCTGTAGCAAATTTCGGCTGTTATCTGGCTCAGGCAGCAGGAGGGTCAGCCACGATGGTGTCTGTCGTGGATTCAAGCCAAGCCTTGGTGAACGCTCGGGAGAGGCTGGAGAGGCTGCGCGAACAATGGCTGGGGCAGCTTCCACACCTGGAAATTCGGGTCCGCCAAGGTGCCGCTGGCGGCGAGATCTTGCTCGAAGTTCAAGAGGGGCACTATGAACTGGTCATCCTGGGGAGACAGAAAAGCTCCAAAGAGGCCAGGCCCGCTGCTTTCGGGAGCACGGTCAGACCTCTTCTGGAACAAGTTGGAGTACCGGTCCTCATGGTTCAAGAGCCGAGATCGAGCCTGGGCCGTGTCTTGATTTGCAGTGCCGTTGGCGAACCGGGAAAGGCCGACGTCCGCATCGGTGGGCGACTGGCCAGCTTGACCGGCGGACTGGCCACTGTGCTGCACGTGCGCAGCTCTCAAGAGACGAGCGAACAACGGAGGCGCGCCGAACAGCATTTGCGCCAGGCGCTATCCACGCTGGAATCCATGGGCGTCAAAAGTCAAAGCAAAATCGGCGAAGAACCTGCCATCGATCACATCTTGAGCGAAGCCGAAGAGGGCGACTATGATTTGATCGTGATTGGCGCACCGGCGCCACGACCACCTCGGCGCCTTCGCTGGCACGATCTTGCGAACCAGATCGTCAGTGGGACGCATCGGCCAGTGCTGGTGGTTCCTTTGGTTGACTGACCCTCAGTGCGCGGCACCCAATTTCGTTGATCTCGTTCTCGATATTCCGGCCGCCTCGATTCAGGACTTTAAATCAGAGGTTGTCCTCAGGCCAGAGGCGTGGACACTCGTCCGGCCTGAGAGCGGTTGGAGGTCATTTATTCCAGTCCATGACGATGGGCCATGGCGAATGCTGCTTTCATCCGAGCCCACTTCGCCTGACGGTCTTTTCCCCTACTCAGCCAATACAGAGATGACTTTATTTTTTCCCGAAGAGAGTTTTCAACGTCTTGAAACCTTTTTTCTCACTTCCTTTGGAGCTGGCCAGAGTTTCTAACGCTTCTTTTGCTGCCCTGTCTCCAGGTGAGAGTTGCAAAGCCTGACGAAATTGAGCCTCAGCTCTTTTAGGCATACCTACTTCCTGGTAGAGCAGTCCCAGTCCTAAGTAGTGGCTCGGATTGAACTGTTCGAGTTCAATTGCCTTAAGAAAGTGTTCCTCAGCCTCTCGGCGCCATTTAGGATTTTTGGTCAGACAGGTCGCCAGCCAGTGCCGATAGCGGGCGTTCTCAGGCTCCAGACGCACTGACTGACGAAAAGCCTGGCTAGCACTCCAATAGTCCTTTTGGTCAAAGTACCCACGCCCCTGGCGGTAGTTTAACTCGGCTAACTTCTGCTGGGCCCCTCCCGTAGCGGATGTTTGGGAGGTTACAGATTTCTCCGTCGAATGAGCTTGGTTTTCTTCCAATTTGAAAATCTTGGCATCATAGCTGGCCCGGGTGGCCGGAACTTTTAGTGTGTCGTAGGCTTGAGACAGCGTGGAGAAAATGGTGTCCAGGCTATTTTTTAGATCGATAGCACTCGCTTGATAATGGTCGGGGTGATATTTCTTGGCTAGTCCGTAATAGGCTTTCTTAATCTCGTCGAAGCATGCATTCGACGGGACTTTGAGGAGATCATAGTAATTTGACTTTTTAGTGTCTTCTAACATCAAAAGGATGTCGGCGCGCGCCTCCTTAATATCTTCTTCCTCCTTTTCTGAGGTTTCACTCGATGGGGGAGTGGCACTTAATTCCTGCGAACGCTGGGCTCTATAAGACCTTGGCGGGGAAGTCGAAGCACTTTCATTTGAATCCGTAACAAATTCAATGATCCCGGTTGAAATAAAGCCGTAAAGGGCCTTTTGCGTCATCTCCAAACCTAGTGGTGAGACTTGCAAAATCTCGGAAATTCTGGAAGTGGGTTCGATGCGGCTTAAAATGAAAGCTTCGTCCGGTTTTATCAAAAGGTCCGCAACCTTGCTTTCATAATCCGGAGCCAGCCGAACGAGACTTTCGGTTCCCTTTAGGCCTTTATGTATGATCTCGGAATTCTTAATGCGGCGAATACCCTCTAACACCAGATTGTGAGTGGAAATACTTAGACCGAGGTCCTTATCTAGAGACGTGCTGCTATTCTTGAATTCAAATTCTCCGTTATTCCAATCAAACAAGGGATAAATGATTTCCTGGACCTGTAGCTCCAGCAACTCACGAATTTCTGTGGCGGCGAACAAGCCCATTTCAACCAGGACCTTACCTAGAGGCTTTTCAGCAGAGACTTTTTCGGACGCCCCTTCCAATTGACTGGGAGAGAGCTTGCCAATATTAATGAGCAGTTCACCGAAGTGATCCTGGGGCACATTGCCCTCTGCAAAGACCACTGACCCCTTATCAAAATAGATCTTTTTTTCCGTCGGGTTGCGACGTACAACCAGAGTCCCACTCTTAGAATTAAGAGAGAAATGCATGAGAATCTCTGGAAATAGCCGTTCAGAAAGGTTTCCCGTCATGCCCATTTATCCCTGCCTAAGTTTCGAAAAGACCAAAGTTATTTATCGACATTTCAATCCTTTGGATTAACTTCGGGCCCTAATGACATACCCAAAAGGCTCTCGACCCAAACGATTCTCTTACTCGGCGTCATCTTACCACAGGAATTTTTCGCATTGACATCAGTTTAGTCGGGTTGGAATTGAATATCATTTGTGCTAGCTTTAAAAAGCCTTTTGAGAAGGGCGGACTCTCCAAAGCGAAAGGTCGGATATGTCGATCTATCTCGTCACAGGTGGCGCGGGCTTCATTGGTTCGAATATTGTTGAGGAACTGGTAAATCAGGGAGCCAGAGTCAGAGTCATCGACAATTTCTCAACTGGTCACCTAGAAAATCTGCGAACATTTCGGAACCGTGTTGATTTTAGGGAGCTCGACATCTGTAACCTGGCTGATTTGAAAAAGGCAGTCGAGGGAGTTGACTACATTCTTCATCAGGCGGCTATCCCTTCGGTACCTAGATCGGTGATTGATCCTATAGGCTCACATAACGCCGATGTCACCGGGACCTTACATGTTCTATGGGCTGCTAAGGAAGCCGGCGTGAAAAGGGTCGTCTATGCGGCTTCATCTTCCGCCTACGGGGACAGTGAGCAGCTTCCGAAAGAGGAGGCAATGCGGGTTAGTCCGATCTCTCCTTATGGCTTGATGAAGTATATGGGCGAGGAATACTGCCAACTTTTTAGTTCTCTTTACGGTTTAGAAACGGTTTCACTGCGTTACTTCAATGTCTTCGGCCCGCGGCAAGATCCGAACTCTCAATATTCAGGGGTGCTATCGCGCTTTATTACTGCCATGCTCTCCGGGCAGCGCCCTGTGATTTTTGGAGACGGTGAACAGAGCCGCGACTTCACCTATGTTTCCAATGTAGTGCAGGCAAATCTTTTGGCTTGCCATTCTTCCAAGGCTATTGGCAAGGTTTTCAACGTGGCGTGTGGCGATCGGATCACTTTAAATCGGGTAGTGGAGATTTTGAATCGTCTTCTCGGAAGCCATTTAGAGCCGATCTACGAACCAACCAGAACAGGCGATATCAAGCACTCCATGGCTGATATTACGCTAGCAAAGGTTAATTTGAAGTACATTCCAACCGTGGGCTTCGAGGAAGGCTTAAGGCTGACAGTTGAATGGTACAAAGACTACATGAAAAAAGCTTAGGAATGAAGCCTACTGATTCGTTACAAAATCTTGCAGTTCCCTTTGTAGTTCGGCGTAATCTTTCCGTAGGACGGTTCTTAAAGTCGTTTCAAAATCGGCAGAATTGACACTCTGTTCCAGCAACCTTCGAATTTCTCCCAGGCCGTACGACTTAACCAGGAATTCTACAGCCACCAAAGACTCTTGATAGGCCCAGCTTGCCGTGGCGTAGGGAAGATGAACAAAGGGGCCCTCTAATCTCTTGAGTTGTAGAAAATTGTTTTCCGATATCGTTTGCTTAAAGAGCGGAAAAAACTGACGAGCAGAATCTCCCGCTTCGTATTGGGCCAAGCCTTCGTTGAGCCAGACAGGACACGTTCCTGCAGTTTTTAGACGAAGAAATGAGTGGGTTAACTCATGCTTCAAAATTTTTCGTAGATCGTCATCCAGCCGGCTTAACCCCTTAATCGGCAGCCTGATCTTTCCGTCATTGATTGCCCCCACCCAATTGGGGGTTCGAGTCACGTCGCGAAAAACCTCACCCGTATAAAGAACCACGGAGATTGACTCTCTAGGCGAATAATTCAAAGCAGATTCCAGTTCAGTAAAAGACCTTTCCAGGCTGAGAAGGATCTCACGACCCAAAACTTCATTTCCTTCAGTCCCCTCGTACTTAATCACAAAGTGTAGGCTATTGGCTTGTTTGAAGGCATTCTCAGCCCAATTTTCTTCTTCTATCTTCTTGAGCAGGTGATCTACCTCCGGCCTGAATCCCAGTTCCAACGATCGTCGCAACGCTCGACTGGCCATACCATTCCTGTCTTGAAGATAATAGGTCGCGCCCAAGAGGTAGTACAATTCAGAGGAGTCATTATTCCTGACCTGCGCCTGGCTCAGAATATCTTCAGCGTGGAGATATTGCCCTTGTCTGAGGTAAAGGGATCCTAGAGCGATAGAAGCTTGAAGATTGCCGGGATCCATGCGGAGATATTGTTGCAAATTGCGCATAGCGTCTGCCTGCTCTCCCTGTTTGAATTGCCAATTAATCACTTCCATCAAGGCACTTCGGTACCGGTTCTGTTTGTCCATATCTCGAGGGTTGAGTCGAGCCTCGTTTTCAATTTCCCCGAGTTTCTTATTGTCCGCCTTTCCCTCTTTAATGATTTCAGAAATGGAATTCAGTGAATGCTTGTTTTCAATCGAAAGGTCTTCGTGAAGAATTTCAATCGGGATGGACTTACTGACTGGCCTGCCGGTCGGTACGGTGGATTCCTCGGAATCGGGTATGTACGTCCCGGTCTCAACCTTTTCTACCAGGTCCTTCGAAAATCCAAAGACATTCCCATCTTTTTCATATCGAAGCTTATTACCTTCTTCCCAAGAGCGTTCCACACTTATTCGCTTGCCGTTCTTCAGAATGATGACATCACCATAGGAGGCGGTGGTCAGAACTTGGCAGAGGCTGATTCCAATTCCCATTGCAACCGTTGATGTCCTCAACCAGTTAATAATCTCCAACCTGCGTGTTGTGAATTTCATGAAGCAGGCTAAGGCATTCTTTGGCACAATCCTCACTACCTCTTATTCAATCGACTTCTTGCAAGGAATCGTCTTCGCTCGCGAGCGACTTTAACCAGATCGTTCTTTTCACCGGCCCGGCGAGACAGAATATTGGTTAAGTTCAAAGTGGTCAAGAGAGTCCATCATGAACCTGTGGATCTCCACCGCAGGTGAAAAGACGATCCCTCTCCTGGATTAGGATGGGGCTGGCGACTGGTGGCTTCTAGGGAGTGGTGGAAACGTTCCCGTACGACAACCATCCTACGTCGAATCATGACCTTCAGGAACTCGATTTTTTTGCATTTGGTTTTTGTCTCTTCTGAGGATATCATTCTGTCGCTACAGCGATGATCAAGGTCACTTTTTTCATTTCGTTTTGCCCACGAGGAAGCTTAGATGCCCGGTCGGATTCTCATCATAGATCCTGACGAGGACCAAATAACCGAGCTAAGGTTTATGCTGGAAGGGCAAGGTTATTCGATAGAAACTGCCCGCGATGGCCTGGAAGGATTAGAGAAGGGAAAACTGTTTCAACCGGACCTGGTGATAACCGAATTATTACTGGATCGCCTTAGTGGTTTTGAAGTCTCTTCGCGAATCGCTGCGGACGCTGAATTTCAGGCCCCGGTCATCTTTTACACCGGATTTTATCGCGACGAGTATGCTCGCAAAGAGGTCACTTCGAAATACGGTGCCGTCGATTATTTCATTAAGCCCTTTCAGAGAGAAGCTCTTACAAAGGCTGTGGCAGGCATTCTCAGTCAAAGAGAAGTAGCCACGGAGGTCGTTGCCCAGAGAACGGGGAGTTCGGCATTGGACGGGTCAAAAGAAGAAAAGGCGCGGAGCCGTGAGCCAGCCGGCGAAACTGAAGTTAGAGCGACGCCGGAGCCTGCCGATAATTCCGAGTCTCGGCTGGAGGAGACGGTGACTACCCAGCAGAGCTCTCCCGTTTCTGCCATGGACGAAGCAGCCAGACTGCCCGAAAAAGATCAAGGGACGATTATAGCTACAGCGGAAACAGTTTCTGCGCAGCCTGCAGCTCCACAGCCAGAGGTTAGGCCGGCAGCAAGCCAGCTAGTGCCAGCCGCTTCAAACGAATTGAATATTTTGTCCTCAGCTCAAAAATCCCCAGCCGCATCTCCGATTTACAGATCCAGACCTCTCCAGATCGTGGTCATTATGATTTTGCTTTTCCTGGTTTTCTTTTGGCTGAAGGGCCGCATTCCTTTTTTTGAGAAGAAGAGGGACTATATGACACTAGAGGTACAGGAAGAGTCGACAGCAGTTCAGCCGTCCTCTCAGACTGGCTCGACGCCTTCAACGGCAAACGGGGTGCCTTCGCCAGGCTCCAATCAGGAGCCAGCAAAGCAAACAACGGCGCCGGCAACACCTTCCTCTCCGCCCGATGATAGGAATCTTCCTCCGGATGCGCTTAGTGAGTCTTCGACCAGTGTTCCCCTTCATACAAGGGAAACGAGGTCAGCGAGGCATGCTCTTCCAAGGGAGGTTCGAAGTCCAAGAGCCGGACGCGCTGCGAATTTGGTGATCCATGATGTAACGGGTGCGGGAAAACTACCATTCCTGAAAAAGTCACGACGACCGGTCCTCTCACCGGAGGTGATTCAAGCCGACAGCACCCAGCTGGTTGTGATAAGGATTGTAATTAGCCAGGAGGGAAAAGTTCTAGAAGCCGCTCCTGTAAACCAGGATGAAAGTAACGCTTCGTTGAGCCAGGCTGCCTTGCGGGCGGTTCAAGACTGGGAGTTCAAGCCCATTCGGAAAGGTGACGAGAAAACCTGGACAAAATACTTCAGTTTCAAATTAGCTCAGGGATCCGATTGATTCGTGAAATCATCCCTTTGAAAGTTTTCGCCCCCCCTTTCTTATCTGTAGCGAGTAACCTCAGACTGCCGACAGTTGCGTCTCCTAACAGTTTTACCCGTCACGCGGCCTGGCGAACGCGTATTAAGCGTTCACCCCTCTCCCCAAGGGGCTGGGGGACAGTTCCTTCAGCAGTGGGAAAAACTTGACCGCTTCATGAGCTTTTTGGCAGCAAATGATCATACTCACAACAGCAGTTCGTTAACCAGCAAAAATGGAATCAGTATAGTGTCGCAAAGCGTTTCAGGAGAGCCCTGCGAGTGATGAAAATACAACTTATTACGCCTTAATAAAGGGGGGATAGGCGTCAGCCTGCGGAGGATGTCTCTGTCGCAGTCTGGACGGGCATTTGCCAGCCGAAACACCCCCAGCGCCTTCGGCGCTTTCCCCCCTTAGGTTTTCTAATTTTCAAGGGAGGTCTGGGTATGTCCGCAAATCATCAAGAGGAGATTGTTTGGCGGGCTTTAGATTCATTTCAAATTGAGCTTCCCTCGTGGGGATTTGCCAACACAGGGACGCGATTCGGTAAGTTCATACAGCCTGCCGCAGCCACCACCACCAGCGAGAAATTTAGCGATGCCGGACAAGTGCATCGCTTGACGGGATGTTGCCCTACTGTGGCTGTACACGTTCTGTGGGACTTCCCATCCGGTCTCAAAAGTGTGCCAGAGGTGAGGGCGTTGGCGGAACAATACGGCATCCGGATCGGTTCGATTAATCCAAATGTATTCCAGGACCAGATTTACAAGCACGGGTCGCTGGGGAATCCCGATCCGGAGATTCGACGCGCCGCTTTGGATCATATCCTCGAGAGCATCGAGATTGGTAAACAAGTGGGCAGTCGAGACGCTTCGCTGTGGTTTGCAGACGGCTCCAATTATCCTGGCACAGCTCATATGCGACATCGGCGCCAGTGGTTTGAGGAGGGTTTGCAGAAGGCTCATGGGCATCTTTTGCCTGAGCAGCGATTGTTGATAGAATACAAGCCATTTGAGCCCGCCTTTTATCATACTGACATTGCAGATTGGGGGATGGCGCTACTGTTGGCCCGCTCGACTGGGCCCCAGGCTAAGGTCCTGGTTGACACGGGACATCACTACCAGGCCCAAAATATCGAACAGATCGTCGCCTGGTTGCTGAGCGAAAACATGTTGGGTGGCTTTCATTTTAACGATCGCCGCTACGCGGATGATGATTTGACCCTAGGATCGATTGATCCCTACCAGGTTTTCCGCATTTTCCACGAGATCGCCTTCTTCGAATGGGAAACCGGGGTGCGAGCTGACATTGCCTATATGATCGACCAGAGCCACAACCTGAAGGGAAAGATTGAAGCCATGATACAAACGGTAGTAACAGCCCAAGAACTCTTTGCCAAAGCTTCTTTGGTGACTCGGGAGGACTTGGCCCGTTATCAGCAGCGATGCGAACTGGTCGACGCCGAAGAATGCTTGAAACGTGCCTTTTACATGGATGTCCGTCCCATCCTGCTTGATTGGAGACGGTCTAAGGGTCTGGCAGAAGATCCTCTGGCTGCTTGCCGCCAAAGCGGTTATCTTGAGCAAATCACGCGGGAGAGAGCCCAGAAAAACAAGGGCGTCGTGTCGAGTTATGCATGAAACTCCTCTCCCCCTCAGCCTTTGCTTTAGTACCCACTCTTTACAGGCTTCGCTATTCCTTCGTTTAGGTGGGGTGATATCCGATGAAGGCTGCCCCTCTTCTGGAAATACGAAATCTCATCAAGTGCTATCCCGGGGTACTGGCGCTCTCCCAGGTAAATCTGGCCTTTGAGTCTGGGTGTATCCATGCGTTGGTGGGAGAAAATGGCGCGGGAAAATCAACGCTCATCAAAATATTAGCCGGCCTATTTCCGCCCGATGAAGGTGAGATCCTGCTCGAAGGTAACATAATCTCAATATCCACTCCTCCAGAAGCACGAAGATTGGGTATTGGAGTGGTGCACCAGCAAACTCATCTCATTCCCGATTTGTCTGTTGCCGAAAACTATGCCCTGCGTTTGGGATATCCCCTGGGAGGCTTGCGCAACATTTCCTGGCGGGCGCTCAAATCCCGGTCTGCACTTGCGACAAGCATTCTCCTGCCATCGCTGGATGTCGCGCGCCAGGCCCACTCCTTGAGCGGAGTGGAGAAGCAATTGGTGGAGCTAGCCTTCACTTTAGCCTCAAAGCCTAGAATCCTCATTCTGGATGAACCCACCGCTGTCTTACCTCATCGAGAGACCCGCGAACTCTTTGACCATATTCGAAAATTTGCTTCAAAGGGGGGATTGGTAATTTTCGTTAGCCATCGTTTGGACGAGGTGTTCGAGATCGCAGAGGATGTCACCGTACTACGCGACGGTCGAAAGGTATGGCGAAAAGAGATTACCGAAACAACCCGTGATGATTTGATTCGAGCCATGGTGGGGCGCGCAGTGGACTTTCGGCGTGATGAGACCTGTGTCTCCGGCAAGGAGGAATACTTCCACACACTGGGTTTGGAGGATTCTCAAGCAGCCTTCAAAAATACCAGTTTCAAGATA
>QHZQ01000591.1 GCA_003224725.1 Acidobacteriota bacterium | reverse complement strand
AGGCTCTCTTGGCAGGAAGGTAACCCGCAAAGGCAGCCACGGCGACCAGCACCAAAGTCGCCATGGCGATTGTACTCGGATCAGTCGCCGTCATCCCGAAAAGCATACTCGAAATAACACGTGTGGCTGCCAGTGCTGTACATAAGCCGATGGCCACTCCAATGATGATCAGAGAAAGCGTTTCCTTCAGCACGAGCCAAAGGACGTTTCCGCGCTGGGCACCGAGCGCCATCCGAATGCCGATCTCGTTGGTCCTGCGGACCACGGCGTAGGACATGATGCCATAAAGACCGATGCAAGCCAGAAGTAGCGCCAGCAGGCCAAAGAAACTCGAAAACTTGGCGAAAAGACGCTCTTGAGACAAAGATTCCTCAACCGATTGTTCCTGCGTCTTGACGTTGAAAATAGGAAGGCTCTTGTCGATCACCTGCATTTCGCTTCGAACCGCGGAAATCACTCCCACAGGATTCCTCACCGTCCGCACTTCGAAGGTTATCTGCCGCTGGTTTCCGAGTCTCTGGTAGTAAGGTAAATACACGGTAGGGGGAGTTTCGCTTCGCAGACTGTTGTATTTTGCGTTCTTGACTACTCCCACAACTTCGTACGCTCCCCTGTTTTCGGGTCCCCAACCAAAATGCCTACCAAGCGGGTTCTCGCCGTTGAAACATTGCCGCACCATTGTTTCGTTGATCACTGCGACTTTAGACGAGCTTTCGCTATCTTGCTCACCAAACTCCCGACCGATTAGCAAGGGTATTCCCATCGTCTCAAAAAACCTCGGTCCTACAGCATTATCATAAACGGACACCTGCTTATCCGTTTCTGGTCTGGCCCCTTCTACGGATAAGATGCCACTGGTCTCCGTTTCACAGCCGCTAATCAGACCACAACCGGAAAGGCTGGCCGAACGCACGCCCGGAATCGCCTCGATGCGCTCCCGAACTTGTTTGGACAAGCCCGCTAGTTGGTTCTGTTTGTATCCGCTCGGAAGGGGATCGATGCTAAAGAGCAGCACTTTCTCACGTTCAAACCCCGGGTCGACGCTCATCAAATTCTGGAGGCTACCAACCAGCAACCCAGCTCCGATCAGCAACAATAGTGACAACGCGACTTGTGAGACCACGAGGCCTTTGTTTAACCACAACTTAGATCCGCTGCTGGTCAGACTCCTGCTGTTGCCCTTAAGCGCCTCGCTCGGTTCCAGTCGTGTTGCCCGCAACGCAGGGGCCAGGCCAAAAAGGATTCCGGTTACCACAGCGATTCCAGCCGTAAAGCCAAGCACTCGAAAGTCTAAAGTGAAATGGACGGAGGAAGGAAGAATCTGCAACAGGTCCGTTAACCAGTAGGCAAAGAGCAATCCAAGGAGACCGCCCATCAAAGCGAGCAGGATGCTTTCGGTGAGCAACTGCCGCAACAGCCGCACCCTTCCGGCTCCAACAGCCAGACGGATGGCAATTTCTCTCTGCCGTGTAGTGGCGCGCGCCAGTAACAGATTGGCGACGTTGGCGCAGGCAATCAGCAGCACGAGCCCCACCACGGCCATTAAGATGAAAAGAGGCTGCGAGAATTGTCTTCGTAGACTGTCAAGGCCTTTGCTCGCCGGGGTCAATTTGATTCTGACAGGTTCTTGCGGCTTCTGGCTATGCGTGCGGCTTTCGGCGGTGATTTGCCGCATCAGAACGGCCAAACCAGCACTTGCCTGCTGTTCGCTGACGCCCGGTTTCAGCCGTCCCACCGCAAATACCCACGAAGTATCCGGGTCCGCTAGTAGCGAAGCACGCGACTCGACCTGCGGTTGCAGGCTAATTGGAACCCAAATGTCCGGCGACTCGCCTGGCTGTAAGCCGAAAAATTCAGGCGGTGTTACCCCAATGATAGTGAATGGAATGCGATTGAGATTGATCGTTCTCCCTACGACGGAAGGGTCAGCGCCGAATCTTCGCCTCCAGTATCCATAACTAATCATGGCGACTGAGTTGGCGTTTCCTACTTTGTCATCGTCGGTGGTGATCGCACGACCGAGAATCGGACGCACACCTAAGCCTGCGCCATAGTCGCCTGAGAGAAATTGTCCATCGGCCAATTCCGCCTGTCCCTCAATGGTCACATTCATTTGGCCTGCGCTGGCAAATCCCAACAGGTGTGAAAACACCTGATTCTGGTCTCGTAACTTCTCAAAGGTAGGATACGAAAGGTTGGAAATCGTCTTGAGACCGCTGTGTTCGTCGGTGGACACGTCGCCGTTGACGATTCCATGCGGCTGGAGCTCGGAGGGACCCAGCCAGTTGAGGAGTCTAAGCTGTCCCGGCGCCTTAACCGGCAGCATCTTTAGCATCACCGCGTCAATCAAGCTAAAGATAGCAGTGTTGGCTCCGATGCCGAGAGCCAGCGACAGGACAACAACAGCCGTGAAGCCGGGACTCTTCACCAGCATTCGCAAGCCATAACGGAGGTCATTAAGCATAGTGGTCGGTGATTAGTAGTTCAAAGTCCAAAGTTCAAAGCCCAAAGTCCAAGGTCCAAAGTCCAAGGTCTGAGGTCCAAAGTCTAAGGTCCACGTTTTAAGTGTGAGTCCAAGTGCAAGGGTTTCGGAACTCCGGAACATTAACTCGTGAACCAGTTTCAATCGGCAATCGGAAATCCAAAATCGGCAATTGGCTTATTCGTGCCTCAGTGCCACCATCGGATCAACCTGGGTGGCCCGTCGGGCTGGGAGGTAGCAGGCCAGCAAGGCCACAGCACTCAAGAAGCCTGATACGAACACATAGGTCGTTAG
>QHZQ01000590.1 GCA_003224725.1 Acidobacteriota bacterium | reverse complement strand
AACAACATCAGCAAACGGATTATTCGTAGCATGACACCATCCTCTCAGATGCGATTTTGGTCCTTTTGACCTGTTGCACGCAACGCTGGACTCGCGGGTGTGCCGCCGTTGCTGCGCTCCGATTCACCCATCTATACATGACGACATAATTAATTTCGCATGGGTGCGGCCCTCTGCGCCTGCCCCCTCACCCCCAGCCCCACCCCCAGCCCCTCTCCCCTTGGGAGAGGGTGGCCGCAGGCCGGGTGAGGGAGTAACGACGCTGCGTATAGCTGGAGGATCACAACCTGCAACAGCCTCAGAAGTTGATCTTGAGGCCGAATTGGATGTGTCGTGGCACATTGGCCTGACCGAACGACCTGCCAAAGTTGATTGGGTCAGTCGTATCGGTGCTTGGATCAAAGAAGATGACGCGGTTGAACAGGTTGAAGAACTCGGCGCGAAACTCAACGTTCACCGATTCGTTAACGTAGGTGCGTTTGATGAAAGAGAGATCTTCGTTGAATAACGGAAAGCCCCGCAAACCAGGCTCGGTTCTTGAACCATTTCCAAGAGTAAAGGGAGCAGGCTGAGACCAGGCGTTGATGTTGAGATAAGGAGTTCCACCTGCGTCTGACCCTCCCGGTTTGAAGTCTCCCCGGCTGGCTCCTGTTCGCTGGTCAACACCCGGTATGCGGTTGGGTCTGTTGCCGCCGGCAAAAAGCGGGATGGGCCCACCGCCCCCTATGGATACAGGAGTGCCGCTGTAATACTTGGCAACTCCCGCTACTTCCCAACCTCCCACGATCTTGCCGGCAGGTCCGGTGAGTTTTCGTCCGGGAAGCTCGTAAACGAAACTGGCGACAAGAAGGTGGCTCCGATCCAGACCCGCGATGGATTTTTCCAGTCCCCGTCTGGCGGTATCTCGAGCCCCCGAGTTGAAGGCTGAGTAGGCTTCGTTGGAGGTGTCCGTAATCGTCTTCTGGAGCGTATAGCTCACAATGTAGGAAAGCCCCTGCGAGAAACGCTTCTGCAGCTTGGTTTGCAGGGAGTGATAGGTTGAAAAACCAATTGGCTGAAACGGGTCATCAATCCCGGTATACTGAGGGTAGGGGCGCAGCGCCTGAGCTACCGACCCGCTGAAGCCTGGATAGGGGGCAACAATGCCAGCGGCTACCGCCTCAGGCGAGTCGAAGGGCGCATTTAACAAACCTCCCAGGCTGAGATACTGGAACGGTACCTGGTTGAGACCATTTTCCAAAGCAGAGGGCAGGCGCTTCCCAGCGCTGGCAACATAGGCGACATCGATGAAGTTCTGGAGAGGAAGTTCCCGTTGGATGCTCAATTGCCAGCTCTCAACGTAGGACTGTTTCGCACCCGATAGGGCATAATAGTCGGCAGTACTGCCTACTTGAAGTCCGGGATTCTGGTCGGGCAGTTTTCCCGTGAAGGCAGGATAACCGTTGTCTAGCCACCAAACCGGCTGAACCCCGCTCGTGGTGTTGACAATGTTCTGGGCAAAACTAAAACCGGCTTCAATACCATTTCCGAACTGGGTGCCCCCGTCGGCGTTCGCATTGGTCTGGGAGTAAATGATGCCGTAACCAGCACGTACTACCGTCCTTGGATTGAGTTGATAGGCCAGACTGACGCGCGGGCCGAATTCCTTCTTGTCGGGACCCGGGACGACCGCTGAATTGCCGAAGAGGTAGGCGCCGGGACGGCCACCCGCCGCCGGATTGGGCGCTGTTAGACTGATCGCTGACATGCGATTCGAATCCTCATCCCGTTGTGGGAAGGGAAGGTCGTAACGTAGCCCGGCAGAGAGTGTCAACTTGGGGGTGAGCTGGATGGTGTCGTTGAAATGGAAAGCTGCATACGGAAAGCGCTTCGTCCGCGTGCATGGCTCCGCCGATGGACCGCAAATGTATCGATGGGATTGGTCGACCTGACCCAAAAAGAAGCTGGCAAACGCGTCTCCAGCAGACCCGTAGGTCGGGGAGGCAGGATTGTCCGTTTCCAGTCTACCAAAATTTGCGGTGCCTGCCACGCCACCGTTGTTCAGAGTACTGACAGCTCGCTTGCTTTGGAACCAGACTTCGCCTCCAAATTTCATCTGATGCCTTCCCTTGGTCCAACTGACCGTATCAAGGAAAGTGCGGGTCTGGTCCCAGCGGGCGTCCCCCGACTGGTCGGCATTTCCGAATTCAACGTATCCTGCAATGGTCATTGCGGGGATGGCCGGCGCATCCAAAGGAATCCCCGGGACCTGAAGATATTCATTCCCGTGCCGCGGATCGAGACCTCGTCCATGTCCGCGGGTTCCCGACCACCCAAAACCAAAATGGTTCAAAAGAATGGGGCTGACGATCCAATCGTAATTCACGCGCACCCCAAAGTATGTCCCACTTCCTGGGTACCCATTGTCTAGCGGATGGTCCGCTCCAAAGTCTCCTATCCACAATCCGGGAGTTGAGTGAAACGATTGCCAATGACTGTAACTGACCTTGTGGTTAGAAGTTATGTTATGGTCGACCTTTATCGAAAACCGGTTATCGTCTTGTGGTTCGGCGTGCAGACTGACAAAGTTCCCTCGGATATTGTTGTGCGCTGAGGCGACTTAAGGGGATGATGTTGCCCGGGAATGGGTCTCTGATAAATCCGCCCTTCCCATCTGGATGTGTCGTATCGGGATCATGGAGCTGAATAAGATTTCCACTGTCGTCCTTCAGTCGGGAGAAATCCCCACGCCGGAAATCCGCGGGCGGTAGAGTGATGAGTTGTGTTCCGCCTCCGGCAGTTGCGAATCGAAATCCACTATAAGACCCAAAGAAAAAGGTTTTGTCTTTGATGATGGGTCCACCCAACGTTCCGCCGAATTCATTTTGGATTTCATGACGTTTCTTATCCACGAAAAATCCGCGAGCATCGAAATTGTCTTCCCGGTTAAACCAAAACCCATTGCCGTGGAACCTGTTGGTTCCCGATTTGAGTGTATAGTTGGTCACTCCGAAAGCTCGTCCAACCTCTGGTGGATGCAGGGTGTTGGCGACCTTGAACTCTTGCACAGCTTCAAACGGCGGGGTGCCCTCGAAAAAGCGACCCGGAACCTCGGAATTCGACCAGGCAATGCCGTCTACCTGGGCCATATTGGAAAGGTCGATGCTGCCATTAAAGGTCTTGGTGAACCAGTCCCCGCTCACGCCTGGGGACAAGAAAATAAAACTCTCCACCTGGCGGCGACCACCCCCTCCCGACCCAACCTGCAGCGGGAGATCCATGACAACTCGATTTTCCACTACAGTGGCGACCTCGGCGTTATCGGTCTGCATCAAAGGGGCAACGCTTTCCGTTACTGTGACCGTTTCGCTCACTTCACCCAGCGCCAGGGCAATATTCACGGCGGTGGTTGAAGCAGTCGCAACGTCTACATTTTCTTGAACAAACTGCTTGAATCCTGCATGCTTGGCAACCACAGTGTACACGCCAATCGGCAAGCTGCTCAGCGTGTAGATTCCCGCTCCGGTGGTGGTTGTGGTGAACTTCAACTGCGTCGCCACATTGGTCGCTTCAATCTGCACGTCTGGGAGGACTGACCCGGTCGCGTCAGTCACCAGCCCACGAATGGATCCTGTTCCCGCCTGGGCCAGAGCCACTCTTTCCGACACCAAACCAAGAGTCAACAAGGCCAACATCAGGCATCCCCACCTACCCCAGTCTTGTGTTTTCATCATTGTCTCCTTGCCTCCCTAAAATAAATAAGAGAAGGTCTCGCTTGAGGCCCTGGTTCGCCAAGCACGTGTATAAGCCTTCTAATGTAGTGTCTCTGCCATTGAAAAGCTTCAGCGACTGGCCGGTTTGCGGAGGTGTGGCCTCTGCCAGCATTGTTTTTAGCGAACGCCAAGCACTTCAAAGCCCTTAGCGTGGCTACCCTCGAGGTCTGGTCCTAAAGGTTGCCCATTGAACTTTCTCCCAGAAACAGCTCCTTGGCTCTCTCCAGGGCCCGCCGGATATGATGGAGCATCGCTTGCTCCGCCTTTGCAGCGTCACCCGACTTGATCGCCTTGAGAACACCACGGTGTTCTCGAACCGTCTCGTCCAAGGGTCGATTCGGGTACTTGGCATAATTAAACTGGCGAGCATTGTTGAGTTCGTCAATGAACTTTAACAACCGCCTATTTTCGCTCGCCTGCGCAATACAATTATGGAAGGTTGAATCCAGCTCGCCGGCCTCTAGCAATTCCTCGGCCGTGAGCTCCGGCTTTACCAAGATGTCCATTCGTTCCACTGTCTGCTCTGCCTGGTCGAGGGAACGGACCGCATTTGGATTTTGAGCTGCCAACTTCGCAGATGCCGGTTCCAGTAGCATTCGCAACTGAAAAATCTCTCGGTAGGTTGCCAAAGTCACCTCGGTGACGACATATCCCTTGTAAGGTCCTTTCTGCAGCAATCCATCCCTGTAAAGATGAATGAAAGCTTCTCGAAGCGGAGTCCGGCTGATTTCGAACCGTTCTGCTAAGTCCTCCTCAAGCAGGAACTCGCCGGGAGGAATCACGCCAGAAAGGATTTCCCGACGAAGACGTTCATAAACGCCGTTGACGCGCGGGACCGACCGTTGATTTTTCCTAAGCACAGTTGGCGTCATTTTGGATATAACTAAAATTTCTGCCGGCTTTATTAAGTCGACAAGTAAAATACAGAAACCAGCCAATTGTCAAGATTTTTTTGAGTTGGACGGATCGGACAGAACTCAGGCGTTAGAGTTGTCGGTTCGCATCAAAATCAATTGTGCTTCACCGGCTCAGCCATCCCTGCCGGGCGGGTACCTACCCTTCCCATTTCCCCTTGACAATCTAGGTAAGCGTGTTAGCATTCCCCTAAATGTTCTGGGGGTTAATCGCATGAAAAAGTCTGAACCAGAATTGCTCCAGGGAACGCTGGACATGTTGATTCTGAAAACTCTGGTAGTCGGTCCCATGCACGGTTATGCCATCGTTCGCAAGATTCAGGAGGTCTCCGAGGATGTGCTGAAAGTGGAAGAGGGCTCTCTCTATCCCGCGCTCCACCGCATGGAACGGCGAGGCTGGATCAGTTCCGAATGGGGAACATCGGAAAACAATCGTCAGGCTCGGTTTTACAGACTGAGCCGCGCACTGGGCCCGGCTCTCTAAAGCCATTATCCGAGTGATGAAAATTGCCTGAGGAGGTGACCGTCGTGAGCCAAAGAAAGCTTTATCAGCGATGGTTGCATCCGTTGCCCCAGGTAGACGATCTGGGCCTGGAGGTGGAATCCGAGCTGCAATTTCATCTTGAGATGCGAGCGCAGGAGAGTATGAGGGCCGGAATGAGTGCCGAGGTCGCCTGGCAAGATGCCAAGCGCCGCTTTGGCGATCTTCGAAAGATCAAGGCGGCTTGTGTGAAGATCCGAAGCGGCGGTCCTATAATCAGAACGTTTCTGGCTTGGAACCACCGGCTCTGTCATCCCACCCTCTCCATTTTAGCCATGGTGACGCTAATGGCAGGGATCGGAGTGGTCATTTACTTTTGTCGGGTAATCGCCGAGACATCACATCTTCCTTGGTTTCTTGAATCCTCATCGGATGGCGCTACCTCCAGATCCTTAATGACCGCCTGGATCCCAGAATGGCTCCCAAAGGGAGTTTCGGAACTCTGGGTCATAGCAGGATGGGTGTTCGTTTTCGTCGCTTGTGCGACTTTCATTGCCTGTCTTAATGTTGCCAGCCTGAGAAAGGCTCGAGCGAAACGAGCGCTTCAGTGCCGCCCCGCCACAAGTGGTTTGCGCGACGGCTGACCGAGTGAGCGCGGTCTCACCCTAAAAGGATTTCCTTCCCATGCTTGAACTTCTTGGACTTTCGAAGCGGTTCTCCGGTATTCCGGTTGTCAACGACGTATGCTTTGTCGCCAGGCCCTCCGAGGTGGTTGGCTATCTGGGGCCAAATGGAGCCGGAAAAAGTACGACGGTCAAAATGCTAACCGGGCTACTTCCGCCGTCGGATGGGGAAATCCACTATCGAGGAGAGAACATCCAAAAACGCCTGATCGACTATAAGAGGCGAGTCGGTTATGTTCCCGAGGAGCCTTATCTTTATCCCTACCTTAGTGGTCGGGAGTATTTGCAACTGGTAGGGAGACTGCGGTCGATCCGAGACAAAATCTTAAACGAGAAGATTGACCTGCTGCTTCAGTTGTTCTCTCTCTTCCCGCATCGGTACGCGGCCATCGCGTCCTACTCAAAGGGAATGCGGCAGAAGATTTTGATTGGCGCCGCCCTGCTCCATAACCCGGAGCTCTTATTCTTTGACGAAGCGGAGTCCGGACTGGACATCACCTCGGCCCTGGTCTTCCGGAGCCTGGTTAAAGCACTGGCCAGCGAAGGGAAGGTCATTTTCTACAGCTCCCACATCCTGGAGGTCGTGGAGAAAGTCTGCTCGAAGATAATCATTCTCCATAAGGGGCGTGTCGTGGCAAACGATTCTGTCGAGCAATTGAGAATCTTGATGCAGATGCCGTCACTGGAGGGCATCTTTCAACAACTTCTGGTCCAGCGCGATCCGGAGAAAACCGCGGCAGAGATCGTCGAACTTATGAAACTCTGAGCGGTCCGACTTACTGCCATGAATAAAGGATCGATCGCCCGGGCAGCCAAATACGAAAGACGGAATCAATATCACCTTCTTTGGGCGCACTTTTTCAAACGGTTCCTACATAACGACCTGATTTCTCCGCAAGGGGAGACCCAAATAACTCTGATCCACATTCTCTCGGTGTTGACCGTTCCCGGCTTCCTTTTCGCTTATGTAGCCTTCAAAAAGTACTTCATCTATTTAAAATCGACCCCTCCGATGATTCGGATGGCGGCCACTCTCTCGGACCAGGGTCTTCTCATCGCGTTTTCAATGATTGCCATGGGCTTTCTGGCCATTCTGGAATGGGATGCATTGCTGCCGGAGCGACGGGACTTTGCAGTCCTCACGCCATTGCCCATTCGAAGGAAGACTCTCTTGGGCGCTAAGGTGACCGCTTTACTGCTCTTCTTATGGTTCTTTACAACGGCCATCAACCTGTTTCCAGCACTCGTGCTTCCCTGGGCGACCGCCGATCAAGCTGACAGCTTGATTACGCTGCTTTGGCGCATCGCCGTGCACTTGGTTTCAGTCGGTGTAGCCAGTACATTTGTCTTTTTCAGTTGTGTGACGCTACATGGCCTGCTGGTGAATTTCCCTGGGCGCCACTCTCTTGACCGTGTTTCCCGAGCCGCCCAGTTCCTGCTATTGTTATTGTTGGTGCAGGCTCTCTTTCTGCTTCCCCAATTGTCCTTTGCCATCAAGACACTCAAGCAAACGGATTCCTTAGCGGCTTATCTGCCCCCTTTGTGGTATCTCGGTTTGTATCAAACATTGCTTGGAAATGAAGACCCGGTATATCGTTCGTTGGCAGGGACAGCCTTGACAGCTCTCGGCCTTAGCTTTGCCGGTTCGCTGCTGGTCTATATTTTCAGCTTCAGAGAGCGCCTGAGCCCATGGACGGAAGCCAGGGAATATCAATCACCCAGCGTTCCGAGAGCTCAGGCCTGGGTTGAAACGTTCTTAAGTCGACTGACAATCAGGAATGAAGTGGAGCAGGCAATCTTTCATTTTGTCATCAAAACGACTCTGCGGAGTCACAAACACCGGCTCTACCTGGGAGCCTATGCCGCCGTGGGGCTGGCCTTTAGCGGAGTTACGACGCTGGCGAGTGTGCGCTGGGTGGAAGAGGCCACCTTGGAGCAAATCCAGTCGGCACTGTTGCCCGTGCCACTCATTCTGTTATTTTTCCTGTTGGTGGGTATGCGATACATCTTTACCATC
>QHZQ01000589.1 GCA_003224725.1 Acidobacteriota bacterium | reverse complement strand
TCGCTGCTCTACCGGCAGTGACTTTCTACCAACGCCGACCCTCAGTTAGCCGACATGACTGCTGTTCATAACACCGCAAACTGAAACTGTCAAATGGTCGTCCAATCGGTAAGGTCAGCTTCTCGGTGACATTGACTCGCTTCGTCAAGAACTCGACTCCATGACTAGAAACCCACGGCACGTTGTCATCAGCGCCTGGAGAAGAAGCGAACGGCAACTTCGAGGAGACCGTAGAGAAGCACGGCCAGCCCCGAATAATGCAGCTGCCTTCGGTTATGCAGGAACTCCACCAACGTCTTGTAGGCCTGCAACTTGGCGATGCGGCTCACTGAAAGGGGTCTTCCCCATTCATCCTCTTCGCGATCCGGCTTCCCATCTCCATTATCGTCAATGCTCACGATAAAGGGGTGACCCGCCCGTTCATCAATCCACTTATCCCACTTACCATTCCGGTCCCGATCGTAGAAGATCCGCCAAGGCCGGCTATTGCGGGTATACCGGACGACAAGCCCCATTCCCGGCAATTCTTCCCTCCACTCCTCATGCAAAGCTCCGTAACCGTAGTAATAGGCTGCCGACCAGAGGAAGATCAGAACTCCTGCACGTATCGGCAACGTCACAAGATCGACGGGCTTCATGTTACGAGTCGTGCCATGCTCTGGAGCAAATTAGAAGAACAGTCTATAGCAGTCGCAAGGCCTACGAGGCATATCTGTGGGGAGTCCATTTGAACTGGTAGACTGAAGAGCCCTTGCAGAAAAAGCCTTGAGCACTTTTGAAAGGGATTAACCTCCCCTGGCTAAGATCTACTCCGGACAAAATATCACTTTTTTGGACATTTCCTCCAATTTGTTTCTTATTCAACGGTTAAGCTCCCAATGGCAGGCTGGATCATTGTTTTGACAGACAAATTGGCCAATTCTCCAAAATCTCATTTGAGGTAATTGAGCGTTTGTTTTCAGCGAGTCTGGCGAAAGCTCAAAGTGGAACGACAATTGCACCGTTTCCGCCCGCAAGGCCAGTTCTAGCTATGCCAGGAGAATCGTGATGAGACGCTTTCTTTTAGAGATTGCCAGTTAGGTAGGAGAAAAAATGAAAAGCCTGTTCCGATTCTTAACCTTCATGTTTACCGTCGGTTTGGCCTTTGCCAACCCCTCGAAGCTCTCCAAAGATTTAACCAGAAAAGATCCCACCGCTCTGGTGAACGCCATTGTGCAGTTCAAGCAAGTCCCCTCCGAGTTGCAACATCAGAAAGTAAAGGACAAGGGGGGGGTGCTAAGGTCCAAGCTGGACGTGATCAAAGGCGCCCAGTACTCTTTGCCGGCCAGCGCACTCGAAACCCTCATGGGAGATCCTGACGTCGTTTACATCACGCCTGATCGTCCGGTAGCAGCTTCGTTGAACTACGGCGAGCCGGCCGTTAACGGGAACATCAGCCTCCAATATGGCTGGGATGGAACGGGCGTGGGCATAGCTGTGATCGATAGTGGGATCACCGACCACCCTGACCTCAAGGTCCCCAAATCCTCCAAATCTCGCATCGTTTACCGCCAATCATTTATCCCTGGCGGTACCGACGATGCATTCGAGCATGGAACTCACATCGCAGGTATATTAGCCGGGAACGGAGCAAACTCCAGCGGCCCCCAGTATACAGCCACCTTCAAAGGGATTGCCCCCAACGCGCGGCTGATTAATCTTCGCGTACTCGACGAGAACGGCCAAGGCCAGGACAGTACCGTCATCCAGGCTATTCAGGAGGCGATTAGCCTCAAAGATACTTACAACATTCGGGTCATCAATCTCTCGCTGGGCCGTCCGGTCTTCGAGAGCTACACCTTGGATCCCTTATGCCAGGCCGTTGAGGCTGCCTGGCAAGCCGGCATTGTCGTGGTGGTTGCAGCCGGCAATAACGGCCGCGATGATTCCCTGGGTACGAACGGATATGCCACCATTACCGCCCCGGGCAATGATCCTTACGTGATCACCGTGGGCGCCATGAAGACCATGGGCACCGCTACCCGAGGGGATGATCTGATTGCCAGTTATAGCTCGAAAGGGCCTAGCTTCATCGACCACATTGTGAAGCCAGATATCGTGGCTCCCGGCAATCGCATCATTTCGCTTCTAGCTGATAGAAGCCAGTTGGAACAGGGCTACGCCGAAAATCTCGTTGCCCTCTCCTACTACACAGTGGGCTCCTCCTCGAACAGTTCAACCAGCTACTACAAATTGAGTGGCACCAGTATGGCCACGCCGATGGTCAGCGGTGCGGCGGCCCTTCTGCTGCAACAAAACCCCAGCCTCACTCCCGATCAGGTCAAGGCGAGGCTGATGAAGGCAGCCTCGAAGAACTTTCCAGCCTCCAGTATAGCCACAGACCCGGCAACAGGTGTTAGCTACACCAGCCAATACGATATCTTCACAATTGGGGCTGGTTATTTGGACACCTGGGCAGCACTGAACAACACGGATCTGGCGAGCGGCTCGGCCTTGTCTCCGACGGCTATGTATGACTCGGAGACAGGCACTGTCTATGTCCTTTCCGACTCCTCTGCCATATGGGGGATTTCGCCTGTGTGGGAATATTCCATCATCTGGGGCAACTCTGTCTTTGCGACGAAGCGTTCCGCAGTATGGGGAAATTCTGCGCCGTGGGGGAACAGCACAACAGAGGGTTTCAATACTATCTGGGCCACAAAAAGGAGTGCCGTGTGGGGCAACAGTAGCTCTGCAGAAAGCCTGAAAGTAACTATCAGGGGTGAGAATTAAAAAGAATTTTAGGCACAATGCATCAATTGCGGAATTCGCATTCAAAGGGGAACAAATGAAAAGTCTTTTGCGATTGTTAATCTTGATGTTGACCGCGGGGTTGGCCTTTGCCCAGCCCTTAAAGCTCTCTAAAGAC
>QHZQ01000588.1:5280-8240 GCA_003224725.1 Acidobacteriota bacterium | reverse complement strand
GGCGCATTTTCTCCTGAAATACTCGTACAAGTCATCGAGCACAGCGGCGTCACAGATGAGGCGCATCCCATCATCTTTATGTGACATAGCGATACCAGCAATTAGCCGGTCATCCCCAAGTCTCATGACGTTGAAACCTCGAGTCCTTGAGATCAATGTCGTGGACAATTTCCGTAATTGGACTGAGGGCAGGATCGTCGACCCGGTCACTTGATCAAACCTTCCAGCCTGCAGCGGTCACCCTCATGCGTGAATTCTGCTTCGAACATATCGAACCGTATTTAGTCGGCGAGTTGTCTATACCCTTTCGGAGAGACAAACTTGAACCGTGCATTCGTATCGATGCAGCGGCGGGCAAGCCAGGCGCTTGCTATTCACGGCTGATCCCCAATGGATGCGCGATAGAAGCTCCACAGTCGTGTCCCGGAGTCGGACTAGACTAAACTACCAGCATTAATACTACGCCACCACCCAGGATGGCGCACTGTTTTACCAGTGTGTGGCGCTACTGCCTATCCAAAATTTTCTGGCTTGAACGAGCGGCGGAACACAGCCGTGGCGTCCTGAACCACTGACAGGACTATTTCTTTTGGGGATCGTCTGCCGGGTCAACGTAAGTGATCCCCCATGGTCCCACTCCGTGCACCTGGACCATTACTTCTTCTTTCGTCCAAGCAAAACGAGGAATCTTTGGCTGGATGATCATGACACCGCCTACCCGTAATGCCTTGGTCTTCGTCACATCCAGCTTGTCGCCGATGCCCATATTGAAGGTCCCCGAAAGCACCGTAAGATGCTCAATGGCTGGGTGCCAGTGGGCGGGAATTTCATAGTTGACGGGGAATTTTAAACGCATCATGAATGGGACCGCTTCATTCGGCGGCCCTTCAATGACAGCAACTTTCGCGCCCGGCGGTAATGTGGGCACATCGGCCCACTTCAGATCGTTCGGTTCGACCATGACGTGCTCCCTCGCTTTGGTATGAGTATCGGCCGCCCAGGTCGCAGGGACCATGTGTAAGCTAAATGTGACTGCTATCGCTATCAGACCAATCTGTATAATTCTCATATCGTTCTCCTCTCGGAAATGAAAAGAACTCTGTTGACGAAAAAAGCTACGTTTCCACGACCACATCACTCTCGGAAGCAATTCGGCTCTGACTTCATTCCAAATCCAGGTGCTAAGCGAAGCGCTCTCCACCCGGACAGAAAAGAACAGAAAGGGGCGCAGCTGAGCAAGGCGTTAGGCGCCTCAAGAACATGGTCCTTTACCCATCAGTAATCGATAGCTGCCTGTTCTACGGACAGTCGAAAGAAAATGGCTGAGAAGTTCTTCACCAATTGGGTTGCGGAGCAACATCGATCGTCTTAGGGATTTGACTTGATTTCCCATTTCCTATCTGAGTTTTTCTTTTTTCCAAACTACTGGGGCAATGGCGGGGGGTTCCCCACCTCCGGGTCGATTTCCCCTGTCAGCGATTGCAGGAACGCTACCAAGTTCTTCTGCTCTTGAGCGGTGAGCTTGAGCGGCTTGACATCGCTGGACAACCAGGGGTTTTTGACTCCGCCCTGGTTGTAGAAGGCGACGATTTCCTCCAGCGTCTTCTCGCTGCCGTCGTGCATGTAGGGACCACGTCTGGCCACATCCCGGAGTGTTGGTGTCTTGAAGCCGCCCTTATCGGTCTCGTTCTTCGTCACGGTGTAACGACCGAGGTCCGGGTTGGGCTTATCCATGCCCACGCCGACATTGCGGTAACTCTCGTCGGTGAAGTTGAACCCAGCATGACAGCTTACACAACGCGCCTTGCCCTCGAAGAGCGCGAGACCGCGCTGGGCTTCAGTCGACAAGGCGCTCTTGTCTCCCGCCACGAAACGGTCGTAGGGCGAATTTCCCGAGACGATTGTCCGTACATAGGCGGCGATGGCCTTGGCTACTCCGATGGGCTCAAGGTCGTGGCCGAAGATCTTGCGGAACTCTTGTTGGTAGGCCGGAATCGACCCCAAGTGTTCCACTACCTTCTCGTCTGTCCGGTTGAGGTCCTTCAGCACCTGCTCCTCGAGTGAAGCGCGCAAGCCTGTCCAGAGCTGTTGGTCGCTGAAAAGTCGATTCACGATGGTCGGAGTGTGGCGCGGCATCGGCTTGCCCGCGAAATTAATCGAGAACTGCCGAGGATCACTCCAGCCGTGATTGGATTGATGACAGCTTACGCACGCTACCGTTCCCGATGCTGAGTGCCGCTTATCCCAGAAGAACATCTTACCCAGCGCGATTTTTTCGGGCGTCTGGAGGTTGTCGTCGGGAATGAAGGCCGCATCTCCCTGAAGCCCCAGAGGCAGTTTCAATTTCTCTTGAGCTTTGGCTACTCGGATTGAGACGACGGGAGTAGCAATCAAAGGGAGAACAACCAAAAGAGCTAATCCCAAAAACGAACGAATGATTGTCGACTCCAGCATACCATTAATCCTCCTGACGACGAGGCGCAAATTTAACTATCGCGCAGATTTTGAAATCTGCCGATTCAAACACAGCCAAATCTCCTTAATTGAAGTCGAAGCGACTCATGGCCAATAAAGCTCCCCGAATTGTGCCACAAAAGATCATTTTTCAATAAAAATAGTTATTCCCCGCGGATGGTTGGACTTAGGATAACAGTGCTCCGAAGGACCAGAAACAATGATATTCTTCCTTCGCCTCTCCGGCCCGATCGTCGCCTGCATTACCTCTAAGTAGAATGGACCTGAAAAAGTTCCCAGGAATTTTTTAACAGAAAATCATGACCGGAGAGCGCAGACTTCAGGGGAGCCAAAAGTAGACCAATGGAGCGGAAAGGACACAAGAATTCCGAGAATTAATGAAGGCTAGATCTTGAGCTATCTCGGTCACTCCTGCTACGTCTACTTTTATCTGAGAGATGAAAACTTAAGCCCAACGACAGCAAACTCATAATGACCTGTTTTTT
>QHZQ01000588.1:4603-5271 GCA_003224725.1 Acidobacteriota bacterium | reverse complement strand
TACCCTCACGTAGACTGCCATCTTCGGGAACTTCAAACGTACTAAAACTGTTGTATTACTAGGTTCACTTATTGAATGAGTAGCCTTGTCTATGTAATGCATCATTGCATGGCTCGGGGGAAAGAGACTGGGGACACAGAGAAGGAGGAGTTTTCCCATGAAGCCATGACTCACCTCGATCATCTCTATCGGGTTGCTCTCTACCTGGCAAAGGAATCTAACGAGGCTAAAGACTTGGTTCAGGAGACCTATTCGCGTGCTCTCGGTTCCTACAAGCAGTTTACTCCGGGGACCAACATGAAGGCCTGGCTCACAACGATTCTTTATAATTTCTTTTTCCATTATCACAACGAGAAAAAAAAATGGATCTCGGTAGAAGACAATTTCGCCGAGGACGAAGGGCCTTCGGATTACTGCGAGCAGATGCCAACCGAAAACCCCGGGCCGGAAACCCACATCTTACTAAAAGAACTGAAGGGGAAAATTACTGATGTCTTGAACAAAATCCCTGAAGAGTTCCGTCTGCCCATTGTTTTAGTAGTTATGGGAGATTTTTCTTACGAGGAAGCAGCAGAAATACTCTCGTGCCCGGTGGGTACAATCCGCTCCCGGCTCTCCCGCGGCAGAAGACTGATTTACAAACAACTTAAAGGATACATCGGCATCGA
>QHZQ01000588.1:0-4518 GCA_003224725.1 Acidobacteriota bacterium | reverse complement strand
CACCTCAGAGATTGCCCGAGGTGCCAGCGGGCTTATGAGTGGGAGCGGGCTTTAAACGGGGAGATTCGCATGGTTAGCGCCAGCGTGGTTGCGCCGGTCGACCTCAGGCAAAGGATTCTATCTGATCAGCTCACCATGCCAAAGGAAGCCGAATCTCCCAACAGGAGGAACAAGCTGATCCTTCGCTTAGAGCCATTCTTCCGTCCAGTTTTTGTTTCCGGCCTCCTTGTCATCCTTGTTATCTCTATACTATTTCTCATGCAGCCACCCAGCCAGCCCATTTCTCTGGCGGCTCTACAGATCCGAGCAAAGATTGTTAGGGGCGAGGTCTCTCTTCGGGAGGCGACCAATACGGATGAACTACATACTTGGCTGCGTCGTACTGTGGATGGCAAATTCGGTCCGCTGCGATATGATTTCTCTCCGCTGAATGTAAAGCCTGTAGGCGGGACGGTCCAGGAGGTTAAAGGGCGCCAAATCCTAGTGGCTGTTTTTAGAGGTAACGGGCTTTCTATCACTTGTTTCACTTTTCTCGGGACAGAGGAGGATGCACCGAAAAACGCCACTGTCTTTTTTGACCCCGAGAAGAAAATGAGGTTCTATACCTTCTCCCGCGATGGAATCCACGCAGTGCTCCACCGTGAGGATAATGTGATCTGCATGTTAGTTTCCAACATGCCACCGGGCGAACTTCTCTCCCTAGTCAAGAGTTCATCGCCTCACAAGCATCGCCAGGATCTTACCGAGTAAAAGAGTCAGGATCAAATAATTAATAATTACCTTTGCAGTTCATCATCGAGTCCACGCTTAAGAACGGCTGGTCTCGCATTACGACATAGATAACGGCTTGATTTCACCTGCACGTTTCGCTTTGAAAGACCCCCCGGCACAAAAGGCGCGGGTTGTTTCGGTGCGATCAGCGCTGTGACGGACCAGCTTCCTGAGCGCGATGGATTGATAAAAACCGTCTCAAAGCAATCAGCAACCCAACTCGATTCCTTAAAGGTACGGCGTTCTCCTGAATTACTTGAAACGAGCGAAGAAAGTGGACCAAGAGTGACCGGTCAGAAACAAACTGAAAAACTTGACTGGTTCAGCACGTGAGACGAGGACTAACTAACGCAAGAGCCACACGACGTCAAAAACGACAAACATCCAAAAAAGAGTACGCTCTCGAGGCTTGGAGCTTGCTTTGCTGGAGAAATCATAATGACTCATTCCATATAAGGGTTGGCTTGCGTAACAATTCCGCCCATCGAACAATAATGACCCGCAGCAACGCACCCCCTGAGTGTCCGAACTCACGGTCAACCTCAAGAAACAAGGGTTCAACGTTCAAAAACGAGAGCCGTCTGCAATGGAATGCTTGTTTCTTATCTTAAAGCACAAAGCTGGGAGATTTCCTTCCCGTCTCTCAGCTATACTAAGGCTGGACAGCGCGGGGGCGACAGGTTTCTCAAAAGGGGACGCCCTACGAGATGGCGAATGACGGGCTAGAGGAATAACGTCTAGCCACCACTCATCATGATGGCTTTGGACATTTCATCGCCTCTCAGACGTCATTTTAGTTTCGTGGCTAAATGACAAGCATTTGATTCCTAGTGTAGGGGCATCGGTTTGACAGATTCCGGACTGCTTGAGGTTCAGGTAGATGTCGAGACCATTGTCGCGTTCGCCGTCATTTCTATAAACATCGTGACACTTTAAGTGCTCCTCAACAGAGAGAAAAAATTACCACACCATTTCAACACCTACGTTTGACGTTCGTCACGGAAGTTTCTTGATCTGCAGGTTGCGGAATTGCGTCCGCGATAGAAAGTCATGCGCTTGTAGAGCGATATAGCCTGCCTGCTGGCGTGAACTCTGGTAGTCGTTGACGAGCTGCCCGTTCAGCGTGACGCGGATTCTGGGACCGTTTGCCTCGATGAGATAGTTATTCCAGGCGCCGATCTGGACCTGTGTTGACGCAGATGGTACTTGCAGATCGTAAATGGCACCCGTGACCTTGAGCGGATGACCTTCTGTGTTGGTGACGGAATCGAACCCTCGCTGGTCGATCTGGACTTCGTGGCCCTTGGCATCGGCCTCTTGGAGTGCATTCGGAACACTCGGTGCAGGGATGCGGATGTACACGCCGGAATTTTCTTCTCGCCGGCTGATTCGCCAATCCACCGAAAGAATGAAGTTGGTGAACTGCTCCTTAACGTACCAGTAGAGTCTATACCACCCGACGGTCTCCATGACCGAACCATAGTGAATCATCGACGCGGGGCTATTGAACAGCTTGACCATCTGCCAGTCTGTCGGTGCCAACGAGAGAGACACAAACCCCGTCGTCGCGCTTGGGGTGGCAGCGGACACGATAGCCTGGGCACTCCGCCGAGCCAAAGAAAGCGCGGTGAGTGATGGATTCGCCGAGCCCAATGTCGGAAATACCGCAGGCCCAACAGCGTAGGCATTTGACCGTCCATGAAACTTGCCATTCGTATCTGTAATCGATGTACCGGGTGTTCCCATGAAAAGAGGTCCTGCCTCGTGATGCGTCGTCCCAAGAAAGTCCTGCCAAAATCCTCGGCCATTGGCGTCCGGTTGAAGCGGCGCAGCCTGCCATTGCCTGTTGGGAGCATTCCAGTATTCGATGTTCGCCGGAGATTTCGCTAACGCTGTAGCGAGGTCTAGAGCCGCCTTGTCCATAGCGGCCCACAGCTTGCGATCGTTGGGCGTCGCTACGAGATTTACGTATGCCCGCCGCATACCCCACTGATCAGCTTCCTGGCTCAGATCAATCCAACTCATTGCAGGATTGACATTGCCGATCGCACGCTGGTCTTCCATTTCCCCGATGCCACGGAATGTGATCGAAACCCAATTGGGGTCCTGGTTTGCCAGCAGACTGTTGATCAGATCAATGTCCGGAACCATGCTCCACATGTCGGCGGCCCATCGTGCTGCCTCTGAGAATTAGAGCAGTGGTCTCCACTTCAGTCGGCGGGCCTGCCAACCCGAGAGCCGTTCGCTTGATTCTGACCGTAATGTTGCTTCGCAGGTGGGCCATAAGGTTGCCAACACGGGGAGAACCGAACTGCAGAGAGCCGACGCCAAGAGACTCAAGCGCGAGGCGAGTAGATTCAATTGTACCGTTGGCCACGATCACTGCACAACCAGAGGCAAGCTGAAGTAACTGGCGGGCGCCCTCAACGCTCAAGTCTATTGATGTAACAGTATTCCCGGTGAGGTTGAGCCGATGTACCTGCACGCGCGGCACCAAGAAGATCCGACGACTTAAATCGCCATAGGCCGCGTTCCGACTCACATCATTCCGAAGCGCGTCCATGATAAAAGGGGCGCTGCTGTATTTATCGAAAGCAAAAAGGCCGGATCGAGGGGGCATGCCTTGAACTGCCAGGGGAGCTTCGTTGACCTCAGTAATCCCATCCAACGGAATTGCAGCATTGACCGCGTTCGTCAGCGCATTCGTTGCAGTACCGATCTCTTCCGCCGTCTTAGGGTAACCATCGGCGCTCTTCAGGTAAGCCGTCGTATCGTTAGGCCAGTTGGCCAGGTCGGCATCCGTCAGCGGAGGCGACCAGCCTCCCCAGAAGAGCGACCGGCCGCCGATGCAATAGGCTAGGCCTGGGAACCCTTCATTGCTAATCCAGGGCATTCCCCAGATTACATTCTGGGCACCACTCGCGTCGTCGCGGGTGCGAAGATAACTCGGACCACCAACCTTCCCACCCAACTGTTGGGGCAGGTTTTGAATATGTGACTGGAGCAGGAAAGCGCCAGCGTCAAGTAAAAGAATCCGCAAAGCAGAGGCGCTTCCAAGCCTGTATAGCTTCTCGGCACAATACGCTCCGAACATGCCCGCGCCAATCACTACCACATCAAACGGATAGGCACCGGAACCTTGGGCAGCTGTAATTTCTTGCCAGTTGTTGCAGATGTAACGTCCGACCACGTCATAGGTGAACGCAGTCTGTTGAACATCGTCGCGTGCCGGATTTGGACCTGAGATCAATTCTTGAATCGGCATGATAAATCCTCCTCTTCAAATAATACGCGCGAGTCCATGAGCAGACTCGTGGACACGTTAATATCTCAAGAAGCAATTTCGTTTTAGTTATGAACCGCAGTTCCCAGGGAAAAGCTGAATGTCAATCCGGTGGTAAATGCCCAGTCGGCGGCCGCTCTGCTGATTCCTCTTCTAATGCCTGCGTCGATGGCAACGCTCGGCCAAGGCGCTTCCCAGATAAATCCGATGAGAGCCGAATTATCGGGACGGTTTCCTCTAACGCTCTCCCCGTTGATTTCCCCCACCAACCTCAGTTTGGAGGTGATGGGCAGCTCCGCAATCACTCCCCAGACGATAAAAGGATTAGTCTGCGCCCTATCTACACCTCCGCCGAAGTTCACATGATAAGTCAACGCGTCTAATTTTCCACTCAGTATCCCGCTCGCTTCGAAGCCAAATCTGTTTTCTTCTCTGTTCGTTGAGGGTAAGAGCGGCCCGGCCTC
>QHZQ01000587.1 GCA_003224725.1 Acidobacteriota bacterium | reverse complement strand
TTCCGCGCAGGGATGTAGCAAGCCAACATCGCCACGGCCGTGAGCGCGATCGAAATCAATGCAAACGTGATCGGGTCGGTGGGGCTGATACCGAGCAAGAGACTAGACAGGACGCGGGTCAGGCAGGCAGCGCCCACCAAACCTATGCCTAATCCAGTCAGAACCAGTCCCATGCCCTGGCGCAACACGAGCTTGAGGACATCCCGAGGATGCGCCCCTAAGGCTATGCGGATGCCGATCTCGCGAGTGCGCTGGCCAACGGTATGCGCCATTACCGCGTAGATCCCCGATGTGGCCAGAAAGAGGGCAATGCTACCCAGCAGACTGAGCAAGGTGGCGATAGCCTCTGGCTTGTCCACTTGCTCGCGAAGAACGTATTGGGTTAGGGGCATGGCTTTGAATAACGGTAGATTTGGGTCCAAGGAATGCACTTCCTTTTCCAGTCGACTGATCAGCCCCAACGGGTCTCCAACGGTGCGAACCAAAAGAGTCTTTAAAGGCTGGGACGATTGTAGATAGGGCAAGTACAAGTAGGGGGTCGGCCTTTCGGTTAACTCTCCGTGCTTGATGTCTTTTGCCACGGCAATCACCTCCAGATCAAGCTGCTTCGGATCGCCAGCTCTTCTGAGACGCTTGCCAATGGGGTCCTCACCCGGCCAGAGTGACTTTGCGGCTGACTCGCTGACAATGACGGCTCCGGGCGCCCGGTCATTATCTCCTAACGTGAAATCGCGACCTCGCAAGAGTGGAATTTCCAGGGTGCGAAAGTAGTTGGGCCAGACCACATCATAGAAAAGATTGTGAGGTGAGGTTCCCCCTTCCCGGTTAAACGTTCCCATTATCCTCGACCCACCCAGCGGAACCAGGTAGTCTAGAGTCGCGGACTGAATTCCGGGCACGGCTTCTGCTCTCTCCGTTACTTGGTGATAAAACAACCGACTTTGGGCAGGGGAATATCCTTGCAAGCCCAGATCGAACGACAAGGCCAGAACATTCTTGGTGTTGAAACCCACCTCGATGTGGCTGGCTCCCAGCAGGCCGCGCAATAGCAACCCGACACTAACCAGCAGAATGAACGATAGAGCCACCTGGGCGATAACAAAGAGATTTTTCAGACGCGCCCGACTGATTCCGACACCCAGCATGCGGCCCTCATCCTTGAGCGCTGGGACGAGATCGATCTTCACCCCGTGAATGGCCGGGCTTAAACCGAACAGAATTCCTGTCAGGAGGGCCAGCAAGGTTGTGAACCAGAAGACTCGAGAATCTGGGCTGGCTGCGGCAATCATCGTGGTCGAAGCTCCGAGGAAAGCCATCACCAGGTCTGTAACCCACGCGAACAAGAGAATACCTACTGTTCCACCTGATAGAGACAGGAGCACGCTTTCGGTCAGCAATTGACGGATAAGCCGCCTCCGACTCGCTCCCAACGCAACGCGAATGCTAATTTCTTTCTGACGCCCAAGAGCTCGTCCCAGCAGCAAATTGGCCACATTGGCGCCGGCAATCAGCAGGACGAGTCCAGAGACCGCCATCAGCAATGCGGCTACAGCCAAGAAATCGTTCCGGTTCATCGGATCCACCCCACCTCTGACCGGAGTCAGGACGACCCTCAGACCCTTGTGAACGTCGGGATAGGCCTGTTCGAGCTGGCGAGCAATCCCGTTCATTGCTGCCTCGGCCTGCTTCTGCGGAATTTCCGGTTTGAGCCGGCCGTAGACGCTGAGCCAGGTTGTTTCACGATCGCCGATGTTCTTCTCCGAACCCGGCAGGACTTGGGCATGCATCGCCACGGGAACCCAAACCTTTGTAGGACTCTCCAGATTCAGGCCAGTAAAATCCTTAGGGGCAACTCCCACGACGGTGAATTGGTGGCCATTGAGAGGAAGCTCCTTTCCTAGAACATTGGGATTGGACGTGAAACGCCCCGTCCAGAGGTCATGGCTAATGATGGCCACTGGATGAGCACCAGGAATCTGGTCTTCCTCGGTAAGAAAGCCGCGTCCTAAAGCTGGCTGAATGCCCAAGACAGAGAAGTAATTGCCTGTAACCAACTCTCCATGAATTCGCTCTGGTTGGTCGCCACCCAAAACCGGCGCCAAACTGCGATAGCCCAGGACTCCCGAGAAGACAGTATTCCGATCTCGAAAATCTAAATAGTCTGGATAAGAAGGAACGTTCAGAGGCCGACCGGTTTGAGCCACTGTATTAATCCATACCAGACGGCTCGGGTCTTTCACGGGCAGCGGTCGAAACAGGAGCATATTTATGAGACTGAAGATGGATGCGTTCGCTCCAATGCCCAATGCCAGTGCAAGCATTGCCGTCAGCGCAAAGCCCGGGTTCTTCGAAAGCGTGCGAATGCTGTATCGCAGATCATTAAGCATGGTGGTTAGTTCAAAGTCCAAGGTCCAAAGTCCAAGGTCCAAGGTCCAAACGACAGCTGTCTCGAGCAAACTGCTGAGTCGGTTCAATCCGCAATCACAAATCGCTCGCCACT
>QHZQ01000579.1 GCA_003224725.1 Acidobacteriota bacterium | reverse complement strand
GTTACGGTTCCAGATTGTTTTCCCTCAATCACGCTGTCCACGTAAAGCTGTCTTGAGGGATTCCAGTGTAGCCGCCGTAACGTGTTTCTGATCGTCTCCGCTTGCGATTTATATTTGGACGCCTCCATCGGTTTCCCGAGGTCAGCCGCGATCGTGCTGAGCGACGCTAGCATTTGATAATACAGCGCGTTCGTCTCGAAGTTAGCGCCTTGCATTTCCGTAGGAACCCAATCGACGAAGTCCCACATCGGGAGATTACACAGGAGCCCGGTCTCGTCGGCCTGTCTCTCGCACCAGCGAGCCAAATTGACCAAAGTAGGGTAGAGATCCGATACGAGGTTACGTTTGCCAAAATACTGGTAGTGGTCACCTACGAAGAAGGCGTAAAAAAGTGCAAACTGGGGTATATATACAGGATTGTCGGATACCGATGCCGGCTGAAGTAAACAGTGGTCGCCAACGGTATAGCAGGGGGAACCCTCATCATCTGTACCCGGCGGGTTATCAGTGCTTGGGTAGTACATCCGCAGCATTCCATCTGCCAGCTGTCCTCGAGCAATTAGCCGGAAATACCAATCCGTAATCGCAACGTCACCAAACGCGGCGTAAATGCCGAAGAGTCCGTGCCCTCCGTCACCAGTCCAACACCTTCTCTCCCGTACGGCATCACATACAAGTGTGTCCTCCATGTGCAAGTAAGTCGTGTCAATGCATGCCTTCCAGAGTTTGGTCAAGAGGGGCTCGGAGCACTCGAAACTACCCCTCCTTTCGGCCGGGTATTGGTAGCTGACCGCGCTAATTGAATCGACCGAGACCGGAGTTTCCATCTCGCGACACACAATTTCCATGTAGCGAATTTGCTTGTACTCAAAGGTCTGCCACGTGTTCTTGCCTGGACGCGCAACATAACGGTCGCCATAGCGGACCCCTTGCATCAGACCGAGAACTCGGCCTCCCTTGAGCTCTGGGCCATAAGTCATTTCGATGATGGTGTTCGCCGGTGCATCAAAAGAAACTCGCGGGAATCCAAAAAGTGGCTGTCCAAAATCTACAATCAAAAACGGCGACCGAAGCCCTCCTGGAGCTTCCCCGCATTGAAGCTGAGCAACCTGCCCATCGGCTTTCAAGACCGCCTCCGGATTGCTCACCTTGGCGTACTGGAGGGAGAAATGGGACTCTGCCGCCAAGCGTCCAGGAACATCCGTGCCTTGTGATTCAACGTCCTCGACTTCTCCGGCTTTAACCACTCTGGAAGGGAAAACTTCCACCTCTTCCATCATTGGTGTTTGGCGTGGTTCAAGGTAACTCCAGGGGGTTTCATCTTTGGGGATCACGTACGGTGGCTCCCAGGATGAATCGTCAAACCCAGGTTCAGCCCAATTGGCGGGATCAAGATTAGCATCATAAACTTCGGTGACGCCCACCTTATTGCTAACCAAACCTACATCACGTCTCCATCCTCTGGCCTGCCGCACCTTCCAGTGCGCATCGCTACCGATGACTTGACGACTTTTATTGTCCCGAGACATGTCCAACTGAACGAACAATCCGGCGCGTGCGTCGCGTGTGTAATTGTTGGAGCATCCGTAGTGGTATGCAAGGACAGCAATAACGTTTTTCCCAGCTCGCAGATGAGGACCCACATGATAGGTATCGAACGGCATCCAGCGCGAATCGCCCCGGGCAGGCCCCCTCCCAACGTATTGTCCATTTATGTAAACGAGATACCGGTCCGCTGCCGTTATCTTCATCGTCGCAACTGAAAGCCTGGTATCAAGATTGAAGCCTCTCCGCGCCATCAAAAAAAAGTGGAAAGGGGAGGGTTTGCGGGCTATCCAAATCCACTCTGCCACCCAATGACCTGGATATCCCTGGGCGAGTAAGTGCTTCGTCGTCCCCAAGGAAACAACCCCGCCCACGAGCATCAGCTTTCCTGCTTCTCGACGGGTCATTTGTCCTAAATTTGCCCTCGGCACACGTTTCTTGATTTCGATCTTGGACTGCCTCTCACGACTTTGACCACAGCCAGGCTTATGGGAAGATCAGGGCCTACCATCTCATATAATCAAGCCCGCTTGGATCTCATCATTGTTTCGACGGTGGGTTGGTTTGAGGTTCTTTGATTTCTCCCAGGGGATGAAAATGTGTGGCCAGACTTTGTTTTTTGGAGCAAGAACGCCAGTAGCTTTGGGAAGAATTGCGTGAGAATTGTAGCTTAACTGACCTTGGCTGGTGAGACTCACTTCAACTGAGCTGCCACACACTTCGACAATTGCATGCGTCATCGTCTTCTAGCTAAACTAAAGCCACACCTAACTCAATCCCAAGCGCGATCCGGAATTAGCTACCGGAAGCACTAAAACGTATATTTTAGTCCGAACTCAACGGTGCGCGCCGGTTGGAGTGAATTCTTGACTAATCCAAATAGCGGGGTGCCTACACCGCGGACAGGAATGCCGAATGTCGGGTGATTAAACAGGTTGTAGAACTCGGCTCGAAATTGGATTCGGTGTCTCTCAGTGATGGAAAAATTCTTCAGAAGTCCCACATCAAACTGGTTCAAGCCGCCCATCCGCTGGGTATCCCTGCCCAAGTTGCCGAGTGTGTATGGTGGCGGCGTGGCGAAGGCTTCGGTGTTGAACTGGCGCTCCCACGTTTTCTCGGAAACATGCCAGTCACCCACCAGATTAGGACGGACTGCCGCATCGCCGTTGGGAAGGGCCAGAGGAGCAGTGATGGTA
>QHZQ01000578.1:4125-7090 GCA_003224725.1 Acidobacteriota bacterium | reverse complement strand
CGCGACATGATATAAGCGACTTTCCCCGGGGACTCGACGCCGGCTGGCACCTGCGATGAGCGTGGATTGTTCTGTAGGTGTTGTGTGAGAACAGTTGAGTTTGACATGTGTGGACTTCGCTATAAATCCCCTCTCGGGAGGGGGCAGAAGGCGTCAGCCTTCCGGGGTGGGTCTTCCGGTTCGGGACAACCCACCTCTACACCCCTCCACTAGAGGGGAATAATTTTTAATGCTGGTGGACACCTCCAGGATCATGACTGGCTCACCTGAGAAGCGTGCGGTGACCTGCGGATGGCTCGTTTCGGTGTCGCCACATATCCAGATAGGAGACACAGCGTAAAAGGCGAAGGCGAAAGATCGGGAGCGAGGTGCGGCGGGAAATGTTGGTTCGTCGAAGACGCAAGAGATCTGCGGAATTCAGGTCATTTTGTCCGTCTAAGGTGGTGAAGGCCAGGAGAAATCCTTCCTTTTTCAAGATGCTGACGACCACGTCGTCATGACTGCCGCTGGGGTAGCTGAAGATGGGCAACACGTTTCCCACCTCCCGCTTCAAGTCTTGTTGGGCACCGACAATCTCTTCGTAAATTTGTGCTGAGGGAAGCTGAGTCATTATGGGGTGCGTTCGAGTGTGGGCTCCGAGCGTCACTCCCTCTTTGGCTAACTGCCGCAACTGGTCCCAATTCAAAACGCTCATTTGATCCGTTTGTTTTTCCCCCAGCCTGGCACAGATTTCATCGACCAGTACCATGGCCTCCTGGTGGGGAAATGTTTTTACATAGTCTTGCATTTTGCGGAGGCTGTCCTGGCGATGAGAGGCTGTGTCCAGCGGGAGAGTTTCTAACGGTGTGTCGTGCAATTCCGTGAGTGAGGTGTAGGCGACCGCCCGGTAAAGTCGGTCCCACCAGAAAGCCCAATCGGGATGTTCCGGATAGGCCGTGGGAACAAAGAGGGTCACAGGCAGGCGATATCGTTTTAGAATGGGCCAGGCGATTTCCCCGAAATCACAGTACGCATCGTCAAAGGTAAGCAGAATGGAACGGCTGGGCAGGTGAACGCCTTGCTCGACTGCGCGCAGAACATCTTCCATTGCAACTACGTGGTAATGCTCCGCCAGATAGCGCATCTGTCTGGCAAAGGTTGCCGGCGTAGCACTAATGAGAAAAGGATTCAACGCCAATCCGTCCTTCGGATCGGCCACTCGATGATATGTGAGAACTCGAAGCATTGGACACTTCCCTCAGATGAGGTTGACGGTATGCTCGCTTTCACCACCCGCGCTTCAGCGTGGGGAGAGTGCCGCGTAGCCCCACGAACCCTTGGCCGATCCCCTTAATAGAGCTGCCCGGCGAAGCTGGTGGGTCTGCCGCGTAGCGGCATTCTGATTTTAGCCCGGCCTTTCAAGGCCGGGGCAAGGCAAGCAGCCGGTTTACCGCGTCGCGTCAGCGACGCTTGATTCGGAGCACGAGCAAGAGTACGAGTAAGATGATGTCTCATGGAGTTGTTCGGGCAGGCATAGCCAGCCTGCATTACGAAATTAGGGACTTAGTCCGAATAGGGGGAGGCACTGAAGAACGAACCTGTAGTCCCCATGCCCGCAGGGGTCGTGATTTCGGAATAGACTCGCGCGACTGCGATCATCGGTAATGGCGTCGCGTTAACCGATATCATTTCGATTGGCCCAAAGGTCCCGGAAACACCCAGGAATCCGTGTATGTCCTCACTATGGAAAAAGCCGTAAGGAGAAAGGGTTATCGATTTGCTTGCCTGGAGGGTTCCACTCGCGTCTCGAAATTTAAGGTCGATATGGTTGGTGCTATCACCGTCGTTAATGATCGTCAGCGTGGTTTTGAATAGGCCTGCGGAGGTTGAGGTGGGCAAGAGCAAATGCGTCGCAGTACCTCTAGTTGCCTGCATGAAAGAAGAATCTTGAGTAACATTATCGATGGACACGGCAAAAGCATTGATGGCCTGGTCAGATTCGAGAATCAGATATCCCAGTTTGTCGGTTGGTGGGGAAGTCCCCAATAGATCCGGAATCACATGATTTACCTGTTGCAATCCTTTGGCTGCCACCGTGTATTGCTTGGAGGCCAATACGCTGCCTTGTGGATCAACCAATTCAACCGTCACATTGGCTTCGCTGCCGGTTAAGTTGCTCATGCCTAAATTGGTGCGAAAATTACTGGTCTCAATAACAGAAGGAATAAAAATAGCGCTGGATGAAGGATGAGCGGCAGGATGAGGGCTTGGCGCAGAATTGAGCGTGTACGTGTCGATCACTGTCCCCTTACGACTAATGAATCTGAAAGTGATGGAAGCGTTGTTAGCTTCAACCAGCATGGCCCCATAGTCACCATTGTACCGAACTTGGCTGCCAGGCACCGGGGTAGCGAAAGGGTAAATGTTGCCACCGCCCAATCCGTTCACGAAGTAGGGGACGCCGTCTTTGAGAATCCGCTCATACTCATGATCATGACTGGCCAGGATGGCGCTGGCTCCCCAGGCGGGATAGGGCCACTGCATCACCAGGGTTGATCCGTGCACTGCCCCCGAAGAATAAGGAGGATGGTGCATCTCGACTAGCTTCCAGATTGCGCTGGAGGCGGCCAGGCGGCTCTCCAGCCATCGGGCTTGGACAGAGGTGCTCGAATTTCCATCGGGTTCGCGGCTGTCACTGTCGAGGACAAAGAATTGAATGGGTTGCCAGCTAAAATCATAATAGCGTTCATTACCGGGCAAAACAAAGTAATTGAGATATGGCATCGCACCAGGACTGTCCCAATCATGGTTTCCCAACGCGGGAAAAAACCGATTGAAGGACGCGCCCGCTCCGTAAGTACCTACATAGGGGAAGATGAAATCATGATAATACTGGCCGATATTTTGATCGATGGTTATAACGGAACCGTCTGGATAATTGTTGTCGCCGGTGGTGATGATGAAATCCGGGTTCCAGCTCTTTACT
>QHZQ01000578.1:3219-4051 GCA_003224725.1 Acidobacteriota bacterium | reverse complement strand
GGATCGAGAAGGATACCAGAATGATCCTAATAGTCCTAACCCCAGGATGAGCAGGCTCATTGGAACCTTGAATTCATTTCTGAGCATGAGAAAGGCGGTGCTTCAAGCGTGGATTACTTATCATCTCGTCACTTCCAGCACCGGCTTGTTAAGGCTATTCTCCCGGCTGTTGAACTGGACCAGCTTTATGGCTTGAGTGGTGTCCCACAGCATCAACGATACCTTCTTGTCGCCGGCTAGTTGTGAGTTGACGAAGGAGGTGACGTTGAAACTTGCCCATCCCGTTGTGGACAGCGTCTGTGAAACCAGTTGGGAACCGAAAGCAGGCTGATTGCTCCAGGTGATGCCCGTTTCTGTCCAACTATCTGAAGTGACCGCAAAGACGGTAATCGGTGCGGTCCCCTCGACCAGGGAACTGACGTAGAGCCTAAGTGTCGCGCTAGTTGCGCTGGTACTGGTAATGCTGCTCAAGTCAAAGCGCAGAAATGTTCGGCGGTCATAGGAATCCAGGTTGCTATTCTTCTCCTCCAGCACATTGGCCGTGCCGAAGTTCTGAGAGGCGAAGGTGCCTCCACGTACATGGGCATCTGCCACAGGATTGAAGGTGCTGAGTTGTGTGGTACTGTTGCTGACGGTGACTACGACGGGCGAGGAGGTAGTTTTATTACCTGCTGCATCACGGGCCACGGCCGTAAGAGTATGCGAACCATTGGCAGTCGTGGTGGTGTTCCAGCTTAGGCTATAGGGTGTGGCGGTATCCTCGCTGCCGAGGTTAGCAGTATCCAGCTTGAACTGCACTCCGACCACGCCCACGTTGTCGCTGGCACTGGCT
>QHZQ01000578.1:0-3175 GCA_003224725.1 Acidobacteriota bacterium | reverse complement strand
CAGCCGGCGGGGTTCCGTCGGTCGTTGGCGCTGCGTTGATTGTGTAAGTGTCAATGACGGCGCCCTTTCGATTAATGAATTTGAAGGTAATAGACGTATCACTAGCGTCGACCAGCATGGCGCCGTAGTCGCCGCTGTAACGCACTTGACTGCCCGACACGGCCGTCCGAAATGAGAAGATGCTTTCTCCACCCAAACCGTTCACGAAGTATGGAAAGCCGTTTTTGATAATACGCTCATAGTCATGATCATGGCCTGCCAAGACGGCAGTAGCACCCCATGCCTGGTAAGGCCACTGCAGTGTGGAGTTGCTCCCTACTTGTCCTGAAGAGTAAGGAGGATGGTGCAGATAGACGAGCTTCCAGGTGGCGCTTGAAGCCGATAGGAAGCTTTCCAGCCAAATGGCTTGAATCGAGGAGCTCGAATTTCCATCCGGTTCGTGGCTGTCGCTGTCAATGGCAAAGAACTGGACAGGGCCCGAGGTGAAATCATAATAGCGTTCGTTACCGGGCAAGACGAAGTAATCCAGGTATACCAGTCGTGGTTGCCTAACACTGGGAGAAATCGACTCACCGAGGCACCTGCTCCGTATTTACCGATGTAGGGGAAAATGAAGTTATGATAATATTGGCCGATATTCCGATCAATCGTCGAAGCCGCGCCACTTGGATAATTGTTGTCACCGGTGGTGATGATGAAAGCCGGGTTCCAGCTTTTGACAAGTTTGGCAACGTCTTCTTCAGGCTTGCCAACCGAACCATAATCGCCGATCACGGCGAAGCGGACAGAACCGGATTGCGCCAGGAGCTGCCTGTCCAATCCGGAAGGATGCCAGAAGCATAGTAACAGCCCGAGCCCCAGGGTAAGCAGGCTGATCGGGCGAGCCATCGCCCCGGTAAGTCCCTGCCCCATAAAGGCTCGGCGGGAGCCTCGCCCTCCCGACCGCCTCATCTATCGTCCCGTTCCATAATATTTGAATCCCAAGCTCTCCATCTTGTCGGGTTCGAAGATGTTTCTCGAATCAAAAATGATCGGCCTCTTCATCAGGGATTTGACTTTCGACAAATCGATATTGCGAAACTCGTTCCACTCCGTGGCAATCAATAGGGCATCCGCGTTGGTCGCGGCTTCGTAGGCATCCTGGCAGTAAGAGGCGCAATCACCGTTCAAAACCTTTTTGGCGTTCGGAATCGAAATAGGGTCATAGGCTTGAATCAAAGCCTGTCGTTCAATCATTTTTTTGCAGATTGAAATGGCAGGAGATTCACGAATATCGTCCGTATTGGGTTTAAAGGACAACCCCAGAACCCCAATCCGTTTTTTTGCCAATCCTGCCAGAGCGGTTTCAATCTTTTGTACCAAGAGATCCCTTTGAGCCCTGTTGACCTCAACCACCGCTTCCACAATTCTCAATCGACTTCCAAACTTCTTGCCCATTTTCGCCAAGGCCAGGGTGTCTTTGGGAAAACAGGATCCTCCGAAACCCGGGCCCGGATGAAGGAACTTGGGACCAATCCGTTTATCCAGCCCCATGGCCTGGGCGACATGGTGGATATCTGCCCCCACCCTTTCACACAAGTTAGCCACTTCATTAACGAACGAAATTTTGGCCGCAAAAAAGGCGTTGGCAGCATATTTGATCAGCTCGGCCGTTTCGAGATTGGTGATCACAAACGGTGTCTCGATAAGATAGAGCGGGCGATAGATATCTTTCACAATGGCGGCCGCCTGTTCGCTCTCGGTTCCGATAACAATCCGATTGGGTCGCATGAAATCTTCGATGGCAGAGCCTTCCCGCAAGAATTCGGGGTTGGAGACAATATCAAACTTGACTTTTTTCTTCTGGGTCTCTTCGATTAGTTTCCGGATCCACCTTCCGGTACCTATGGGCACAGTGCTCTTGGTCACGATCACCTTGTAATCATCCATGGCTTCGGCAAGAGAACGGGCGACCATTTCTACTTGTGACAAGTCGGGTTCTCCATTAGGACCTTCCGGGGTGCCCACCGCAATGAAGATCACTAAAGAGCGTTGCACGGCTGATCTCAAGTCGGTTGAGAAATTCAGCCGGTTGTTTTTGACATTGCGCCGAAAGATTTCCTCCAAGCCTATTTCGTAAATGGGGAGCTTGCCTTGGCGGAGATCATGAATCTTTTGTTCATCACAGTCGATACAGGTCACATTGAGACCAAAATCCGCAAAACCCACTCCCGAAACCAAACCGACATAACCGGTGCCGACAACTGTTATATGCATTCGAGTGACTCCTTTCGCTAGGAAGCTCTTACAGCGCCCTTTTTCAGAGGCGACTACCTTTGATCAGTAACGGTGACACAGTTTTACTCACCGTTTTTTACCAGCTTTATGGACGCTGGGCCCCAGATTGTTTTTGGGCTCATGGCGCCATTGCTTTCCGTCGATCTGGAACTGCTTTACGTCGATCTGGATGAGGCAGATATGGACGCTGGGACCCAGATTGTTTTTGACTCATGACCTTCAACTTAGGTTTTTCGAAAACCTGCGGCTCTGCCAGCTTCTGAGCGGTCTGCATCCTGATCAACCTTTCATCAATGGCTGCTCGAATGAAGCTATTGACGTCCGGCTCAATCTGCCGGATGGCATCGCGCTGGCGGTCCAGTATGACTATTTCGTGGCGAACAAGTTTCATGGGTGTGTCCCCCTTGAAAAATCCCCTCCTGGGAGGGCCAGAAGGCACAGCCTTCAGGGTGGGTCGTTTCGGTTGGCCCACCGCTGCACCCCTGGGGGCGTGAAAGAATTTGAGAATCTCGCCGCTCCCTCACGGTCGCGGTACAGTAACTGCCTGCTGATCAGTACCGCGCGCGTAAGCAAGCGGCCGAATCGCGCCTGACAACGATTCTTTCACAGCACCCCTCCAGGGAGGGGAATTTAATTTTCGTCTTTGGCGGCGGTGCCGCGCATAGCGGTCTCCTCAGTAATTATCCTCTCCGTCACCCAAGGGTTGTGCTTGCTCGTTTCCGGACGTCTTTTGCCATGGCGGTTTTCACAGAATCGGATAATATGTTCGTTCACTTCGACATAAACCGCTTCGAGTGGCTGCGTGCCATCGATCAGAACAAAATTGGGTATTTCCTTCCCCAGCCGAATAAAAGCTTGCCGGCGAGCTTCCAAGTCTTGCAGCGTCTTCTCCCCCTTG
>QHZQ01000577.1 GCA_003224725.1 Acidobacteriota bacterium | reverse complement strand
ACCGAAAGTGCCAATATGGGCCAGATTCCTCTTGGTCCGTCGGCACTTTTTCTTTTACAGTCTCGGTGTGTAATCTAACCGTTGTACAGCAGCCGCCCATGCGATCTTCAATGGAGGCCCGAAAGATGAAAATACTCTCTCTTTCAATGAGGACAGCGAGGCCGTGAGGGATCGCGAGCTGGATGTGTCCGGGGGGATGTGCCGGAGAGGATCGAGACACCCCTGGGCGTTCACGGCGTTTTCTCCCCTTTGATCGGGGGATTTTCCTACCGGTTGTCCATGGAACTACGGGCGGCGCCACAGCGCATGAAAATGAGTGATTCCCCCTTAATAAAGGGGGCAAAGGCCCTTGGGCCTTGGGGGTTGGCTTGTTGGCGTCTGACCGCGCTGGCTCACGGGACAACCCCCTGAAGCCTTCGGCTTCTTTCCCCCTTTTATTAAGGGGGATTTCACAGGAGACAAAAATCATGAATCAGGATAGGAGAATTTTTCTGAAGACCGCAGGCCTTGGTTCTTTAGCAGTGGTGGGAAGTACCAGGCCTACCGCCGGACCAGTTCTGTCCGAAACTATTTCTGCCATCAAAAACGCAGAGCCAATGAAAATTACAAAGATTGAAGCCGTGAGGTTCAGGCCGGATTTGAAGCTTGACGGTCACGGGGTTGTCTGGATGTGGGTGCGCCTTCATACCAATAACGGGATTATGGGGGTTGGCGAAACCTATCCTTTTACTGAGGGGCAGATAGGAATGCTGAAGGATCTGGAGGAACGAAGTTGGATGGGCAAGATGCTCGGAAGAGACCCGAGAGACATCGAGGGCACCTGGCGGGATGTGTTTGCGCAAATCGCGTTTCATGGATGGGGCGGAAGTGATATGCGCATCCTTACCGCCATTAACATCGCGCAGTGGGATATACTCGGTAAAGCTCTCGGTGTACCGGTTTATCGCCTTCTAGGAGGAAAGGCCCAGCAGAAATTGAGGGTGTATAACACCTATACGAGCTACTGGACCATTAACGGAATGCAAATGGAAGCAGACACGGAGAAAATTGTCAGGTGGCTCTTGGATAGAGGGATCAAGGCCATAAAAATTTATCCGTATGAAAAGGTGGCGGAAAGGACCGGAGGAACGTATATTTCACCGGCTGACCTGGAAAACGCTCTCGATTGGATCAAGCGGATCCGCGATACGGCGGGCAATGAGATGGATATTGCATTAGACTTGAGCAGCCAGTGGAACCTGCCATGTGCTCTAAGGATTGCCCGGTCCCTCGAGCCGTACAAGATCATGTGGTTAGAAGACGTCTTGCTGCAGGATAATATGCAGTCCTATGCCACCCTGGCCAGGGAGACCTCCATCCCCATCTGTATCAGCGAGCGGCTGGCGACTCGGTATCAATTCCGGGAGATGCTGGAAGCAAAGGCGGTGGATATTGTGATGTATGACCTGACCTGGTGCGGAGGGATTTCGGAGGCCAAGAAAATATCGGACATGGCTGATACCTATTACATCCCTACGGCTCCTCATACCTGTGGAGGGCCCATTCTATGGTTTTCTACTATCCACACAGCCACTGCGCTGACGAATTTTTTTATTATGGAAAGCTGTTTTCACTTTTATAATTTTCAGTATCCCTACTTCATAAAAAATGTTCCAGTCCCCCAAAACGGTTTTGTGACTGCACCGGAAGGCCCTGGACTAGGCATCGAATTTCGCTCTGAACCTTTCGAACGCGGCGATGCTATTGTGGAAAAAATAGCAGAATCTTAGTGCATTAACCTGCCGTCTGTAGCTATACAGCAGGATCATCTTGGCAAACCCGCACACCCAGTGGTGGCAGTCTTTTTAAGGTACCCGTTGTGAATCCGCACATTTTCGAAGATGCGTTACGCGAAAAAGCTGCTAAGGCATCCTACGGAGGGTCTTTGCTCGCCAAGGAGTCGGACCGGGTTTTTGCTCTGCTGGCTGCAGAATACATGCGCGGCTTAATGGCATCCTGAATAAGGGGAACCGCGGATAGCGCGGATGACGCTGATAAGTTTGGAGGAGGAAATCTGTGCCATCCGTAATCCATGGTCAGCCTCCCAATAGAATGAAGCAGCCGGTCGCTGTCCTCAGCAAAAACCGCCTGTCTCAAGGGTTAGCCTTCCCAGGATTCCGTGCTGGGCCGTCGCCTGTCCCCAGCTCTGTTGCCCACTGTCTGAACTACCATATCAAGTCCATGTACCGGTTGACTGCGACTTGGATGTCGAATACACTCTTGCCGACGTAAGTCAGAAGCTTCACTTCAAAGCGACTGTAAAAAGGCGTGGGCGCAATCGGCCTTGCGTCCCTTCAGGCGCTGTTTATCGGAATGCGTTGAAAAAGTCAGGCCCGACCCGCGCCGTGGTGGGTTCTCGTTCGGTTGTAATCCAATTCAAGAAAGGAGGCTACTTTGCGATGCAGCGACTAGTCAACTCGGTGTTCTGGGGTTTTATCATCCTGTTGGGAATGGGTTCTCGGGTGACCTCGGTCTTTGGACATCAGGCACCGCACCCGGCGGTGACCGTAACAGCACAAGCGTCGTCGAGTGGTGGGCCGCCGGCTCCGGGAATCAGCGGTCAAGGCAAGATGCGGTTCAAGCTGCTATACAGCTCCGAGCGTCTGCCCGAAGAAGCCAAAAAGGTCCTGGTCTCCGCCCATGGGGGCTTTGCCGTTGACCACCGTCCGGGAAGAGAGGAGACCTATTTCGCGCTTCCA
>QHZQ01000576.1 GCA_003224725.1 Acidobacteriota bacterium | reverse complement strand
ATACTGATTTTTCAGCTCCTCGACCAGCACATCGTAGATATTCTTCAGATCGGTATAGCCGGTGGAGAAGATGATGCGTCCGCCATTGCGGGCCACCAGATCCAGAAACTCGTTCTGAGCATCAATATAAGATAAAAAATACTTGCTGACGTTTTGCAGCTTTTCTCGACTGTTTTTGGCCATTTCTCGGAAATGCTGAGACTGGGGGAAGGAATGAATGATGGGATAGACCGTCACCTCGCGTTCCGCGGCCAGGCGCATGACCCGGGCCAGGGATTTGCTGCTGGAATTGTCCACCCCGTCACTCAAGATAATGATGGCTTTCTTGCCCTGCACCTTGTCGAACATGGTGTCGATCACATACTCCATCGAATCATAGAGGGCGGTCTTGCCGAAGGTCTTGACGTTCCTCAAAATATTTTGAAAGGACTTCAAATCGTCGGTCCAGTCCAAGATCTTGATGGGTTTATGGGCAAAGATCACGGCGGAATATTTGTCGCCGCTGCGCAGATGCCCGGCAAAGGTAATGGCGGCGTCAATGATATTTTGCAGCACATCATTGACACTGTAACTGGCATCGACCAGAAACACCACATTGACCGGGACCGTATCTTGTTTGAAATAGCTGATGGGCTGTTCATCGCCATCTTCCAGCACCAAGAAATCATTGGCCTTCAGATTGGAGATGTAATCCCCTTTTTTGCTTCGGGCGGTGACCAAAATCGACACGGTATCAACATTCACCCCCAGGATCAAACTGTCTTGGGGCCTTTTCAAAACATCCGCGGCGGCGCTCGGAACGGAGACCTCGGTCGCCGAGGTATCGCGAAAGGCCTGCCCCTGCAAGTCCTCCCAACCAAGTGAGCCCAGGCACACCCACCCCAGCAAAACCCTCAACACCCACTTTTTACCACCCTTTAGCCGATCCATAACTCATTTTCTCCTTACCCAGGACTTGAATTATCCTGAAAGATCAATGTACTTAGACAAAACTCATTTAAATTGCTCTCTCATGCGGCTTTCCTCTTGGCTAAACGTAAACTCTCTTTCAAGCTGTGAAAGTGCCTCAATGATGCCGGTGTAGGCAAGTTCGGCATGCGACGCCATCGTTGGACCGATGAAGCCTTGACGGCGCCATTCTTCGGCTTTCTGTTGCACTTTCAGGCGCGTTGCGTCCCAGACCGGGTTACCGAACATATCCACGTATTCCTCGCTGAACTTACCGAGAGCGTCCATCGAGAAAGCTAGACAGGAGACAATCGGCAAGCAGTAAGGGCCGGTGACTGCCGTATTGACGGCAACAGGCATGAGAGGCATGACGTGAGAACCCCGGCAATCGCCGGTAACAAAGTGACCGAGCATGAACGGTTCTGTTACTTCTTCTGGCGCAGGGAACATCCCTTGAGTCCGGACAATAGCCACCGGATCATCCTTGCCGGTGTACTTGCCGGCAATGTTGTGAAGTCGCGTGGCTGAGACAGACACAATATGCTCTTGAGGGGCGTAGCGCGAATGAATTGCCTCAACTGCGAAGCGATCGGGATTCTGCAGAAGAACCGCCACGTCCCATATGCGCTCGGGCACCTCAAGCTTGATGAGTCGATCGTCTTCTTTCGAATCCATATCAATGACGGTAAACGTAAATCCCTCCCGCATTTTAGGGTTGAGGAGCAAGCCGCCGTTGTGCATTGGATCACAAAACACCGTGTACAGGGGATAGTTATAAACTCCGGGACTGCATTTGTCAGCGGCAAAGACCAGAAAGGCTTCTGCGGGCCGTTGCTGGCTCTGGGGGTCTCGCACAAACTCGATCTCGGCGACGCCTGGTCCTGCGCCACGCACGTTTCCTGCAGGAGCATCGACTAGCAGATCTTGTCCGGCGCCGTAGAGACCATTGAGCCGGGCTTCCTCTGTGGCTGCCAGGAAGCAATCCCAGGCAAAACCATGGACTGCACTGGCCCCCACTCCGTGCTCGTGGCTCATGATGAGGACAATATCGTCACCGGTGTGCGTGACCAGACCATCGTGGAGATCACCATTCTTCACACTTAGCCGCAACCGCGACCTTACGGTGCTAAGCATCTTCTCCGAGGGTTTGGTATGGCCCCCGAGTGAACCGACATCCGCCTTGATTACCGAAAGAGT
>QHZQ01000575.1:395-3372 GCA_003224725.1 Acidobacteriota bacterium | reverse complement strand
TTCTCCCTCAGGAAAAGCTCTGATGGCCAGTGGTCGGGAGCACACGCTGCGGGAGTGGGACTTAGACCAGGCCTGCGCCCTTCAGACTCTTTCCGGGTTGACGGACCGCATTGAGCAAATCTCACTTTCTCCAGACGGCAGGACGCTTCTCACCGCCAGCCGGGCGGGCGGCGTGCGCTTCTGGGAGGCAGCGACTGGCCGTCTCATTGGGCATCTTTCGGTGCGCGGCCGGTTTGCGGAGGTTTCGCCCAACGGCAAGCAATTGGCGATTGGGATTACCGACGGCGTTGTCCTGCTGTACTCATTTCCTCCGGGAGGAGAACCCCTCCGGCAGTTGACCACGAATTTTCACAGGGTCATGTCCGCACAGTTTTCTCCCGACAGCCGCCTCCTGGCGATTCGAGGTGATCACCCCATAGCCCAAGTATGGGACCTTGGATCGGACAAGCTCGTTGCGAGTCTTCTGCATGACGAGCGGGTGCCATCGGTCGTTTTCTTCCCCGACGGGCAAAACTTTGACGTGGTCGTGACCGGCCTTGCGTTCTCGCCCGATGGCCAAAGACTGGCGACCGGCAGCCAGGACGGTCTCCTGCGCCTGTGGACGCTCGGGGGAAAGGACCTTCGCATCCTGCGGGCTCATGAGGGTGCCGTCAATGCACTTGGCTTCGTAGGTACCACGCACATGGTCAGCGCCGGGGCGGACGGCCTGATCAAAGTTTGGAACCTGTTAACGGGCCAGTCTGTGTTGACTTATAAGCGACAACTCCCCTATGTTTCGCGCCTGGCGGTTTCCCCTGATGGAAAGCGGCTCGCCAGCACCAGCGACCACGATTTGAAAATCTGGGAACTTGAAACTGGAATCGATCTTCTGTCCCTCAAGCCGGACATCCGGCTTGAGCAGACGATCCTGTTTTCGCCTGATAACCTGCATCTGGCTGCTGCCGGTTTCGATGGCGTCAGAATCTGGCGGGCAACTACCGAAGAGTAATGCCGGGAGGGCGAGGCTCCTGCCGAGCCGCGTCTTTTCCAATGATCTTCCGTGGCAGGCGAGCACCGGGAGGGCGAGGCTCCCGCCGAGCCGCACCTTTCCAATGGATCCTCCGTGGCAGGTGAGTGCCGGGAGGGCGAGGCTCCTGCCGAGCCGCGGTCAAGTTTTACCAAGGCAAATCGTAAATCGAGCCTTGGTACGGCCAATCCTCAGCCCTCTCTACCAAACCATGGCGGACGGGATTGTTCCTGACGTACTCCCACTTGGTTCGGTAGCTCTCCGCATTACGTAATCGAGTATCCCAATGATCTGTCTCCCAACGATGCGCTGGAGCAGGCGGGCTTCTTTTGCTGAACTGCGACTTCCAATACTGAACCCAATTATCGAAGGAAACGAATGGATGCCCCGGAGCTGCAAACAAGTGAATGTGGTCGGGCATGATGACGTAGTGACCCACTAACCAGGCTGTCGCCTCAGTCCAAACCTGGCGTAATAGAAGGTGAACCTCGTCCGTGGCCAGCCAAGCGACCCGGTTCTTGGCACAAGCAGTCAGGAAGACGATGGTTGGCCCCTCGCTGCTGATTTTAACGCCATGTGTGGGATACTTCCGGAAAGGCAATTGGTCTGGGGCAAGGGACGACGGGGAGGGTGAGGCTCCTGCCGAGCCGCGTTTCCCCAATGCCGCTGTCTTTGAAGCTCGATCCTTCTCATGGCGCGATTCAGATTGTTTTGCCATAACCACCACCTTACAACCCGAGGAGGCAGGCTCGGCAGGAGCCTCGGCCTCCCGATTTACGGCTCGGCGGGAGCCGCGCCCTCCCTGGATTGCGGCTCGGCGGGAGCCTCGCCCTCCCCCGATTTCAGGCTCGGCGGGAGCCTCGCCCTCCCAAATTACTCGCCCTCCCGGGTCACCAGATAAACTTCGCAACCATCGCGACTAGCCGGTTCTGATTGCCTTCCTCCTGAACAAACCAGCCAAATCGGGCATTGGTAACATTGGTCGAGTTTGCGTCCATGTTGGAGAACCATGGATGGTTGAAGGCGTTCAAAAACTCAGCCCGAAACTGGAATGTCACGCGTTCCGATATCGGAGTGTTTTTATACAACCCAATATCCACATTCTTGAGTGGATATCGGCGAACATCGGGGAATCGAGTCGGCCAGTTACGGTAGGTGAAAGCGAGATTGGGAGCGCTCCGCGGGAAGAGGGAAGTGTGGTAGGCTCGCTTCAAGTCCACTTCGCTGCCGGGGAGTTTGGCGCTGCGAGCCTCGAGGTTGGGTGCGTTTGGAAAATCGATAGGGAACCCGGACTGGGTTGTGGCGTCCACATTGATCTGCCAGCCGCCGAGGACCTTGTTCATGGGACCACTAACTCCACTGCCAAAACGTTTGTCTTTGCCAAAGGGCAACTCATAGGTCCATAAGACAGCCAGCTTTTGAGGGACGTCAAATTCGAACAGCCGCCGTTCCAGCTTTGACGAATCAGGATCGCTCAAGTTGAAGTCCTGGTTGTTCAGGAAGCTTACCTCTTCCAGGTTCTTCGAGATCGTGTAGCTCAACAGGAAAGACATACCGCCGGAGAAGCGCTTGGTAAGCTTGCTCTGCATGGCGTGATAGTTCTGCCGTCCGATGGGAATACTACTGACACTGATGACGCCAAAATGCGGGTAGGGCGTCAGTAGGATGTCGCGAGTAATAGTGGCGCCGTTTCTGGCAGCATTGTCGGGAATTCGGCCCGCCAGCGGGTTGGCAACCTTTTCCGTATAGTAAGAAGCTGGCTTGCCGAGTTCGCCGGCTGGAATCACGTTGACGTTCGCGCTGACTGGCAGCCGCCTCGACTTGTTGCCTACATACGCAACTTCAACCAGCCAGTTCCGTCCCAGTTGCCGTTCCAGTCCAAGCGTGATCTGATGCGAATAGGGTAAGGGCCGGTCGAAGTAGCCGATGTTTATGCCCAAACCCAGGTTCGTGTTTAAGCCTTGGCTGTTC
>QHZQ01000575.1:0-326 GCA_003224725.1 Acidobacteriota bacterium | reverse complement strand
CTGGCAACGAGGGGCGTCGACCGGCCGTAGCCATAGGTTTCGCCCCGTTCGTCGGCTCCGAGGAAATAAAGAGCGTACCCGCCTCGAACGACCGACCTGTCATTGAGCTTGAAGGCGGCGCCAATGCGAGGCTGAAAATTGTTCCTGTCGGCAGGGAAGAAACGCTTGTTGCCGTCGTTAGCGTAAACGAGGCCACCTTTCAGGCTGAGTCCCTGAATTTGCTGGCTCAAAGGATGAGGCTGGTCGAAGGCAAAAGTGCGTACCATCCGGTTGTAGCGTTCAGCCGGGGCGGGTTCGTAATCCCAGCGCAGGCCGAGATTGAGGCT
>QHZQ01000574.1:530-4843 GCA_003224725.1 Acidobacteriota bacterium | reverse complement strand
TTCCGAACGCGCAAGGTGAAGGCACGGTAAATCCAAGGAACGGCCTAACAACAGGGTCGATCCGACCGCTGAGAAGCGGCGGCTCACCCTGAAGGCGTTAGACCAAATCGCTTATTACATTTAACAGAAACAGACAGGAGGACCCATGACAAAAAAGATCCAATTCAGACCGGAAGGCTTCCAAACGGTGAACCCGTATCTGGCCGTGAACGGGGCGGCTCAAGTGCTGGATTTTCTGATAAAGGCTTTTGGAGCTGTAGAAGTCGGCGCGCGTTTTAAAGGTCCGGACGGCGCGATTATGCACGCAGCACTCCGAATCGGTGATTCGATGGTTGAGGTGTCGGACGCGCCCGGCGAACCGATGCCGGCGGCGCTTCACATGTACGTCGAGGACACCGATGCTGCTTATCGGCGCGCCATGGAAGCAGGCGGCACATCATTACGCGAGCCCATGACCACGTTCTACGGCGACCGGAGCGCGGGTGTGAAAGATCCCGGCGGCAACAGTTGGTGGATTGCCTGTCACGTCGAGGACGTTTCGCAAGAAGAGATGGTCCGACGTATGAAAGCCCAATCAAAAGAAGGCCACGGCGACTGAAGTGGCATTTCGCACAGATGACACGGTTGGAGCTTTTGGTTCTCGTTGCAGATGGAATTGATGAGATATGGTACAGTGGTCTAAGAAACCGGATGCAGCGAACCCCGCGGTAGCGTCTCGGCTCCATGCCGAGCGTGACTGGCGCGAGGTCGCTGATCCGGAACGTTAGGCATCGGTAAAACCTACGCCGCAGGTGACCGTGCCCATGTTGATGTCTCTGCCCTCGAGGACGACGTAACCGGCACCCACCAACGCGCTGCACCAAGCCCTCTACAAACCCTGTGGCGGGCCCAAGAACCTAGCGGTGCTATAGAGTCAACCCGTCGGGGAGATACCGCCTCTGCGGTGCCCACGGCAGACAGGAGTGAACGAGCCCATGCTTGGAATGAAGACCTACACCCAAGACTACATCGACGCTTGCCGCGCGAGGGTCGACGCTGACCTGCGTGCGTACCGAAAGCAGGTCGGCAAGACGCCATCCAAGGAGTTCGAGGTACGCTTCTTCAACGACCAAGTCCTCCTCCTGGACCACATGTTCCTGCACCGGCTCACGGGCATCGAGGGTAAGGACGGCAATCCGTTGAACGAGGTCCGCGTCCTGTGCAACTCCATCCTGCCCAACCAGGGCAAGCTGCAGGTCGACAAGCTCCCAGGGTGGCCGAACTCTGCCGGCGCTTCGATCAAGCTCCCGCCGGAGAAGTCCGTGCTGAAGCTCAGGGGCCCTGACTCGAGAACCTCGGGTTCGAAGTTGTTGTCAAGTGAAGTGACGGAAGAAAGGCAATGGTGGCAAATACATTCGGTTACCCAGTAACCGCCTGGGAGGCGGCAAAGCGGGAAGCGAAGGTTGCACTCGCTGATCGCGCCAGAGTCCAGGGAATGATGCCCTATTCTGAATTGGCGAATCAGATTCAATCCATTCGTTTCGAGCCACACGACACTCGTTTCTTCCATTTTCTCGGCGAGCTTTCCCGCGAGGAGGACGCAGCAGGTCACGGGATGATAACCGCGCTGGTGGTCCGTCGGCAAGGCGATATGCAGCCGGGTCCAGGATTCTTCGAACTAGCCGAGTCGCTCGGCAAGGATGTGACCGACGTCCTGGCATGCTGGATTCGAGAAGTGCACAAAGTTCATTCGTACTGGGAGCGAAGCACAAGCACCGTCTAACTGCAGCGGCAACCCGACCGCCCACACAATGGGCGGCGGGTTACGCTGGAGTCGTTAGGCCAAAGACGGCTGGGAAGAAAAGGGGAGAACCGAGTTTGACCCAAATGCCGGACGCCATTGGGAGAATTATATGGAGAACTGTCTCCGTGACATTCGATTCGCGCTACGGAGTTTGAGGAAAGACCGCCGCTTCACTCTCAGCGCCATTGTCGCATTAGCGCTCGGCATCGGCGCGACCACAGTAATCTTCAGTGTTATCGATGGCGTTCTCCTCAGGCCCTTTCCCTACAAAGATGCCGACCGCTTGACGACGGTTTACGAACACTTTCTAAGTGGAGCCCTGGACCTCCCGTGGCTGGAACCTGAGGAAGTGGTCGACTTCAAAGAGCAAAACCATTCGTTCGAAGACATGATTGGATTCGGCGCTTTGGAGGTTTTCTACAACGGTCGCGAAGCGACCCAATGGGTTGTCGGCGGATGGGTGACCCCGAACGCCTTTGATTTCCTCGGCGTCAAGCCGCTCCTGGGTCGTCCCATCGGGCCGGCAGACGGCAATCCCAGTGCTCCACCGGTTTTCGTAATGAGCTACCGAATGTGGGAGAAGCAGTTCAACCGGGATCCGAAGATGGTAGGAGCGGTATTCACTTTGAACAGTCAACCCAGGACGCTGGTCGCCATCATGCCCAAACGCTTCCTATTTTTCGACGTCGACATTTGGATTCCGCTGAATCTGAGCCGCGATACCGCCCTCATTGGCGCCAACAATATTCCTGCGCATTTCGGAGTCTTGGGACGTCTCAAGAAAGGAATCAGCTTGCGAGCTGCGGCGGCGGATCTCGACGTGATCGCGCAACGTTTCGTCAAAAGGCACCCAGGCGGGAATCCAGAACCATTCACGATTCTGACCAAGTCTCTCACGGATAGTGCAGTTGGCCCATTCCGGGCTATGCTCTTTGCCTTGACGGCAGCGGTCACCATGTTGCTCTTGATCGCCTGTAGCAACGTTGCCAACCTTCTGCTGGCTCGGGCGACGGTCCGCGAGAGGGAGATTGCTGTCCGAGCAGCGCTGGGCGCAGGGCGAGGCCGCTTGATCAGCCAACTTTTGGTGGAGAGTTTTCTACTGGCGATGGGAGGTTGCATTACCGGATGTGTGCTTGCAAATTTCGGACTCAAAGAAGTCATCGCCATCGTCATCACATTGAATCGGGCGGCGTTGCTTTTTGCACTGGGCCTGACCTTCCTGACCACACTGCTCTGCGGTTTGGTGCCCGCGGTCCAGGCTGTGGGTGGGGACTTGCACACGCGGCTGATAGGCAGCGGTAAGGGCGTGAATGGAGGCTTGCGGCACGGTCGCTTTCGTGCCGGGTTGGTGATGGCGGAGGTGGCATTCTCGATTGTGCTGCTGATCGGCTCGGGACTGATGATTCGCAGCCTCATTGCACTCCACCACGTCGAACCAGGCTTCAATGCGGTCAACGTCCTGGACCTGCGAGTAACGTCCCCTCCTGGCCGTTACGATACGGCGGAACAGAAAAAGCTGTTCTTCCAGAAAATTCTCGGGCGTGTCACGGCAATTCCGGGAGTCCTCACCGCCGGTGTGCATTGCTGTGCCGCCCCGCCGCTTGCCAAACCATTTAGCTTACTCGATGTCCCCGGAAAGACCTACCCTGAAGCGTCGTACGTGCAGTTCGAGCTGTGCAGTGAGGGATATTTCCAAACACTTAACATCCCTCTGAAGCGCGGGAGGCTATTCTCGGAAGGCGACATGGATTCGGCACGGCGTGTGGCACTGATCAATCAATCGACAGCCCGAAGTTACTTCAGCGGGGAAGATCCGATCGGGCAGAGAATCAAGTTCAGCAGTTTCGATCCCCTGCCGGGCTATCCGCACAACGCTTACTTCGAAATCGTCGGCATCGTTGGCGACGTCAAGAACAGCGGCTTGCGGGATCCGGTGAAGCCGGAGGCGTATATTCCCTACCCCTCTGTGGAAGCGGGAAATCGGAGCATTCTGGTGAAGACGGCTGTGGACCCGCTCTCCTTGTTGCCGACGATTCGTCGCGAGATCTTGGCCATAGACCCCAATGTCGCATTGATCAACGTCGAAACACTTGAGAGTTTTTTGAAACGGACCTCGTACGCACAGCCACAGTTCGGACTGTTTACGCTGGGAACGTTTGCGGGAATCGGACTGTTACTGGTCGTGATCGGCGTATTCAGCGTGATGGCCTATACGGTGTATCTGCAAAGACACGAGATCGGCATCCGCATGGCACTTGGTGCACAGCACGGCGATGTCCTGAGGATGGTACTCAAGAGAGCTTTGGGTCTGATCGCGGGTGGCATCGTAATCGGTGTTTTCGCGAGCTTGGGCTTGACGCGCTTTTTGGCAAGCGAGATCTGGGGCGTTTCCGTCACCGACCCCTGGACGTTTGCAGTAGTCACGGCCCTCATTCTCGCAGTCGGGTTGATAGCCTCCTTTTTGCCCGCTCGCAGCGCTGCACGAGTGGACCCGCTAATCACACTCCGCTACGAATGATTGACGCGAAAT
>QHZQ01000574.1:0-500 GCA_003224725.1 Acidobacteriota bacterium | reverse complement strand
TCCCTGTTGCGCTCAGCACCAATGGCAAGCGTCATGGCCTAACCCCGGCGCGCCAGCGGACTTTTTGCCAGGCGGAGGTGGGGTCGCGAAACGGTCCAGGTGGAGCGGGCACTCCTGCGCACGCTTGTGGAACGCGCGACGGAGCGCTCGTTCCACCCGAGCTATCATCTGACACCGACTGGCGGAGCAGGGAATAAGGCGACAGAAACTAGCTAACCGTTTAAGGGTCGATCAACGAACTCCAATCCTCCTTATCTGAGGCAACGGTCTTTCCCTCAGGTGCCTTCTGGGTGTTTTCTGGGTTTGTCGTGGTCGGCGAGGAATTTCTCTCTTGGAAGGATTATAGGAAGCTATCTTATTTTTCAGGGTATTGCGATGGATTCCCAAGGCCTTGGCCGCCTTAGTTTGGTTGCCCCGGTTTTTTTCCAGCACCTTAGAAATGAATTTCTTTTCAAACTCTGCAATCGCTTCTTGGAACAAAAGCCCACGGTCTACCATTT
>QHZQ01000573.1 GCA_003224725.1 Acidobacteriota bacterium | reverse complement strand
GGCGAACTTTATGGGCAGGGGTTTGGTGGACCCGGTAGACGACATTCGTTCGACCAATCCCGCCTCGAACGAGCCGCTCATGCAAGCATTAGTTTCGGATTTCGTTCAACACGGTTACGACATCAAGCACCTGGCTCAAGTGATCATGAATTCCGCTGCCTACCAGCGTTCCTGGAAGACCAACCCCACCAACGTTAATGACGACCGTTACTATTCTCATTACCTGACGAAACGGTTGCCTGCCGAGGTGATTCTGGATGCGCTGTCGCAGGTCACAGAGGTTCCGACGAAATTCGAGGATTATCCCGTTGGAATCCGTGCCCTGCAATTGCCGGATACGGCAGTCGAATCCTATTTCCTGGATGCCTTCGGCAGACCTGTGCGGATGTCGACCTGTGAGTGCGAGCGTGATCCCCAGCCCAGCCTCCGGCAAGCCTTGCATATCATCAATGGTGACACCATCAACAAAAAAATAGCCGCTGAAGGCAGTTTTTTCGACAAGGCGATCAAAGAGAATGCACCTGACCAGACTGTGATTGAGCGCTTATATTTGTCGGCATTTTGCCGCTATCCTACCGAGAGCGAGCGCACCGAGGTATTGAGAAGCATTGAAGAAGCTGAGCGCGGTGGCAAGCCCGAGGCTCGACGTGAAGTCTTGCAAGATTTTGCCTGGGCGGTGCTAACCGGCAAGGAGTTTTTATTTAATCATTGAAGGCTGGGCCGAACGGACCCTCCCAAAAAACAAACCACAAAGGCACAAAGAATCTCTTAGAGAAAATGCTCATGCGAAATTCTGAAAAACTTTCAAGGAAGAATAAAAATCCGAACGCTCATTTTCTCCTAACATCTTCCCAAGGTTTGATACCAAGTTGCATTCATATGGTTATTGAAGGCCTTAGAAATGCAAACCCCTCACCCCCAGCCCCTCTCCCTGAGGGAGAGGGTGGCCGAAGGCCGGGTGAGGGGATCGCTCGACTCAATGTATCCTTTTGTTCGCGCCTTGGTTTGAGAAGTTTTCTTTGTGTTCTTTGTGTCTTGGTGGTGAGTCTTGTGTTTTGCGTTACGCCCCAAGCCCAAAACACCACCGAGGCCACCAAGAACTATCACACTCTTAACCAGGGAATGCAGGTAAGCTTTGGTAAGCAGGTAGCTCCGATATTTCAAGCGAAGTGCGCCGGCTGCCATTCCAAAACAGCCAACATGGGCGGCTTCATTCTGACGGATTCTGAGAGCCTGTTGAAAGGGGGGAGCCACGGCAAAGCGGTCATCCCGGGCAATGCAGACGAGAGCAGAATGGTAAAGATGCTGGAAGGGAGCATTCAGCCGCGAATGCCCATGGGTGGCCAACTGGAAGAACAGGAGATAACAACCATACGATTATGGATTAACCAGGGAGCCAAGCTGGATCAGGATTCGCTGACGATCGAAACACTCCACGAACCTGAAATTCCCAAGATCAAGCCAGCAGCTAACCTCTCGCCTGAGATAGGTGCGCTCGCTTTCTCAGCTGACGGTTCCACGATCGCGGCCGGTGGATACGGCGAGGTGGTATTCTTCGAAGCGTCTGGCCGTAAAGTGGGCAAAGTGACCGGAATTACTGAGGTGGTCCGCTCAGTAGCCTTTTCACGCGATGGCAAATATTTTGCGACTGGAGCTGGCCGTCCGGGACAAGAGGGTGAAGTCAAGATCTGGGACACCGGCCCTGATTTCTGGACCAAGCCGGCAACCCGAACGATTCGGGCACACAAGGATTGTGTCTATGCCATTGCCTTCTCCCCAAACGGCAAGGTCCTGGCTTCCACCAGCTATGATCACATGATTTACCTGTGGGATCCAATGACTGGCAAAGAGATCAAGCCCTTGAAGGAGCACACCGATGCAGTGTTTGACCTGGTCTTCTCTCCCGACGGCAAATGGTTAGCCTCGGGTGGAGCCGACCGTACGGTCAAGCTTTGGGACATATCCAGTGGCAAGAGAATCTATACTTTGGGAAGTTCGACTGAAGGCGTTAACACCATCGCGTTTCACCCCTCGGGGAAATGGGTAGCTGCCAGTGGCTTTGACAAGACTATTCACGTATGGGACATCTCTGGCTCCGAGCCGTTGGAGGTGCACACGGTGATTGCGCACGAAGAGCCGGTTTTGCGCCTGGCCTATTCGCCCGACGGAAACTGGCTGGTCACATCGAGTTGGGATAAATCAGTCAAGGTGTGGAACACGCAAACCATGGAACAAGCTCGGGTCATGCCAAACCAGCATGACTGGGTATTGGCGCTGGGCTTTTCGCCCGACGGGAAAAAGCTGGTGCTGGGTCGCTACGACGGATCGCTTTCCGTTTATGAAACTACCAATTACACCCTGGTAGGAGAACTATTGGAACCAGCAGCCGCAATGAGAGCGGAGTTGGAAAAATAAGAATAAATAGGCGGATGCACAAACTTTAGTCTGTGAGCCATGCAGACTGAATACGTGCTTCTGAAGCGTGGGAGGTTAGCAAAATGAGAGGTCGGATATTCTTGGCGTCTTTTATCGGAATCTTGATGGTGGCGTGGCCCCAAGGTGTTTCTGCGCAGACCACCCCGCCGACGGTGACTTTTACGACTCCGGCCGGCATCCAGCGAGGCACGACAGGAACATTTGTGATCGAAGGAACCGACCTGGCGGGTGCCACGGGAATGGTGTTTTCTGAACCAGGTCTAACCGGCAAGATCTTGTCGGTCTCCGAGGTGCCGCAGTCAAGAGTGGCTCTTGAGCCGAAGGTCGTCCGGTCAAGCCGGCCTTACTTCGACGAGCCGGCCAAAGTTCAAGCGACGGTGGAAATCAGGTCTGACTCCTGGATGGCTTTGGGAGCCCACCAGTTTCGGATCATCACGCCCCACGGGAGTTCCACTGCAGGCCGCTTGGTCGTTTCGGCGTA
>QHZQ01000586.1 GCA_003224725.1 Acidobacteriota bacterium | reverse complement strand
GTCGCGCACACAAGAATGATCGTTCCGGGCAGGGGTGGATAGTGTGCTCGCCGGACGCGCGCAATAGGGGATCAGCCTGGCCACCCCTCTCATGAGTCCCGCCATGTCGAAAAACTTCGTGTCCTTCCCTTCCAGCAGAGCCAAAAGAGAGAAATGTGAAAAGACGACAGGTCGCTGATAGACCTGTCGTCTTTCTCGCTTCGCTCGTTACAGCGTTGCTGCAAGGCCGTTTTGAGCAGCCTATCTTGATTGGCGGCCTGACGAGGGGGCTGGCCGCATTTCCAAGCATCACCGGAAGAGTTGCCTGTCCCCCTTTTCCCGTCTAAAATATATGAGCGTTTCGAATGGTTGGGCCTGATTCATGAGGTTAATACTGATGGCCCTTAAGTTGCGAACTTGCCTCAGCAATTCCATGGTTTGTTTGGCTCTCATCACGTCCATCGGCTGTAATCTACACAAGCCTAGACTAACCCAGCCGATTGCAGGTGAACCTGTGAAAATTCCTTTGGGCAAGATCGGCATTGTTGCAGCCCAAATGGACCCCGAACTATATGTCCGGGTGCCGGCAAAAGGAGCCCTCCACGGAATGATAGAGGGTGCTACTCATGGAGCACAGATTGGAAGCGAAGTCACGCAGGACTATTTGAAGCTAGCAGCGGGCACTGACCTTTGTAAACCGAGCGGACAAAGAGGCTGCGGACAAGCAAACCTGTTTGCTTTGATCCAAGCCTTAGTCTTCCGAGTTTTGGGGCCTCCGATAGGTGGGGCAACGGGGGCTGTGATCGGAGGCTTTGCCGCCGAGAATAAACGTTCCGTTGAATCGTCAGAACAGGCGGTACACCAGGTACTGGTGCGGCTCAAGATACAGGAAAATATGCGAGACAAGGTGCTGTGGGTTGTTGCGCAAGAGACCCCATATGAGGCAGGTCCGGTCGATAGTGTAGGTCCGTTCCCTTCTGCGGGTTACAACAGTCTTCTCCGCATCAGAGTCTCGGAAATAGGGTTAATGGGGGATGAAAGGTCCGTGAATCCTCCGCTACAGCTGTTCGTTAGAGTCAAGACTGAACTTATGCGAGGAGCGGATGGGTCTTTTCTAGATGAACGAAGTTTTTTAAAAGCCAGCGAGGCAATAAAATTCACAGAATGGGGGGCGAACAATGCTGAAATGTTCGCCCACGTGTTGGAGGGACTCTATCTTTCACTGGCGGAACAAATTGTAGATGAGTTACTGCAATATCCACCTGCGACCATCGAGGCAGCTGAGGAAGTCCTAGCGAATGACCCGGACCATAGAGGAGCACGAACCGGTAGAGGCATCGCCCGGGTGAAACTGGGGAAGTACGAAGCAGCTCTTGATGACCTCAGAAGGATTGCCTCCCTTGGTCCGTTGCTTCCGAGAGTTTATGCGGTCAGTGCTCTTGCTAAGAAGAATCTCGGGGACTTTCAGGGATCCCTTCAAGATTACGATGCAGCTATCGGATCTTCGATCACTTCCGCGCCTTCAAGGCTGTACACTGAACGCGCCGACGTCAAAGTGAAACTAAAACAACTCGATGGAGCGTTAAGTGATTACAACGAAGCTCTTCGCTTGGAACCGGACTCAGCGGAACTTTATGTCAATCGAGCTGCTCTCCACATTGATCGAGGGGATACAGATAGTGCGCTTCAAGACTACTCCATGGCGAAGAGCATCGACCCTGATTCTGCTCAGGCCTACTACGAGAGCAGTCGGCTTTATGAGAAGCTTGGGAACCATCTCGACGCATACAGGGACTATAACCAGGCTCGACAACTCAATCCTGACTACCCTGAACGGAAAGATCTCGAAAGACTGCGTTGGGAGAAAGAGTAGTGCAAGGGGCAAAACTCGCGCGCACCCAATGCGCGTGCTCATTTTGTGCTCAAGTCCACTTCACTCCAGCTCATTCCAGCCTACTCCAGCCAAAGTTCGCTTTTCCCTTAACTCTTGGCTAGACTTGGCCTGAATGAGCCTGAGTAGGCTGGAGTAGGGTCGTGACAACGCTTTCCTAAACCGCGTGTCGCACGTTCAAGCCGCGTTAGGGGACCCGAGGCGGAAAAGTTTCCAGGAACCTTTTCTTCCCCCATTAATGAAGCGGCAGGGCTCGTTACTTCAGCGCCTCCGGAGCTGCCCGCCTTGGCCCTGCCGTGCTGAAATCGTCTGGACTTCTCGCGGCCACGGTTTGTAACCGTGGCGTTAGTCAGTTCCAGCCTTCCTTCACGGCATGACTAGGCTGGCTTGTGCTCCTTCGGCGAATCCGCTTCAAGCCCTGCCGTTTCCACTATAACGGGGAGGAGAGGGGAGCGCAAATCTCGACGGAAATCCTGCAGCCAGCAAAACTGAGGCGTCCGGTACTCCCCAAATCTCCTCGGATGCTCGAAACCGCCGTGTTGCTTCTCGCAGAGGTTAGGTCTAGCCTTCTTTAGGCTCAAAAACCAAAGTTTATGACGACTAGACCCGAAGCCCTCACGATCCTCGCACCCGCCCAAAATAGAACGCGGTTTATTACAAGGGGTCGAAGGCTCCAATACTTGACCGTCGCTTGGAACTCTATCGAGTTCGTCATTGCGCTTGTGGCTGGATTTTTGGCAGGCAGCATTGCCCTCATCGGCTTTGGCTTTGATTCTGCGATCGAGGTCACAAGTAGCTTGGCGGCCCTGTGGAGATTAGGGCATGATCGTGATGAGGAATCAAGGGAAC
>QHZQ01000585.1 GCA_003224725.1 Acidobacteriota bacterium | reverse complement strand
TCTCCCAGGCAAGAGAGTTGATCTGTGTTGATGGATAAAGCATCAATTAACTCTGAATCCCACCGACACTGGTTTTGATCGAATAGCCCGGTCCCGGAAGCCATGGAGATACTGCAAATCGTCCGGCCAAAAAGCTTGAGATACAGATATTCGCCGAAAGACATCCAACGCTTGACTTTTCGGAATATCTTCGGGCGTGTCTGTTGCAGCCAAAATAGCTTGGCGGGAAGATAGCTGGGGTGGAGCATGCAGCCCGTGCGCGCATGAACGTCCTGTTCATTCAATTTTTTCTTTAGCTCTTCGACTGCGGCCGCGCTGCGCGTGTCAGCCCAGGAGTAAACGGGAGTGATTGCCTGGTCATGAGATCCCACTCCCACCAGATTATGCCAAAAGGTGGAAACCGCTACCCCTGCGATTCTTGAACAAATCCCTGGGTTCCTTTTCTTGACGCGGGAAACTTCCCCGGCTCTGGCCAGCACTCCGTCTATGACCGTGGTCACCCAGCCCAAGAGGGTGTCGGCATCAATTTCCACGCCTCCATCGGCAGTGGTTTGAAATTCGTAGCTGTGATGCGTTTCAATTCCGGGTATGGGGTTGGTTTGCTGGTCGAAAAGGATGGCGCGTACGGAGGAACTGCCTACATCAATAGTCAGAACGACCGGATTGTTGGAGTCAGGCTTAGGCATTACCACTGCGCGATTTGCATCGTCTCATCGATAGACAGCTTGGGCCAACTCGCCCTCGATGCATCCGCCGGTGTGGCTGTAATTTTGAAATGTTCAGCATCCTGGACTTCAGCGACAAAGTTATACCCTCGACGGTTGGTTCCCGAAAAGGTGAGCGAACCATCCTGCTGAAGCTGATCGAGAGTAGCGTAACTGCCGTTAGCAGCCAGGTAAAGCCTCTCAGACTGGGCTATCGAGAGCAAATCGTTTTTCACACCCACTACGTCAATCTGTTGCCGGGGTGTGGTGTCAACAGCAGTCCCCGGTGTCAATTCCGCTTTATACACAAAGTAACCAATGGCGAGAGCCATCACTAAACCCAATAGCATTCCAGCCGTTCGCATTGTTCGTCTCCTTGTGTTCCTTGTCTAAGAGCAATCGATGCGTTACGCCTGAATGCCGCTAACGCATCCTACGATCTCGATTTCATAAATACGCTCACGAATGCGTTTCGTTTCCAGGCCGATCATTGGAGAAATCATCATCGTGCTCTTGCTCGGCTTTTGGCCTTGTGTAGGATGCGTTAGCCGTTTTTCCGGCGTAACGCATCCATACTTCGTCTGCCATTTCAGAAATGCGGACAGTCTTTCATTTCCATTGATGCTCGTACTCGTGTTCGTGTGCTTACTTGATTAGGCTATTGATGCGTTGCGCTGAAAACAGCTAACGCATCCTACAGCTACAGCTATTGCGTCCCACTAGGGCTTTCCGGCAAACACGAGGGTACCGAACGCTTCGGGGACATGGTTGGGATCGTGGTTGACAACACAAGTGGGTTGCCAGCAAAGAAAGCGACGCTGAGTGTCTGGTCCTGCACCATCGATTCGATACAGATTCATTCGCCAGCGAGTGCCTGGCTTTACTGCGGAGCTGCTGACCGATTTTAACGGGATTTTAGCGGCAGCATACCAGAGATGAGCCTTCTCGTCGATGCGGGCTTGGGTTTGCCAGCCAGAGTTCCAGGTCTGGCCATAGCTTTCTTTGTTGAGATCGATGGCCAGATCGACCCAGTCCCCTGTGGGTGCAATCTCGAATTCACGGTAATGACGGATGTTTTTCCAATCGTCTCCCAAAAACATCTCGACGACATCCTTGTCCCAAAGCTTGTCTCGATCTCTGCCGCTTTGAGAAGGTAAAAACAAATTCAGGGTGCGATAAGGACAGATGAAGAGCAAATAAAGATGCAGGTCGGTCCAGAAGCCTTTCACCTCGGTCTTGAGGTCCGGATATCCCAAGGTTCGGGTGCAGTCTTTTGAAACCCAGGCCGAGGCGGTCTTTGCCCAGATTCTGGAATGAGGATCGGTGTTGAGCTCGGTGTCTGATCTCATATAAGGAATCGAAAGGCTATCGGTGGGAAAAACTACCTGACAGGGTTGCTGAGCAGTCAGCCGAGGCATCGTGATCATCAGCAGGATCCCCGCGATAACGGCAGCAACCCGAACGCGTTTTAGAGACATGTAAGCATTACCTCGCCACAGGCCACACCCAAAAAGGATTAGGCCGCAGATGAACGCAGATGAACGCGGATAAAATCTCAAACCGCGGAGCCACAGGCCGCAACGAAAAATTGAACCGAGACCACCAGGGCATACAGAACAGGTTTTAGGTGTTGGGTGCCAGGTGCCACACCAACAGGGATGAAATGCAAGGGCATTTCTCATTTTCCAAAGCCGCGCTGAACCTGGGCAGCGAAGCAGTTTCCGTGCCGTTTCAAAAAACGGTCTATCGCGCCAATAGATCATGCCGGAAAGCAGCTTGCAGCGCCACTACTTTGTTCCAGCGGTATTTTTATCCGTGTCCATCTGCGTTTATCTGCGTCCAGGCCTTTTCTTCGTGCCTCCATGTCTCTGTGGTTCTTGGTTGCAGCCGCCGGCCACGCTGCGTCTCTGCGTTGGCTTCTAGTATCTTCGCCAAACGATACTGAGCCATCTACGGTTGAGTGGAGGAAGGGCGCTTGAGATGGGGCGCCAATTGATAAGCCTTTTCCATCTCGATGTGAGATTCCTCTTGTTTTCCCGCCTGAAGAAGTGCCAACCCCAGGTTGTAATGGGCCTCCGCGTAGT
>QHZQ01000130.1 GCA_003224725.1 Acidobacteriota bacterium | reverse complement strand
AAATAAGATGTTGATTGAAAATGAAATATCGATGGGAGAAAACAATGAATGGTTGCAATCATGACTAGCGAGCTTCGCTTCGATTGGACTCTGAAAGAGATTGGATCCATTTACACTCTACCTCTGCCGGAATTGATCTTTACCGCCCAGACGGCTCACCGAACCTACCACCGGCCTGATGAAGTCCAAGCCTGTACGTTGCTCAGCATCAAGACAGGCGGCTGTCCGGAAGACTGTGGCTATTGTCCCCAATCCGCGCACTACGACACCGGATTGACTCGGCAGCCTTTGATGGGGGTTGAGGAGACATTGGCAGCAGCCAAACAGGCACGCGATCAAGGAGCCACGCGCTTTTGTATGGGTGCAGCCTGGAGGAGCGTCCCTGACGGAAATGACTTCTCGCAGGTACTCCAGATGGTACGAGGCGTGCGAGCTTTAGGAATGGAGGCTTGTTGCACGCTCGGGATGCTCACCGAACGACAAGCGCTGGCGCTGGCGGCGGAGTTCTACGGTGAGATTATTACCACGCGCACTTACGAGGATCGACTGCAGACTTTGAAGCAGGTGAGAAAGGCCGGGATTACCGTGTGCTGTGGGGGAATCATTGGCATGGGGGAAAAGCGGGAAGACCGTTTTCGATTGTTGGAGCAACTAGCGACCCAACAGCCCCATCCTGAGAGCGTACCCATCAACCTGTTGGTACGGGTAAAGGGTACTCCCTTAGAAGACCAGCAAGCCATCGATCCTCTGGAGATGGTTAGAATGATTGCCACAGCCCGCATCCTGATGCCCGCATCGATGGTGCGCTTGAGCGCAGGTAGGCTCTCGCTTTCCGATGAAGCTCAAGCTCTTTGCTTCCTGGCTGGGGCAAATTCCATCTTTATGGGTGAAAAGCTGCTGACGACTCCCAACCCAGAGGTTGATCATGACCACCGGCTGCTGGGAAGACTGGGAATGCATCTCCGCCCACAGGCGTAGCGCCGGCTCAGTTCAAGATTATCCGTACTCGCAAGTGAGAACAGTCAGGTGCGCCGAAGGGTCTTTTGGCGGGATGGATTGAACGGCTGGAGTAATGTCTTCTCCGGACTGGGTCTGAACAAGGGCCAACAAAAGAAGGAGAGTTGTTTTCAACATGGCGAGGAATTCTCCCGCAAGGAGTATGCAAGGCCAAATTCAAACCGAGGCCGACGCCGTGCAGTTCATGAAGTCCGTAAAGTTCGCGCTGCGATACAACGCGACACCGAGCCTGCCGCTCGCAAGCCTCTACGCGGCAGCCCGCGATCAACGCCGCGCCATCGAGCTGACGAATGCATTGTTGCGTCGTGGTGAGGTGGTCGAAACGAATCTCATAGCGGATCGGCTGGTGTTGGTCCACCGTGATGTGGTGCCCGCACTGTATGCGCTCCGCGTCAGACATCGGGCGCCGAAACTTTCGGAGAATGCGCAGCGCGCTTTTAAGCTGATCGAGGAAGACGGCACTGCGAGCGTCGGTGCTATCCGCCGGTTTCTGGGAGCAGAGGGTTTAAAACGCCCCGATCCCGCCGACCTCGCAGTTGGCGAATTGATGCGGGAGATGCTCATCGACCGCGGCCCATCGAGCGTTCCGAAGACCGGCATTCCGTACTTAAGTAAGGAAGGATATCCCTATCGAATTTTTGAGAAGGCACACCCGGACGTAGTGAAGGCCGCGAAGAAAATTAGCGTCGAGGATGCGATCACAGCTATCGTCGCGGCCTTTCCGGATACGCCATCCAAGAAGCTGGCCGCGATGTTCAAACTCTGCTTCACCCTTTCGTGAATTCTGCTGCGACGTGTCCCGCAGACCCTTCGCCGCCCCGGCGGTCAGACGTCCCCTTGCCCTTGCTCGTCCTCTTACTTGATTCATTGTCAGAGATGCCAGTAAGAGTAAGAGCGCGAGACAAATAGCTCCTGTATTTCTGAAATGGAGCGCTTAGTCTATATCCCTCCATATCAGTGATTAAGTATTTCAATCAAGCGGCCAAAGAGGCAGGAATCACAGCCTTAGGCAATTCACTTGAGCTATTTTTTCGTTGGGGTCAGCACGATATTACGGTACGAAACCTTCCCGTGGTCCCCTTGCAAAAAGATGGGCCCGGCAGTCCCCTCGTTGCTATTCAGGGCGCCGCCGGTGATGCCGGGAATTTCCTGGTTGTCAATGATCGTTTTGCCATTGAGAGCGACAGTAACCTTGCGCCCCACCAGAGTGATATCGTAGCTCTGCCATTGACCGGCCTTTTTTGATGGGTTCGTGCTCGGTGTGAGAAAGCCGTAGACTCCACCGATACGATGACTCTCTGGCTCCAACCCGTAACCGTCCTCGATTTGGACTTCGTATCGTCCTCGCAGGTAGACGCCGCTATTACTCTTCTCGGGAATATTAAATTCGAGGTGCAACTTGAAATCCTCAAACGCCTGCTCGGAGATGAGGTCGCTGCTGGGTGGCGTATTGACCAAAACGCCCTTTATGGCTTTCCAACCGTTTTTGTCTGTCGACCTCACTTTCCAGCCAGTCAGGTCTTTCCCATTGAATAACTTCATGGGCTCCCCCCATTCTGGCGGGGCGCTTCGCTCCAGAGAAGGAGCGTGGACACCCGTCCACTGCAGGGTCTTACCCTCTTCGCTGGTGGTAGTGCCTTCCAGCTTCTCCCCTCCCAGCCTGCCTTTAAAAACCAGGTCGTCGCTACGTTCCTCATACTGCTTCGGCAGTGAGAACTCAAGTTGGCCTTCTTTAACTGCGATCTGAGCGATCGGGCGAGCACTGCCAGACTTCCCCACAAATCGACCCTTTAACTGGTCGCCCTCTTTTGAAATCTCAAGCCAGGAAGGGTATTCACCTGTTTCCGTCTTCACCGCGAGGTCCCACCTTCCTAAAAATGAATCTGTGGAACCAGCCGACTCTTTGGCGGTTGTCTGCTGAGACTCTTTCTCTTTGCTTTGCGAACAAGCGGAGAAACTCAAAGCCAGAGCGAGGGATAACCAAAACCAGTTTCTAAATCCGAATTCTGAAACTGAACGGAGCGGTATTCTCGGATTTAGCTCCGCACCCTCACCCCCGTCCCCTCTCCCCAAGGGCGAGGGGAGAGTCAATCTAATTTTTTTGTTCCCTCTCCCTATTGGAACCCAAAGGGTAGTTGAGGGTGGCTCATTCGAGATGTGGGACAAGTTTTTCATGCCTACTACTTCGGAATTGGGGTTAATTAGCATCACAAAATGCCTCCTTTGAAAAATGGTAAGTGCGCCTCCCTGCGCTTCTTTCAGGAGCATTCGATTCGAACAGCTATTCGAGGAAAGCCGAACGCATCACTTGCAAACAGATTCGAGGCAACATGCGAATGAGCGTGGACCTGAGGGATTTGTAATCCTGTTTTCCCGCGATGAATGAATTCATCAACGTCTGGAGAACCTTGCTGCGCGAGGTGGTTTGCACGACTCGAGTAATGAAATCAGACCCGAGAAACCGTCCGGTGTAGAATTTCTCGAACAGTTCCGCAGCTTGAATAAAATCATCTACAAAATCTTCCTTACAATTTCTTGAGTAAGAATCTAGCCGTGATTGGGTAAGGGCACGAGCCAATAGTTCTCCAGAACGCAAGGCATAATAGATCCCCTCACAGGTGATGGGATCGGCAAAGCCCGCTGCATCCCCCAGCAACGCCCAACCTTGCCCCTGGATTTTGTTGCTTCTGAGGGTCCGGCTACGTAAAGAAGGGATAAGAGCGCTGTATGTTTCCCAAGATACATAAGAGTTTTTCATTTCTCCTTTTGGTGGCGCAACGGGTGATGAAAATGCGTGATTCTTATCAGGAAGAAGGACAGCGGTTTCGCCGAAGCCGCCTGAGGAATATCTCAAAGTGGCAAGCTGGCAGGGCGTCCCTCGCAGGCTGACACCTGCTGCCGCCGTCGAGGGGAGAGTTTCATAAGAGGACGGGGAAACGTGGCTGGCCAAGACGGCATCGCGGGAGGCACGATTTACCAGATTTCTACGAACCTCAGGATAATTTTGGTACAGGAATTCATGCAAGTAGGCCTTCAAGATCCTGGTCGGGTTTTGACCCAATCTCCCACAGATACCAAAGGAGATGTTATTGGGCCGAGCAAACACCCACAGATAGCCCAGGAGATTGCGAAGGAACTTGATCTCGACCGTATCTTCTCCCCGGCAAAATACTCGATATCCATAGGTCATCATCAGATCTTCCACGGCAAAGGGATTGCTCAATTTTCTTCGCACGAAGCTGTTGACCCCATCGGCACCGATCAAGAAATCAATCGAGTAATCGGAATTTTCTGTCTTAAGTCGCCAATGTGAATTTTGCCGCTTAAAATCCAGGATGCGCTCTTGGTGAAAATGGACGCCTTCGGAGATTGCTCTTTCCAGCAGGATCTTGTTGAGAATGTCTCTGGAGTAAATGAACAGGGGATCCTGCAACGTCACTGTCACTTTGGCATCACGAGGTGATATAACTCTGATCTGGGTTATGCGACGTTTTTCCTCGAAACACTCCTTTAGAAACGGATACTGCACTATGGCTTTGTGGGTAACACCACCTCCGCACGGTTTTTCCCATACACCCCGATAGTCAAAAAGGAGGACCTCGCCTCCTGCTTGCCTTAGCAGCGAAGCGCAAAGTGAACCTGCTGGCCCGGCTCCGATAATGCCTACTTTCATAACTCGGCAAAAAAGACACTAAAAAACCATGCTGTAATTAGAGTGCTGAACAAAGCCGATGCCGTCAGGCTTTCGGTTTTGCGATAGATCATCCCAGCATAACACCAACACAAAGTGCTTAAAACCAGCATCCCAGGTAAAACTAAAACTATCAAAAACTGTGTGTTCTGCAAAACGAAAAACCCAAGGATCAGGATGAGGGCAAGAATTAAGCGGCTGGAAAAATGAAAGAAGAGCAATTTCACTCGTCCGTAGGGCACTATAAGACATCGACAGGCCCATTCGTCGAAAAAATAAAACGGAAAGAGACTGAGGGCGACGAATGGAAACCGCCAGAGCCTCGCTCCAGATAAGGTGACATGAACAAAGTATTTGGAAAATGCAGGTGCTAGCGCAAGGGCCAGCAGCAAAACAGTCAAGAGAACCGAAATCAAATCAACCAGCGAAATCTGAAACGAATCCCATCGAGGAGGCCTATAGTAGAGTGCTTGCATGCCCGTCAAGAAGAAGAAGCCGGCTAAGTAGCTTCCCCCCATTAAATTTAAACGGTCCCATGGATTGACCCCAAGTAAAGCGATGACCGACAGAGCACCTGCCAATCCATAGGCCCAAAGCGGAGAAGCCTTGTCAAACGGCCCGGGTTGAGCCCGTTTCGGCCTTTCCTGGAAATCCCCCTTTGAAGGGGGTGGCGGCAAAACCGACGGGGCGTGTCCCTGTTCTGGCCGGTTGGACATCCCCCTGGCACTCTCTCCGAGAGTGCTGTCCCCCTTCAAAGGGGGAATTTTTTCATTCTTGAGTAGTGCTGCTGGCGAACCTTTCAAAGCCTGAATCCCTCCATAAAGAATGGCGAACCCGGGAATGACGAGAAGTAACAGGCAGAGGCAAAACAGACCTTTTGTCAGAAGTCCAGTCCAACTGATCGCTGGATTAAAGTGAGCGTCAGGGTAGACAAACTTCAGCCAATTCGCCATCTCAAGCAGGGATCGAGGTTCGAAGATGCCCAGAGTATGGTCGGTCCAAGGGAGTACCACTATTTTTCGCGAACCGTCCGAACTGATCCACGTTCCGGGGCGGTCTAAGGACGGGAGCGAAAACCCGGTCGCCTGGTCGAAGATGAAGGCGGCTCCCCTCCGGACAAAGGGCAGGTCAAACTCTCCCAGCAAGATCAGGAGATTCTTCGGCTTCAGACGATCAACCGTGGCGGCAGCAGGTGAGATAGCAATAACGCCGGCGATTTCCGGTCTAACCTGGGCAGCATCGATCGCCAATCCTGCACCCAGTGAATGACCAGTCAGGAAAAGTTGTGATAAACGAATCTGCGCGTCTGAATTCAAGGCTGGCCTCGAGGACCCGTTTAGATATTGGAGGGCCTCCTGGATTGCCTTGCGAGAGTTCTCCCAACTGAATTTCTCAGTTGACTCACCATGGCCGGGAAGATCCATCAGGTAGCAATCAACACCCCACCTTGCCAATTCAGTCCCCAATTGAGTTAGAGCAGACTTGCTGGCTGAAAGCCCGTGAATGAGAAGCGCTGTTGGATGAGGCGAATTGCCCACAGCAGGCTTTCGACAGGCCCGCCTGAGCCGGATATTTAACAGGGGTGTTTTGAAAGGCCCAGAGGTTCGGGAGTGGACGAATTCAAGATTTTGGTCTTGTGAACGAATTACAATATGAAGGGTGAGCGAGGCAAGAATGCTGCCTGCCAACAAGCTTAAATTTCTGAGAGACATTGCCGGACAAGACGCTCGTGGGCCTGTGGTATAATTTGATTTGCAAAAGTTAAGAGTGTATCAGCTCCGGAGAAAAAGTGGAGAAAGTTTTACCCCTGGAGGATTTACTGGAAAGGGTGGGTGAGCTAAGGCAGCGGCGAAAGAAGATTGTTTTCACCAATGGCTGCTTTGACATTTTACATCCGGGACACGTTTCCTACCTGCAAAAAGCCAGACAACTTGGCGATACCTTGATTGTTGGAATCAATAGTGATCGTTCGGTGAGAGAACTCAAAGGCGAGTTACGACCTATCTTAACCCAGGAAGAGCGATGCCAGCTACTTTCAGGACTGGAGAGCGTGAATTTTATTACGATATTTAATGAAAGTACACCGCGCGAGCTTATTAGAACCCTGCTTCCGGATGTTCTGGTCAAGGGTGGAGATTGGGGCGTAGAAGAAATCGTAGGCCGCGAGGCAGTGGAAACTGCGGGTGGCAGGGTCGTTTCCTTGCCTTTCGAAATAGGACATTCAAGCTCTGGCATTATCGAAAGGATCCTTCGGCGCTATAAAACGAATCCTTGAAGGAATTGAAATTTGCAAGACCGGTTTGCCAACCTCTGAAAATCCCCTCTCGGGAGGGGAAAGAAGGCTTCAGCCTTCAGGGGTGGGTCCTGCCGTCTGTAACAACCCACCCCTACACCCCTCCAGCGGAGGGGAATCATTTTCATGCTCTGTGACGCCGGCCACGCCGGCATGGATGGCTCCTCTGAAAATCCCCTCTATCAAGGGGGGGCGTGAAAAAATTCCGAAGCACCCCTCACCCGGCCTCCGCGACCACCGTCGCTTCGGCCACTCTCTCCCCCAGTGGGGGCGAGGGAGTTAAGTCAAGTGTAACTTCCCCCTCGCCCCGCTGGGGAGAGGGGCCAGGGGTGAGGGGAACAATCACCTTTCGCCGGATCTGATTTCTTCACAGCTCCCCTTTAGAAGGGGGAATAATTTTCATTTCTTGGTGGTGCCGCCGGCAGCATAAGCGGCTCCCTTGCAAATCCTGGACACGCGTGCTCACGCAACATCTGTTTGCTCGACTGCCGGACGACCCTGAACTTAACCAAATCCCACTTCAACTGCAGTCCGGCCAACATCACTTCATCCTAACCGGCATTACGCCGTCCGCTAAGCCTGCCTATTTGGCAATCCTGCACCGCTTATTGAATCAGCCCTTGCTTTACGTCAGCTCTGACAGTCAAAACCTGGAAGAGTTCAGACGGATAACAGCTTTCTATCATCGGATGCTCTCGAACAAAAACGAGGAGCGGTTGGCGGCTTTCCCTGCTTTGGAGCCGGGACCCTATAGCGGTCTCTCTCCCCATCCGGAAGTTTTGGAAGAGCGGGCCCTCGCCCTTTGGAAATTGGTTCAATCTAATCTCGATATTCTTTTCTGTCCGTCTGCCTCATTGCTCATCAGGATGCCGGACATAGGTAACACTTTCTCTCAAGTTCCAGAGCTGTCGGTAGGCACGGAACTAGCTCCGCGGGATCTGGTCCAATATCTCCAAAAGGCAGGCTATGTTCGCGACGAGCCAGTGACCAATGTGGGTTCATTTTCGACGCGCGGAGGGATCGTCGATGTGTTTCCCCCCAATTCCGAAAATCCGGTACGCCTGGAATTTTTCGGAGACGAAATTGAGTCCCTGCGCGAATTCTCAATCAAATCGCAGCGATCGATCGGACCCTTGCAGAGATTGTCTCTGGTGCCGATGCGGGAACTGCTCATCGATCAGAATTTGTTGCAACAATGGAGCGAAAAAGCGGAGCAAGTCTGGGACTCAGACAAGTATGAAGAATTCTTGGCTCACCAGCTAGCTCTGGCCCGTAGCGGAGAGTTCTTTCAGGGTTGTGAATATTTGCTTCCCTTGACGGTCCCCTTTGACCGAACGCTTTTAGATTTCGCCGCAGACTTTCTAATTGTATTGGATGAACCCAACGATTTGAAGTTGGCAATGGATCAATGGGTCTCTAAGAGTCAAGGAATGTTTGAAGACCTTCAAGCGGGAAGTATAGCTGCTGTTCATCCCGACGTGTTATTGGCTAGGGCCTCCGAACTGGAGCAGGCATTGAACGACCGGCGGGTAATTTCTTTGGACCAGCTAGGCACGCAGGACTCTAAAGAGCATATTCGCCTATCCTGTCAAACTCGGCCAGTTAGAAAATACCACGGTAATATCAGAGAGGTTGTGGAAGAAGTTCAGAAACTCTCCAACCAGGAGGGAGCTATCATTTTTGTTCAATCCGCCTTGGGGAAGGCCGAGCGACTTTACGACATCCTCAAAGAATATGACGTTGCCTGCGTGGCCGATTTTAGAGCCACTGAAAAGGAAGTCTCTCTTCTTCAACAGATCCATCCAAATAATCCTACGATTGTAGTTGGAGAGGTATTGGATGGGTTTCAGGTAATCTCAAAGAATATCTATATCTTTGGAGACCGAGACCTCTTTGACGAGAGTGAGCTATTAACTCGTCCCGTAAAATCTAAACAGAAGAGTGCCTCTTTCATCTCTGACTTTCGTGAACTGAAGCCCGGCGATTATGTGGTTCACATAGATCACGGCATCGGCCAATTTCAAGGATTAAAGCAAATCTCCACGGACGGAATTGGCCGGGAGTTCATGATTCTCGGTTATTACGGAGACGACAGACTCTATGTCCCCTTGGAGCGGCTGGATCTGATACAGAAGTACAGCAGCGGAGAAAATGCCCATCCTCCCTTAGACAAACTGGGAGGAACTACCTGGGTCAAAACCAAAGCCCGCATCAAAAAGTCGATGCGCGATATGGCCGAAGAATTACTCAAGCTTTATGCAGAACGCCGCATTTTGGCCGGGTATGCTTTTTCCCCGCATGGACATTGGCATAGCGAGTTCGAGGAGGCCTTTGAATACACAGAAACAACGGATCAACTGACCGCCATCGAAGAGGTAAACCGGGATATGGAGTCAGAGGCCTCCATGGATCGACTCCTTTGTGGTGACGTGGGGTTCGGTAAAACGGAAGTGGCGATGCGTGCCGCCTTTAAGGCGGCTTTTGATGGAAAACAGGTGGCGGTCCTGGCTCCGACCACGGTCTTGGTTTACCAGCATTATATACGCTTTAGACAACGTTTTACCGCTTTCCCCATGAATATCGAGATGCTCAGCCGGTTTCGCAGTCCTAAGGAGCAGGCTGACATTGTTGCCCAAACGGCAAGCGGGAAGATTGATATCCTCATTGGAACTCACCGCCTCCTGTCCAAGGACCTACAATTCCGGGATTTAGGACTCTTGATTGTCGACGAAGAGCAGCAGTTCGGGGTGGCCCACAAAGAGCGGCTCAAACAACTAAGAAAACAGGTAGACACTCTGACGATGACAGCAACACCTATCCCTCGTACACTACATATGTCGTTGATAGGTGTTCGCGATATGTCGGTTATTGAAACACCCCCTCAAGATCGACTGGCGATTCAAACGACGGTGGTACCCTTTAGCCGGCAGATTATCGAGAACGCCATCCAACAGGAGTTGGCCCGACAGGGCCAGATCTATTTCGTTCACAACAAGGTAGAGTCCATTTACTCGGTGGCTGCCATGGTACAAAAAATCTGCCCTCAAGCCCGAATTGTGGTTGGCCACGGGCAGATGGGGGACAGGGAACTGGAAACTGCTATGCTAAAGTTTGTCCGCCATGAGGCCGACGTCTTGGTGTCAACTACAATTATAGAAAACGGCCTGGATATTCCCCTGGTAAACACTATTATTGTCAACCGGGCCGATCGCTTCGGCTTGGCTCAACTTTATCAATTGCGGGGACGGGTGGGCCGCTCCAATCGACGTGCCTATGCCTACCTGCTGGTCCCCCCCGACAAAGCACTTTCCGGAGAGGCCCGTCAGCGCCTGGCGGCGCTGAAGGAATTCAGTGATCTCGGTTCTGGCTTTAAGATTGCCGCCCTGGATCTGGAGTTGCGGGGTGCAGGCAATCTCTTGGGCGGGGAACAGCATGGGCATATCAATGCCATTGGGTTTGATCTCTATTGCCAGATGCTGGAAAGAACGATCGCCGAAATGCGTGGCCAGGAAGTTGTTCCCGAAGTGCAGTCTCACATCAACTTGAAAGTGAGCGTCAAAATTCCTCCTGATTACGTCCCAGACGAGAATCAGCGGCTGAGTATTTACAAGAAAATATCCTCCCTGAAGTCAGATTCTGAAATGGCAGACCTGCGAAATGAGCTTGAAGACCGATATGGGCCCGTTCCTCCACAAGTTGAGAGCTTGATAGAATATGTGCGTCTGCGATTGGTGTCAGAAAGGGTGTTGGTACAGTCTATCGAAAGAGAGAGAGATGGAATTGCAATTAAGTTTCACGAGCAGACCCCGGTACGCCCACAGAGACTGGTTGAAACGGTTTCCTCTTATCCTAGCGTTTCCGTAACGCCCAGCGGCGTGTTGAAAATGCCGCTCGCGGGATTGGCGCAGGGGGAGATTTTCTCATCGGTGCGTGCACTGCTGCTGGACCTGGCAGGTTAAGGAACGGCAAGGTCAAGTGGACAGGCAGGGATGCCTGTCCCTACTGCCAGATTCGCGGATCACTGGAGCCCAGGGCGGGAGCCTCAATGAAGCTCTTGACCTGCTGCTCACAGGCAAGCAAAGACTGCACTTCCCGAAGCAGCACCTCATCTCCGGCACAGGCTTGCTGGAGGAAGGCGGTTCGCTGGCTCTCCTCTTGCCCCAGGGCGGAGTGATAAAGTTGCTCAATCTGCTGCCAACGCTGCGATGTCATAACGGCAAAGGGTAGGATGCGTTAGCCGCTGTTTGGCGTAACGCATCGATCGTTTGGGCACGGAACGAAGGTGCGTTACGGCAAACTGCGCCTAACGCACCCTACAGCTACTACAGCTCCTGGTCGCTGTTGTTGAGCTCACGGTAGAGCCAGACTCCGTGTCGGGCGAAACCTTCAGCACTTCGGCGGTTTCCTCGACCACTCAACCCGCCGAAGAATCGCAATTCCACGACCTGGCTTTTCCGCGGGTCGGTAGCGGCCAAAGTCTTCAGCGCCTCGTCGAGTGCCACCAGATCCCTCTCCCTCTCCTGAGACATCACCAGAGCTTCATCTAACGGAACCCGCTCTGCCTTCCCAGCTCGCTTCTGGTAATTGCGGGTGCGGGCGAAATCCACCAGGATGCGCCTCATCAACTGAGCCGAGAGAGCAAAAAAGTGGGCCCGGTTCTGCCAACGCACCCGTCGGGAATCAACCAAGCGCAGGTAAGCCTCGTTAACCAGGGCCGTGGTCTGTAAGGTGTGATCAGGGCGCTCCCCGCCCATATAGTGATGAGCCAACCGGCGCAGCTCAGCGGTCACCAGCGGGATCAATTTGTCCAGGGCTGCCTGCTCTCCCTGGCTCCAAGCCAAGAGCAATTGAGTCACTTCCGGGGGCGAAGGTGCCTCCATTGAACTCCCTTCAATGCATGAGCTTATCTGCAGATGCAGCTGATTATAGCACCAGTTGGTTTGGGGAGTTGCCAAAAGAATTCTTCATGGCGTTCCAGTTTTTCCACTCCTTTCGCGCCTAAGCAGACGAGGGCAGCCCAGGGGCTGGCCCAACAAAGGCGAAAAAGGAGAACGTCATGAGCCGATTATTGACAGGTTGCTTAACCTTGAGTCTTATTTTATCTGTCAGTTCAGCTGACTTGGCTGAGTCAACGCCAAACGGCCGACCGGACCTGAGCTTGAAAATCACAGTGTGGATTTACAACTAT
>QHZQ01000572.1 GCA_003224725.1 Acidobacteriota bacterium | reverse complement strand
AGATAAAACCGCTAACCGAGTTGCTGAATTGAGGTCCATTTTTCATTAGCGGTGCGCTTCAACGCGGGGACATTTTGGGAAGCAAATTCCCTTTGGTGCCCTCACCCGGCCCTGCGGGCCACCCTCTCCCAGAGGGCGAGGGGGAGAATGACCCGTTAGTGGTGCGACCTGAATGGCTGAAAGAAACGTTTCGTTGCGGGTTTCCCGTCTTGCTGGAACGAAACGGCTGATTCGGTGACCGCATCGTCCTGGCTCTCACCCTCTCCTTGTGGGAGAGGGTGACGCGAAGCGTCGGGTGAGGGTCCGAGTCGTTCTTTGGTCCGAAAATATCCAAACTCCAGCCCGGCGCTGAAGAGCGGGCTATTGAAACGAGCACACCCTCGATCCTTCATGACTCACTCAACCTCCACCCACTGCCCCGTTCTGCCACTCTGGAGCACGGCGTCACAAACCTTTTGAGTTTCCTGGGCGTCGCGGAATGTAGGGCTGGCGGGCCTGTTCCTGGTCAGGCCCTCGAAGAAGTCGGCTACCTGGTGAACAAAGCTGTGTTCGTAGCCGATCTGGAGACCGGGTACCCACCATTTGCTCATATAGGGGTGCTCGCCGTCGGTCACGTGGATAGAACGCCAGCCCCGCAAACGGCCGTCGTCGCGGTGGTCGAAGTAGGATAGCCGATGCAGGTCGTGGAGATCCCACTGGATTGACGCTTTTTCGCCGTTAATCTCGAACGTGTAGAGGGCCTTATGTCCGCGAGCATAGCGAGTGGATTCAAACGTGGCGAGCGATCCATTTTTGAAGCGAGCCAGGAAGGCGCAGGCGTCGTCGATCCCCACAGGTTCGACTTTACCGGTAAGGTTGTGTTTCCGTTCTTTGACAAAGGTTTCGGTCATGGCGGTCACGCGGGCAATGCCGCCGTTGATCCAGATAGCTGTGTCGATGCAGTGGGCCAGAAGGTCACCGGTCACTCCGCTGCCAGCCGCAGCCACGTCCAGCCGCCACAGAGCTGTGCCACCCTGAGGCAGGTCCGCGGAAATGGTCCAATCCTGAAGGAAGACGGCCCGGTAGTGGAAGATGCGGCCCAGCCGACCCTCCTCCACAAGCCTCTGGGCAAGTGTCACAGCAGGTACACGACGATAGTTGTACCACACCATGTTGGCGACGCCAGCTTTCTCGATCGCTGTAACCATCTCTGCCCCCTCCTGGCTGTTCATCGCCAGCGGTTTCTCACAGAGGATCATCTTGCCGGCGGCGGCAGCGGCCAAGGCAATCTCGCGGTGCAGGTTGTTCGGGGTACACACATCGATGACATCAAGGTCCTTCCGTTCTACCAGTTTCCTCCAGTCGGTCTCGACGGACTCATATCCCCAAGTCTCCGCGAACGTCTTCACTTTGGCCGCATCCCGAGCACAAACCGCCTTCAGAACCGGCCGGTACTCCAGGTCGAAAAAGTTATTCACCTTGCGATAGGCATTCGAATGGGCCCGAGCCATAAAGCCGTAGCCGATCATGCCGACGTTCAACGTATTTTTCATAGGGGTCCTCTTTCTAGGAATGTCGAATGCTCGAAAACGATGAGAGAGCTAAATGAAACTCACGAGTCGCCGGGGAGCTCTACGCGAATGATTGCCCCCGTTTCTCAGACTTCCATCCCTTGCCTTGGCCACCAGTTCCACGCCCCAAAGTTAACCTCATGTAACGTCACAGCCGAATCAGAATCATTGCAAAACTGAACAAGAAACTCAAGCCTCAGCGGTGCCCCGGGTGCGCGACAAATTTGTGAGTAACGGCAGAAGCAATGAGCCTCGTAGAGGCGAAATATTTATAGTTCATGGGCCCAAAAAAATGGACAGAGCTCCGTAGGAGCGTCATGACGCCCCGCTGGGGCTTGAAGCGTCCGGAGGGAAGGCGTCTTGCTACAAAGATGCCGCCTCTACGAGGCTTCATTCACTTCAAGCGGCACAGGCCTGCATTTCAGGAAATAGCCCACAAATTTGCCGCACACCCCGGCGCCCCTCCGATGCCTCTCAATCTCGCAAGCGCACGGCTAATGAAAATTCTATGCCTCGTTTTTTGTAGGTTACCCAGATAGCCGGTGGATTTAGAGGGCCTGTTGCTGCTTTCAAAGAAAAAACAAAACTGGTAGCATGGGCGCATTGCTTTGTATAAGCCGCAAGGCTCTGAGACTCTAATGGGAGCTTTGCAAGCTGATCTCTCAGCCCCTGTCCCCGACGTCACAATTCTTAGCAGGGGCTGGAGAGCCTGACTTACTGGGTCTTTCGGCAGTTTGCCAGTTTTACTGAGACCCAATCGGAAGGTTGTGGATATCAATGAAGGTACCTGGAAGCAGAGTCGCTGAGGTCGAACTTATCAAGGGTTTGGGTCTGCTGGACGCCACCATGCTAATCATGGGCTCCATGATTGGCGGTGGAATTTTTATTGTTTCGGCTGATATCGCCAGGGCGGTGCAGTCTCCCGGGTTGCTCCTGCTCATCTGGGTCCTGAGTGGCCTCATGACAATCCTGGGAGCCCTGAGTTATGGCGAACTTTCCGCGGCCATGCCTCAGGCCGGCGGCCAATATGTCTTCCTTAAAGAGGCTTATGGACCGGTATGGGG
>QHZQ01000571.1:959-3935 GCA_003224725.1 Acidobacteriota bacterium | reverse complement strand
AAGTGCCAAGGGTCCCATCCGTTGGATCCCGGTCTCCGCTGGCAATGTCAGCTTTTAACCCCAATCGGGGACGGAATCGGATCGATTCAATCCGGTAACCGGTGTCCGAAGCCGTCGTCCACGCCCGAATGGATCCTTGGCCGAAGCTGCCCCACTGGTAAACCAGTTCGGTGTTGTAATCCCAGTACCCTGTCTTTCCCCAAATTCTGGCCCCGATGGAGTGCCTCAATTCACGGCCAATCCCCTGATCGAACCTGGCCCTTTTGCGGTCGAGGCCGAGATAGTACAAGTCTACCTTCCCTTTTGGCAGCACACCAAAAGGTCCGACCGCATAAACGCCCCAGAACGAACGGGTGTGGTCCCAGGCATCGTCAAACAATCCCTGCTTTGTCTGGACGGGTTTGGTCGCCAGCCCATCAATCTGCCACTGGCCGCTGCGCCAGCCAAGCCGCACCCCATCAAAACTCTGACGCACGTTAGGGCCTTCCCGGAAAGAAACCAGACGGGAGGACCCGAGCCCTATTTCTTGCCGGCCAATTCGGAGCGTCAGGCCGTCTTTGCCGCGGGTCCAAGCCTTGATCTCGCCAAAAGCCTGATGCAGGTCCAGCTTATCTTCATCTGCGCCCCGAGGCCCTCCCGCTCGGCCGATTTCGATTCCACTCTTAATCTGACCAAAGAAGCGAACCCGGTTCCCCAGGTGCACATCGGTATGCAACATGTAACGCTGTAACCAGTACCCGTTATCGTCTTGCTCTTCCTGCCCCCAGACCGGGTTGCGAAAGTACTCAAGCCTTTGGCGGATTTCGCCACCCAGGGAGAGATAACGATCGGCTTCGCTCCCGAGCGAGACATACTTAATAACATCCAACGGATCGCTCTGCCTTCCTGGGTCACGCAAGTAACCATAATCTTCTTCATAGCGCAGCTGCTTATAAGCCGGAGGCGCAGCCGAAGAATCGCTCGATTGAGCCAGAAATGTGGCCGGACAGATCCGGACCAGGGTCACAAACATTGCCCACATAGCGACCATGAATCCGCTGCCACCGTGCGGCACTCGATGACGACAACTCGGCCACATCACCAGACCTCAGAATGCGAAGCAGTCACATTGCAGCAGGCCTGGAAAGGCTCCCCAGTCGGATGGTCTATGGCGATGTGGATGGCACTCGTCAAACGGAGAGACCGCCCGAAGTGTGGCTGAGCCGGCAGCCGTCGCTCGCGAATAGCCACCATACTTGGCCACAGGAGACCAATCGGGGCTCACAGGCAACGGGGGAGGAGAAAGTTTGGCAAACTCGGCGGCTGCGTAAACTACTTTGCCCCCCACCACCGTCAGCACGGACTCCAGAGCTTTGATCTCCTCCTCTGGAACTGAAAAATAGTCCGCCGAGAGAACGGCCAGATCCGCCAATTGTCCTGGAGCGATAGTCCCCTTCTTGCCTTGCTCGCCGGAGAACCAACTGCTTCCGTGAGTGTAGAGTTCCAGCGCCTGCGCCCGGTCCAGGCGGTTGGCTTCCGGATAAAGCGACAAGCCACCCACTGTCTTGCCAGTAACCAGCCAGTAGAGCGATACAAAGGGGTTGTAACTAGCGACTCGAGTCGCATCAGTGCCCGCTCCCACGGGAATTCCCATTTTCAGCATTCTCGCGATGGGCGGCGTGCGCTCGGCAGCCTGCTTTCCGTAACGATCCACGAAGTATTCCCCCTGATAAGCCATCCGGTGCTGAATGGCAATGCCTCCACCCAGTGCTTTGACCCTTTCCAGATTGCGGTCAGTGATGGTCTCGGCATGGTCGAAGAACCAGGAGAGCTGGTTGAAGGGAACTTCGCGATTGACTTCTTCAAAAACGTTGAGAAAGCGCGTGATCGACTCGTCGTAGGTAGCGTGCAGACGAAACGGCCAGCGATTCTTGACCAGAAGAGTGACTACATTCTTGAGTTCAGCCTCCAAAGAGGGCGCCAAGTCCGGTCGAGGTTCGAGAAAGTCTTCAAAGTCAGCCGCCGAGAACACCAACATCTCGCCTGCCCCGTTCATGCGATAGAAATCGTCACCTGCGCCTGGCCTGGCCATCTTGATCCAGCGTGAAAAATCGTCAATTTCCTGTTTGGGCCGTTGCGTAAACAGGTTGTAGGCAATCCGGACAGTCAGCTCGCCACGTTCACGGAGTTGGTTGATAATCGAGTAGTCTTCAGGGTAGTTTTGATATCCGCCACCCGCGTCAATCAGGCTGGTGATGCCCAGCCGATTCAGCTCCCGCATGAAGTGGCGTGAGGAGTTCAATTGATCTTCCGGCTGCAGCCTTGGACCTTTGGCAAGCGTTGCATAGAGAATTGTGGCGTTGGGACGAGCAACGAGCATCCCGGTTGGGTTTCCAGCCTTGTCGCGCTGAATGTCGCCGCCGGGAAAGTCAGGCGTGTCCTTGGTATAGCCAACCGCTTTCAAGGCTGCCTTGTTCAGCAAGGCGCGACAGTAAAGATGCAGAATGAAGACGGGCGTGTCCGGCGCAACTTCATTGATTTCTTCAATTGTGGGCATCCGTCGTTCTGCAAACTGGAACTCCGACCATCCGCCAACCACACGGACCCATTGCGGCGCCGGCGTTCGCTGGGCCTGTTCACGCAACATCCGCAAGGCATCGGCAAGTGACGGCACACCGTCCCAACGCAATTCCATATTGTAGTTCAGGCCGCCGCGGATGAGATGAATGTGGGAATCGTTCAGGCCGGGAATCACCGTTCGCTGGTTAAGATCAACCAGCCTGGTGCCGTCAGTCCGGTAAGCCATTACGTCACGCTCTCCACCAACGGAAAGGAACTTCCCGTTACGGATGGCGAGCGCTTCGACGACCGAACGGCGGTCATCCTGGGTCGCGATCCCACCGTTGTAGAGAATCAAATCTGCTTGATTGTCGGCCATAGTTGTCTCCTTTAGTCTTGGGTCTTGAAAAGCTACTTTTCGAGCCACCGCGTCAAATT
>QHZQ01000571.1:347-886 GCA_003224725.1 Acidobacteriota bacterium | reverse complement strand
AGCTGTGAAAAAATTCCAAACCGGCCAAGATCGGGAGGGCGAGGCTCCCGCCGAGCCTCATGGGGCAAGGACTTGCTAGGGCCATGACTCGCCAGGAAGCTCGCCCTCCCAATTTTTTTACAGCTCCCCTCCATTAAGGGCCTGACCAAAAGCGGAAACAGCCTGCTAAGTGGTAGACCCCGTCAAGCCAATTAAGCGAGGTCAATTCATCGTCTCTCGATCAGGAGCGTCTTGACTCGCATTACTTGTGTGCAGCAGCGGCTGCCGCAACGACGTACTCGGGGAATTTCGTCGCCGGAGCTCCATGCACCATCGTGTAGGCGTATTCCACGCCCACGCCGTAGACCCCACAATGGTTCTTCACGATGTCCATGACGGCATCATAGGTGTCGCGGGCGGCCCAATCGCGCTGCCACTCGAGCATCACGGAAAGTGCGGTGACCGGTTTCGCACCCGCCTGGATCACGCGCTTCATCGCGTTCTCGTGAGCAAGCTGGCTCACATCGCCGCAGCAATCTTCGACCACGTAAACCTCGTAA
>QHZQ01000571.1:0-304 GCA_003224725.1 Acidobacteriota bacterium | reverse complement strand
CGATTGCCGCAACGAAGTTCCTGTCGTCCCAGGAATTCATGGAAGAACGCTCAATGGGCACCTGGTTTGGGAAGATAGCTTGGATCTGCGGCCAGATATGGCCACTGAAACCTTTGGTCTCGACCGTACTGAGGACGACTGGAACCTCGAACACCCTTGCGGCTTTGGCGAGTACCAGGTTGTTGTTGATAATGGATTGGCGATCGAAGTTCGAGACGCCAAAAAGCATCTGAGGCTGAAGATCAATTTGCGTGACAACGCAATTGTCCGGGGTCAGCAGTCCCTTTTCACTTCGCTTCGTCCG
>QHZQ01000584.1 GCA_003224725.1 Acidobacteriota bacterium | reverse complement strand
TCCCCCATTCTTTGAGTAATTGACTTAGATCTGGCTTTGAGACTTCCAATGCTGGAAGGAGTCCAAAGAGAAGGGCTGTAAAGATTGAGATTAGCAGCGTAAAGCAAAGCGCGGTAGTGTCAATGCGGACCTCATCCAGGCGGGGAACATTGCCAGGCATGAAGCCAATTAGAAGATTCTCTCCCCAATAGGCCAGCAGAGTAGCCGTGGCCCCGCCCAGGACCGCCAGGACTGTACTTTCAGTAAGAAGTTGTCGGATGAGGCGAAACCTGCTGGCGCCCAAAGCCGCACGAATGGCGCTCTCTTTTCTCCGCTCTAAGGCTCTTGCGGACATGAGGCTGGCTAAGTTGGCGCAGGTGATCAGAAGTATAAAGGTCACTGTGCCAAAAAGAACCAGAAGAGCCCGGTCGACCTCGCCCGCAACCTGCTTGCTTAAAGGGATAACTGTTACGCCCATTCCGGCAAGGCTCTTCGGGTGTTGTTCCTCAAGTCTCTGTGCAATGATATCCATGTCGGCGCGAGCCCGCTCCAGCGTGACACCTGGTTTGAGGCGGGCCACCGCGTAGAGTTGGTTCCCCCCCCTTAGACCCTTAGGCGGCCCAAGAGCCAAGGGCTTTACCAGTTCGGGTTGTTCCTGATATTTGGGCTGCGGAAAACGAAAGTTCGAAGGCATGATCCCTACTACGGTATAACTTGCATCATCCAGAGTTAGGGTCTTTCCAATGATGTTGGGATCAGCGCCGAATCGACGTTGCCAACAACTGTGACTCAAAAGGATGACATTGTCAGCGCCGGGCCGATCTTCTTCTGCAAGAAAAGGACGGCCTAAGAATGGCTTAACAACAAGAACCGTAAACAGATTGGCCGAGATTCGACCGCCGAGGAGCCGCTCGGCGCCTGTTCCCGTTTTGTAATGCGGAAGCCAATGACCCAGTGCCGCGATGTCGTCGAAAACCTGGTTCTGTTTGCGCCAATCAAATAGGTTTTCTGGGTCAACTTCCATTTGATGCCAGATTCTTCGCCGGTCATGCTCCCAGAGCATCACGAGGCGGTTGGGCTCCTTATAAGGCAAAGGACGAAGTATGACGCCGCTGACCAAACTGAAGATCATAGTGTTGACGCCGATCCCCAGAGCCAGGGACATTGTCGTCACAGTTACGAAGCCAGGATTTCTTGACAGCCCGCGTACGCTGTAATGGAGATCTTGGAAGAGGGTTTCCATCGCGGTATCCTAAATGCTCTTGTGTTTCTGGGTCCACCCATCACCCTGTTACCACGGAGACGGCTCTCAAAACCAAAGCTTAGATGCTGCCTCCTGCGACTTACAGTATCATAAACATTGTGGTACCGATCTTATCAGCGCCAAGAACGCTTGCCGGGGTTGTTCAGGATGCTTTGATTCGGCGCGGCGAATTGAGCCTAATGACCCGAAGATCTACCATCAGAAACCAGACAAGCAAAGAGTTATCGGAAAGCAAAGATAACTCGTTTACGAGTTACCAGCAACCCCTTCTCAGCTTCCGCTTTGAAATTGCAGCATCAGTTCCCTAATCTAATCTGGCTACATTTCGTTGGGCCTTCTCTTTGGAAGCAGCGTGCTGCACCTGAGGGATGTTCTATCACTTTCAGAAAATTGGTGGGACTGTTAAAATTCTGGAAAAAGTATGGTTAGATAATTTCAGCGCAAAACGAAGATTTTGACATAGCCATGGAAGTACCCATACCCTCGTGCCCCAACCTGAAATCTCTCAACCTGAGGAGATATCACGCCTATGCATTTGTGTTGCTGACGATTCCTGTCGTCTCATCTAAACTTTGGGCGGCTGACGCAACATTTTATGTGGGCTTCCAGCATCCCAGCAAGTTTCCCTCAATCCTGTTAGCGGGCAACAACCAGACTGGCACCGTTGTGGGTACAAGACTGTCCACAAGCGGACTTGTTGCCTTTGAGCAAAGCTTTGGCTATAGCCCCAACTTCATGAGTTTCTTTATCGATGTCTTCAACATGCAATCCAACCTGGTTGTGCGTTTTCCTGTTGGGAAACTGACCCCTTATGGAACGGCAGGGGTGGGTTTGATGAAAACGTGGGGCAACTCAGAACGTGAGTTTGGTACGAGGTTTACCGTGAATTATGGTGGAGGAATCAAGTTCAACAAGGTAGTGGGCCCACTCGGTGTGCGGATTGATGTAAGAGGATACACGGCCCCTAGTGTTCCAATCCGGGACCGGTTTGGAAGGGTTGTTCTGGAAGAAAACCTTAACTTCGTGGAGGGAAGCGTTGGAGTGGTCTATTCCTGGTGAGTCTGATGATAAGCCATCCCCTTGACGAGGTTCGGTGCGCTTGCGACCCGGATTGCACCGAGGATTTTGACTATTCCCCGAAGGGGATTAATAATCCAGCCCAGGCTTGCGGCCCCGCGCTACAGTGCCACAGAGCATGAAAATGGGATTCCCCTCCGCTGGAGGGAAGCTGTGAAAAAATTGGGAGGGCGAGCCTCCTGGCGAGCCATCATCCAGCAAGTCCTTGCCCCATGAGGCTCGGCGGGAGCCTCGCCCTCCCAATCTCTGCCGGTTTTTAATTTTTTCACAGCTTCAGGGGTGTGGCTATTTGGAGGGTGAGACTGAAGTGGAACTTCCCATTTCTGTGAGGATCTTTTCGGCTAAAAGGTATCTCATTCCGAGCCGTTTCCAAGGAAGCGGCTTTCAGAAGTGCTTCCTTCTGACGAATATCGCTTGGCGAACGTGGTCACGAGCCGTCTTTCCCTTATTCTTTCGTTTTCAGCTTATTCCGATTCTCTTCAATAAACTGCCTGATTTCATCCGTAAAACCTAAAAGACGCTCCCATTGCTCAACATAAAGCGTAACCGGAAAACGACCTAACCCGTACACCGAGAGCCCACCCTTTTCACTCACCTTAAGCCAGAGCTCGGCGCGCTTAGCTGTTTGCTGTTTCTTTAACGCTTCGTTTTCGGCACGGAGCCGGGCCAGTTCGTCCT
>QHZQ01000129.1:20106-23916 GCA_003224725.1 Acidobacteriota bacterium | reverse complement strand
CGTCCGCGTCTATCCGTTTCCGGTTTGGAATGACATCGAGCAGAAAATTTCAGCTCTGCCCACGACTAATGTGGCCGTTAAGCGGTTTTTGAGAAATACTAACTATTACGGGCAAATAGTCACAATGGACAATCAAGGAAGGGTTCTAATCCCTCCCATGCTTCGTGAATCGGCGCGAATTCGTGATGAAGTTACCGTCATGGGGGCTTTGAACTACCTGGAAATCTGGAACGCCGAGACCTTCAGGAAAAAGATGCTGGATGATCCGCTTACTGAAGCTGATGAGCAAGCACTTTCTCAATTGGGAATCTGAATCATCTAATGAGACTCGCTATTTCCGCAAGCAAATTTTGTTTTCTGCCAATGAACTCCCGTGAGCCAGAGGAAAATAGAGGGCTAAGTCTCGAGCCATTACATCGTCCCGTACTGCTCGAAGAAGTGATTGACTACCTGAGGCCTCAATCCGCAGGGTTTTACATTGATGCAACTATTGGACTAGGTGGGCATGCAGCAGCGATCTTGGAGGCATCGGGTCCTGAAGGCATGCTGCTCGGTATTGACCAGGACCGAGAAGCACTAACTCTTGTTCCAAAAAGATTGTCCCCCTATAAAGGACGCTACGAACTGGTGCACGCCAATTTTTCCCAACTTCCGGAGATCCTGGCTCAGAGACGCATTGAAAGTTGTGACGGCGTTCTCATCGATTTGGGAGTCTCCTCATTGCAATTGGACTCGGCAGCACGAGGCTTTAGCTTTCAAAACGACGGCCCGCTGGACATGCGCATGGATCGGGAGCATTCCCTGACAGCCGATGAAATAGTGAATCATTATGCGGAAAGGGACTTGGCCAACGTTATCTACCGATTTGGAGAAGAACCTTCTTCCCGAAAGATCGCTCGAGCCATTGTCAAGTCCCGGCCTCTTCGCAGTACCAGGCAATTAGCTGAGGTGATTGCCAAAGCGACAGCCCCGCACCGATACCACCGCATCCACCCGGCAACCAGGACTTTTCAGGCACTGAGGATTTTCGTAAACGACGAGCTCAGCCGAATCTCGCCATTCCTCCGCACTGCGGCCGAATTGCTGGTCCGGGGAGCCAGAATTGGGGCTATCAGTTTTCACTCCTTGGAAGACCGCATTGTAAAGGAAACCTTTCGGGCGCTATCCGCTGACTGCCTTTGTCCACCCGGATTACCTCAGTGTGTCTGTGGCAACAAGAAAATCCTACGACGCATCACGCGGAAGCCTGTCCAGCCCGGAGAGTTTGAGCTGGACTCGAACCCGCGCTCCCGCAGTGCCAAGTTGCGCGTTGCGGAAAAGTTGTAGCAGGACTTATCCCGCGGCCATCGGCTACGGGGTCTTCATTGGGTACTATGACAGCGAGTTTTATGAGGAGGCGTTATGACGGAGATTTACATCGTGAAGCAGATTGACAATTCCCGGTTGAGAAAGGAAGTAGACTACGAGCGGACGAAAGAGTGCCTGTTGCTGATGAGCTTAGGGGTTCTTTGCCTCCTCATTTTTCTTTTCCTGGCTTGGCAGCATTTCCAAATAATCCGGGATGGATACGCCAATGAAGCTTTGAAACGGGAACTGACTCAGTTGGGTGAAGTTAACCATCAACTTAAACTCGAGCGAGCTTCTTTGCGGAGCCCCCAACGGATTGATCTGATCGCAAAAACCAAGCTGGGCCTTTGCACCCCTTCTTACAGTCAGATTGTTGTCCACTCGGAGCCTTTTCCTGCTGAACCTACCCCAACGATGCTGGCCAAGACGGAAAAGAACCCCATGGATCCCTCCGTGGCCAGATTGCATGCGATTCGGTAACGCATTTTCCAGAAGGCAGCAGACAGGCGGGATGAGAAGCAGCGTTTGGCAAATTGCCTGTGTAACGATGTCCGAGTTCCGTTTTAAACGGTTGGGCACTACATGTCAGCAAAATACCAGGAGTTATTTTATTCTAGAATCTACCTTCTGATCGCCTGTTTCTTGGTTTGGTCCTTCCTGCTTGGTTTTCGCCTCCTTAATCTCCAAATATTTCAATACATAGATCTCAGTAACCGCGCCAAGCGTCAGCAGAGTCGAGTTTTTGAAATCAGTCCCAAGCGTGGCACCATTTACGATCGGAAGAATCGCGAATTAGCTGTGAGCATTAACCTCGATTCGGTGTTTGCGGTCCCTTCCGAAATCCCGGATAGGGAGCTGGCTGCCGGACAATTAGCTTCGGTTTTGAAATTAAGTGGACAAGACGTGCTGAAGAAACTGAGCAGCTCCCGCGGTTTTGCTTGGCTAAAGCGCAAGGTAGACTATCCGGAGGTACTTGCGGTCAAGAATCTGGGTTTGCAGGGCATTTACTTGGAAAAAGAAAGCAAGCGATTCTATCCTAAGCGCGAGTTAGCTGCTCATGTCCTAGGCTATGTCGGTATGGACAACGAAGGACTAAGCGGCCTGGAATTTGCCTACGAAAAACAAGTAAGAGGTCAGCCTGGCAGAGCCCTGCTGATGACAGATGCCAGGCGGCGCACCTTTAGCAGCCTAGAAAAGCCTCCCACCGTGGGGAAAGACTTGGTATTGACTATTGATGAATACATCCAATACCTGGTAGAGCAAGAACTGGCGGCCCAGGTAAGGAAATCCAAGGCGCTGGGAGGGACCGCCACCGTCATGGATCCCAACACGGGTGAGATTCTTGCCATGGCAAGCTTTCCCACATTTAACCCTAACCACTACTGGAAATATTCTCCTGAGCAATGGACGAATCGGGCCATATTTTCAGTTTATGAACCGGGGTCCACTTTCAAGATCATCACGGCGGCTACGGCATTGGAAGAGCATCTGGCAACCCCTGAGGAGCGGATCAATTGTCTGAATGGTTCTATCGTCATCGGTCACCGCCGCATCCGGGATCATAAGCCTTACAGTATCTTGTCGGTTCGAGAGATCGTGGCCTATTCCAGCAATGTGGGAGCGATACAATTAGGATTTCGCATTGGTAAGGAACGTTTTGAAAGGTATATTCGAAACTTTGGATTTGGTGAACCCACCGATGTAGACCTCCCAGGTGAAGCCAGAGGTCTTTTAAGGCCGTCTTCCCAGTGGCCCGCCATTACCTTGGGCACCATTTCTATGGGTCACGGAATTGGGGTTACGGCGCTTCAACTTTTGACTGCGGTCGGTGTCATCGCTAACGGCGGATTTTTGGTCAGGCCACATGTCGTCCAGCAGGTACGCTCTGGATCGGTACAGAAAGTAAGTTTCGCACCTGAGCTATTTCGAAAGCGTGTCTTGAGTACACCAACGACGTCTCTTATCAAAGAGATGTTGACCGGGGTTATCACCACTGGGACAGGTAAGGCCGCTCAATTGGAAGGCTTTTCAGCGGGGGGGAAGACCGGCACTGCTCAGAAAATTGAAGGTAACGGCCGTTACTCTCATTCCAAATTCATTGCTTCCTTCGCAGGATTTGCTCCGTTAGACAATCCTGCCATAGCGGTTGTCGTTACCATCGACGAGCCGCACGGGCTTTACTATGGAGGGGACGTGGCAGCCCCGGTGTTTAGAAACATCGCTGAAAAAACCTTGCGATATTTATCCGTCTCGCCTGACAAACCGCTAACACCTAAACAAGTGGCGAAGTTGCGGATGCAACAGAAACAAACGGTAAGGGACCCGGATCCTGATCAGATTGAATTACTCGATACTGACTGGGAGCTTGTTCCAGCAGCTAATCAAGATCTTGGGGAAGCAGCCCAGCCAGCCTCCTTAACCTCGCCTGAAGAAGAAGGTTATAATAACGTTGATTTGGGAGGT
>QHZQ01000129.1:19566-20079 GCA_003224725.1 Acidobacteriota bacterium | reverse complement strand
TAGGTTTGCAAACAAATATTCTTGGATCAGGACTTGTTACGGAGCAGTATCCCGGCCCACGCACAAGAGTTGCTCCCGGCTCAAAGATAACCATTAAATTCAGCCGACGTTTTTATTAGAGGGCTTGTTGATGCCGGACCTCAGCAAGTTGGCCCTCCCATGAATCGACTCAAAGACAAGTCGATAAAGATGATTCTGTTATCAGATGCCTCGTCTCCTTTCCCTTCCCGCCGATTGAAGAGACGTGAAGGCTGGGTGAGGGTGAGTTTTCAGCAGGAGCTGGCGGGAATGGATTCAGCGCCTTAGTGGATTCTGATGCGACTTTTAAACTTGCTTGAGGGGGTTGAATTCAATGGAGCGCTCCCACCTGGAGATCTCCAAATATCAGGTGTGGCCTACGATTCCAGAAAGATCAAGGAGGATAATCTTTTCGTCGCCATTAAAGGGGAAAAGACAGATGGAAATCGTTTCGTGGATCAGGCCAGAGCTCGCGGCGCAAGCGCTGTCGTTTCT
>QHZQ01000129.1:0-19537 GCA_003224725.1 Acidobacteriota bacterium | reverse complement strand
GCCGTAAGGCATTGGCTATGATCTCTGCGAATTTTTTTGGGCATCCCACGCGTAATCTCGAACTGGTCGGAATCACCGGCACCAATGGGAAAACTTCGACCGCATACTTGATGGAGTCTGTTTTGAAGGCCAGCCGGGCCAAAGTAGGAATGATCAGTACGATCGTGTATCGTGGGCCAGGAGGTGCGGTGGCTGCGGAGCGGACCACACCGGAGAGCTTAGATTTGCAAGAATTGTTTGCAGGCTTCCTGAAGCAAGGATGTCACTATGTGGTGATGGAAGTGTCTTCCCACGCGTTGGCCATGGATCGAGTCTATGCCGCTCAATTCCGATCGGCTGTGTTTACCAATTTGACTCCAGATCATCTGGACTATCATCGCACCTTGGACAACTACTTTGAAGCCAAGAAACAACTCTTCTTGGGGATCGGATCCCGGCCTCCTCGTCAATCTGTTATTAATCTGGACGATCCGCGCGGCAAGCCGTTGACAGAGGTTTGCGCAGGGCGTTGTCTTTCTTACTCAACAGGCCCACCCGCTGACTTTCGAGCCCTGAATGTTCAGACGAAACACTCTGGAACGAACATTCAATTGGAGACTCCAGCCGGTGAATGGAACGTCAAATCGCGTTTGTTGGGAAGGCCGAATTTATCAAATATTCTGGCTGCAGTGGCAACTTGCTACGACCTAGGAATTGACAGGGAAATCATCCAACAGGGGGTTGAGCTTTGTTCTGCAATCCCGGGGCGGTTTGAACTGATTGATTGCGGTCAAAGCTTTCGGGTTGTCGTGGATTATGCTCACACTGAGGATGCGTTGGAAAAAATATTGCTTACCGCTCATGAGCTTAATCCCAGGAAGGTGTTGCTGTTGTTTGGATGCGGTGGTGAACGAGACAAAACCAAACGACCGGCCATGGGTGCTGTTGCCGAAAAGTTGAGCCATTTTTGCATTATTACTTCCGATAATCCCCGCAGTGAAAATCCTTCGGAGATTATTGAGCAAATAGAGAGAGGTTTTAAGCACAAGCCATCGCAATACTTGGTCGAGCCAGATCGTGAAAAGGCTATTCAAAAGATTCTTAACATGGCAGAACCAGGGGATGTCGTTGTCCTGGCTGGAAAGGGACATGAGACTTACCAGGTTTTGGCACACGAGAACATCCACTTTGATGACCGCGAGATGGCAAGGACCCTATTGAAAGACTTGGTCGGGTAGTATGAAGCTGTCTTCTCTAGAAATTGCTCAGGCCGTTCAGGCGATCAGCCACTCGGTTCGGAATCAAATCGTGCCGTCTGGTTACTCCATTGATTCACGAACGCTGCGGCCCGGGGAATGTTTCATCGCGATTCGGGGCAAGAATTTTGATGGGCATCAATTCATACCCGAGGCCCTGGGCAAAGGGGCATCTTTGGTGATTGCGCAATCGGATGTGCTGGGCGAGGTAAACGCGGCTTGGCCTGTCATTGTTGTAGAAGACACATTGTCAGCCTTACAACGCTTGGCTGGGCACGTCAGAAGAAAATGGGGAAGGAAAGTGGTAGGGATTACCGGCAGCACGGGTAAAACAACCACTAAAGAAATCACCAGTTCCTTTCTTGCTGCCCGTTTCCGAGTATTTAAATCGCTGGGCAATTTTAATAATGATTATGGGCTGCCTCTTTCAATCCTCAAGTTGCAAGAAGAAGAGGAGGTGGCAGTCCTTGAACTGGGCATGTCGGCTGCCGGAGAAATTTCCCGGCTTAGCAAGATCGCTCAGCCCGACATTGGGGTCGTGACGAACGTCAATCCTGTCCATCTCGAGTTTTTTCAATCGATCCACAGGATAGCTCAGGCAAAGCGCGAGCTTGTCGAGAATTTGCCTAGCAATGGGGTGGCAGTCCTCAATAACGACGACCCTCATGTTCGACGATTCGGCCATTTTTTCCCAGGGCAAGTCCTGACCTACGGAGTGCGGACCGCGGCCGGTTATCGCGTCTCAGAAATTCGCTTCCACGGTTTGAACGGAAGCGAATTTCGTTTGGATCATAAAGGCAGCGGCTATCTCTTTAGTTTACCTCTTATTGGTCTTCATAATGTTTATAACTGCCTCCCCGCCATCGTAGTCGCTCATTGTTTGGGGCTAGGGTTTGAAGTCGTCGATCAACGGATAAAGCAACTGGAGCCTTCCCCGGGAAGAGGCGAAATCTTACATTTTGCTGGTGGGTTTACCATTGTCAACGATAGCTACAATTCTAACCCTGCGGCTCTCGAGACAATGATCCAATTTCTAAAGAGAGTACCCGGTTATAAGAGAAAAATCCTGGTGGGAGGGGAAATGCTTGAACTGGGAGCACGCTCCCCTGAATTTCACCGAAGCTGCGGGGACCTGGCCGCCAAGGCCAAACTTGATTTCATTTTGGGAGTGAGCGGCCAGGCCTGCCATTTAGTGGAGGCAGCCCGAGCGCGAGGTTACGACGCCGATCATGCGCTCTTTTTTGAAAATGCCATGGGGGCTGGAGTGTGGCTCAGTCCAAAAGTCAGAGCCGGAGACTTAATTCTGATAAAAGGTTCCCGCGGTGTCAAAACGGAATTTGTTATTGAGGCTTTGAAACAAGATCACCCTTTAATGGAAAACTAGCCAAAGGCGAGGTTGGATGCTCTACCATCTTCTTTACGAATGGTTGTACAGGGCCCATCCGAGTTATTCGATTCTTAATGTCTTTCGCTACATTACCTTTAGAACTGCCTATGCCAGCTTGACCGCTCTGGCGCTTGGTTTGATTATGGGGCCCTGGTTGATCCAGCGATTGCAACAATTTCAGATCGCTCAGCACATTCGTGAGGAAGGTCCTTCTCACCACCAGGTAAAAGCAGGGACACCCACAATGGGTGGTATTCTCATTGTCGTTAGCACTATTCTGCCCACTTTCCTGTGGGCAGATTTGACCAATCCCTTTATTTGGATTGTCTTGGGATCGATCACAGGTTTTGCTGCCGTTGGTTTTGCAGATGATTACCTTAAGATCGTCAGAAAAACAAATTTGGGTTTAACTGGCAAGAAGAAACTGGGACTACAAATCACTCTCAGCTTGGGGATCGGCATCATTCTTGTCTGGATGAGTTTGGTTGGAGCTTACAAAACACATCTGATTGTTCCTTTTCTCAAGGGATTCACACCCAGCTTGATTTGGGAAAATCTCCATTACTTTTTCATTTTGGCGTTCGTTCCCTTTTTCATTTTTGTGTTGTTTGTTATTGTGGGGTCTTCGAACGCTGTAAATCTCACCGACGGTCTGGACGGGCTGGCCATCGGATGTGTCATCATTGCTGCCGGTGCGCTCACCGTCCTGACTTATGTCATTGGCCACGCACGATTCGCGGATTATCTGGATCTACCCAAGACGCCCCAGGTGGGAGAACTCGCCATTTTTTGTGGGGCCATGGTCGGGGCTTCCTTGGGCTTCCTCTGGTATAACTGTTACCCCGCTGAGGTCTTTATGGGAGATGTTGGTTCCCTGGCCCTTGGGGGAGCTATTGGAACGGTCGGAGTTATTATCAAACAAGAAATCTTGCTTATCTCCATTGGAGGGGTCTTTGTGTTGGAGGCGCTGTCTGTCATGCTTCAAGTGTTGTCATTTAAGATTCGAGGTAAACGGGTCTTTCGCATGGCTCCTTTACACCATCATTTTGAGCTTTTAGGTTGGAAGGAATCTAAAGTGGTGGTTCGATTCTGGATTGTGGCTTTGATTTTCGCGCTGTTTAGCTTAACGACCCTCAAACTGAGATAGGGAGGAGAGGCGAAAGGAGCAGGGAGCAGGGAGCAAGGGTAAAGAGGAGCTTCTCATGATCCTTCGGATGAGCACAGGCGATGAAAATTATTCCCCTCCACGGGAGGGGTGCAGGGGTGGGTTGTCCCCAACCGGCAGGACCCACCCCGAAGGCTACGCCTTCTGCCCCTCCCCAGAGGGGATTTTCACTGGGGGAAAAAGGGCTTGAAGAAATTCTGGCCCTGAATTGGAAAGTGAAAATAATCTCTTATCGCTTTCCCCTTTGACCTCCAAATTATGAACACTTTGCTTCATGGGAAAAAGGTATTGATCGTCGGTATGGCCCGCAGTGGTCTTTCGGCTGCAGAACTTCTGTGGAAGAAAGGAGCCAAAGTCGCAGTTTCCGACAGGCGATCTCGGCAGGAGCTGGAAAAGGAGATTGGTTTTTTAAGAGAGCGAGAAATCAGTTACGAGGTTGGAGCGCATCGTGAAGAGTCTTTCGCAAGCGCAGACCTGATTGTTGTAAGCCCTGGGGTTTCCTTAAGACTGCCGCAATTACAACAAGCCATTCGGACAGGGAAGGAGGTGATCAGCGAAATAGAGCTGGCCTCGCGTTTCCTCCAGGGAAAGGTTATCGGGGTCACGGGGTCGAACGGCAAGACCACCACAACAAGCCTGATTGGAGAAATATTGAAGACAGCAGGATTCCAGGTCCAAATCGGAGGGAACATTGGAGTAGCTCTAACCTCGTTAGTAGATCGATCCTCCACGGAGACAGTGAATGTGGTTGAGTTGAGTAGCTTTCAATTGGAAGCGATTCCGACTTTTCGACCAGATGTCGCATTGGTACTGAACGTTACGTCGGACCACCTTGATCGTTATGACTCTTTTGAAGCCTATGCCCAGGCTAAGCTCAATATTTTTAAGAATCAGACGAACTTCGATTTAGCCGTTCTCAATTTTGAGGACCAGACCTTGCGCAGGCCGCTCGACGCCATCCGATCAAGAAAATTTTGGTTCAGCGCTGATAACGAGGTGGAGCAAGGGACTTACTTTGACGGAAAGGATCTGATCTTTCGATTAGGAGATAAGAGGGAAGCCGTTATTTCCAAGGAATCCATACGCTTGCGCGGAAAACACAATCTCGAAAATATTGCTGCTGCAATTACGGCTGCTCGGCTGGTCAAGGCTGCTTCTGCGAAAATAGCCCAGGCTGTGACGCAGTTCCAGGGGGTGGAGCATCGATTGGAATTAGTGGCCGAGATTGAGGGTATCCAGTTTTATAACGATTCTAAGGCGACTAACACAGACGCGACCCTTAAGGCGCTGGAAGCCTTCGAAGCCGGAATCGTACTCATTTTAGGGGGGAGAGACAAGGGCAGTGATTTTACTGTTTTAAGCTCATTGATTAAAGAGCGGGTGAGACACTTGATTCTTCTGGGTGAGGCCAGCGAGAAGATCAAGCTTCAACTTTCCGGCATTGTTCCCACGCTTCAAGCCGGGAGTATGGACGAGGCTGCCAGGTTCGCGTTTAAGCAAGCGGCTAAAGGCGATGTGGTCTTGTTAGCACCTGCCTGTGCCAGTTTTGATATGTTTCAGAATTACGAACACCGCGGCCGAGCCTTCAAAGAATCCGTAACACGACTGATGAACAGGTAGCAGGCGCTTCCAAGCGAGTAAGTCCCATGTCTCAGGCGATGGAGGTTAAATGGCTAGGAAATTGACCTCAGATAAAATTCTGTTTGCAGTAACGGTTGCCCTGGTTTTGGCTGGGATCATCATGGTCTTCAGCGCTTCAGCCGTCATGGCCAACGAAAGATTTCATTCCCCCTATTATTTTCTCTTGAGGCAGGGAGCTTGGGCCCTGCTGGGTCTTGTCGGGATGTCCGTACTAATGCACGTCGACTACCGGCATTATCGAAACCCCATTTTGGCTTTTACAGGCTTATTTATTTGTGCGGTGCTTTTATTGGCCGTCTTTTTCCTGGATAAAAGCCACAACACTCATCGATGGTTCAAGCTCGGGTTCCTTTCCTTTCAACCCTCAGAAATAACCAAAATTTTCCTTGTGATCTTTTTAGCCTTCTTTCTAGAAAAGCGAATTGGGCAGATCAATGATCTTCGCCATACCTTGATGCCCTGTCTTGCCGTGCTGGCTGTTTTTTTCTTCCTTATCGTTGCCGAGCCCGATCTTGGAACATCGGTATCCATCATCGCTGTGGCCTTTATCCTTTTGTTTTCATCAGGCCTTGCTTACAGATATGTCGTCGGGATTCTTCTCTCATTAATCCCGCCCCTCTTCTGCCTGTTCTTTTTTTTCCCATACCGAATGCGTCGCGTACTCGCTTTCCTGGATCCTTGGAGTGATCCGCAGGGGGCTGGATTCCAGATCATTCAGTCCTTGATTGCAGTGGGGACAGGCGGTCTAACGGGCGTCGGTCTCATGGAAGGAAAACAAAAACTTTTTTATCTGCCCGAACCTCATACCGACTTCATCTTTGCCGTGATTAGCGAAGAGCTGGGCCTTGTTGGATGTCTCTTTTTGATCACTTTGTTCGGGGTATTTTTGTGGCGCGGACTTCGCTTATCCTTGCGGGCTCCTGATCCATTTGGTCAGTACCTCGGAGTTGGCTTGACCATGATGGTTGTTTGCCAGGCTTTTATCAATCTAAGCGTGGTGCTTGGCTTACTTCCCACTAAGGGGATCCCTCTGCCATTTATTAGCTCTGGAGGTTCCTCGTTGTTAATCAGCCTCTTGGGGGTTGGAATCTTGCTCAATGTCTCGCAACACTCGAGTTGAAAAACACCGTCCATGAAATCGGATTCCGAGATCATCCCATTGCGGGTTTTGATAGCTGGAGGTGGGACAGGGGGACATGTCTTTCCTGGAATTGCGATCGCTCACGGAATCAGAAAGCGTTATCCACGAGGCGAGATTTTATTTGTTGGGACCAAACAGGGGCTTGAAGGCAAAGTTGTTCCCAGCCAAGGGTTCACATTAGAAACAATCACGGTTTCAGGTTTAAAGGGGGTGAAGGGGATTAACAAACTGAGAGGGCTTTTGGCAGTTCCCAAGAGTTTGTGGGGAGCCCGAAAAATCCTTCGTCGCTTCCGACCGCACATCGTAGTTGGCGTTGGTGGTTATTCTTCGGGACCACCTGTTTTGATGGCTTTCCTGGCTGGCATTCCCACTTTGCTTCAAGAGCAAAACGCCCTGCCGGGCTTCACCAATCGTTTGCTGGCACCCTTTAGCCATAGAGTGGCAACAGCGTTTAAAGAGTGCGAGCTATATTTTGGAAAGAAAGCAGTCCTGACCGGAAACCCGGTCCGTGCTGATTTTGAGCGGATGCCGCCAAAAATAGGCCGAGAAAAATTTGTTCTGCTTATCTTTGGAGGAAGCCAGGGTTCTCAGGCTATAAACAAAGCGATGGTAGAAGCATTGGAACTATTGCGACCTCATTTTTCAATTATGTTTTTTGTTCACCAAACCGGAGAGAAGGATTACCACTGGGTGTCAAAATCCTATGGGGACTTGGGCGCCTCGTCTGATGTCCGCCCTTTTTTCAACGATATGCCAGCACAATTCTCCCAAGCCGATTTGCTTCTCTGCCGGTCGGGAGCCACCACCTTGGCGGAAATTACCGTGGCCGGGAAGGCAGCCATCCTGGTGCCTTTTCCCTTAGCGACGGACAATCACCAACAAAAGAACGCAGAAGCACTGGTCAAGGCAGGTGCTGCCGAGATGATATTGCAACGGGATCTTACGGGTGAAAAATTGAGCGCAAGGATTAAATATTATTGGCAGCATCGCGAAGAACTGACCCGAATGGAAGAAAAAAGTCGTGGACTTGGGTGCCCCGACTCGACTGAGCGAATCGTGAATTTGCTGGAAGATTTGGTCCATGTTTAAGAAAATTCAGAAAATCCATTTGGTGGGCATTGGCGGAGTTGGCATGAGCGGCATTGCCGAGGTTTTGCTCAACCAGGGATATTGTGTGAGTGGATCTGACGTGAAGCTTTCACCCGTGACAGAGCGACTTGTATCTCTGGGAGCCAGGGTATTTGCGGGACATCGAACCGATTACCTGGATGCTGCCGATGTGGTAGTGATCTCATCAGCGGTCAAGCTGGACAACCCGGAAGTAATGGAAGCGCAACGCCGTCAAATTCCCATCATTCCTCGTGCTGAGATGCTTGCCGAGCTGATGCGCTTGAAGTACGGCATTACTGTGGCGGGGACTCATGGCAAAACTACCACCACATCGATGATAGCGACGGTCCTGCAGCATGCAGCCATGGACCCCACCGTGGTGGTAGGCGGCCGTTTGAACTCCCTGGGAAGTAACGCCAAGCTAGGGACGGGAGATTTCATGGTGGTCGAGGCTGATGAAAGTGACCGGTCTTTCCTCATGCTTTCTCCGACTCTGGCCATTGTGACCAATATCGATGAAGATCACATGGAGACCTATTCAGGAATAGAGGATTTGAAGGATGCGTTTGTACAATTTGTCAACAAGGTCCCTTTTTACGGCGCCGTGATTCTTTGCCTGGATGAAGCCAATGTTCAATCCATTATTCCTTGCATCAAGCGGCGCATTATCAGCTATGGCTTCAGTGGTCAAGCAGACCTCCATATCCTGAATCCGGTTCATCAAGGCTTTCAGTCCCAATTTCAGTTGCGTTATCGGGGAGACATTTTGGGTCATTTTCAATTAAATATCCCTGGCAAACACAACGTTTTGAACGCGACCGCTGCCGTTGCAGTTGGTCTGGACCTGGGGCTCAATTCCGAAGTGATAAGGAGGGGCCTTGAGAGTTTCAGCGGGGCAGACCGGCGCTTCCAGGTCAAAGGCAGGGTTCACGGAGTCACTGTCATTGATGATTACGCTCATCATCCTACAGAAATAAAGGCCACTCTCGAAGCTGTCAGGAATCTCGGGGATCACCGCATCGTGGTTATTTTTCAACCTCACCGTTATTCCCGCACTCGTCATTGTTTTGAGGAATTCGCCCGTGCCTTTCACCAGGCAGACGTTCTGGTCCTTTCTGAGATTTACCCTGCCGGCGAGGAGCCCATTGAAGGCGTGAACTCGGAGAGGCTCGTAGAATCGATTAAGAGTTTCGGACATAAAAACGCCCGCTACATTGGCGGTCTTGCCGAGCTTGTTCCCTGTATTCTGCCTGAACTGGAGGCTGGTGATCTTGTCCTGACGATGGGTGCAGGTAACATTTGGAAGGTAGGAGAAGAGCTATTGCAAAAATTGTAGCGCTACTGGTCACGCGTGCTGCGTCGGAGATGTTGACGTTATGGAAGGCGTCTGGGAAGAACTCTAAGGGAATACATGGCTGAAAGATCCAGTGCAATTCTGGTAAAACAGAGACCGCGCGAAGCGGGACGAAGTAGAACACTGAAAGCAGTTCTAATTTTGTGTTTCAAGATTGTGTCGACAGTTGCAGCACTGGCGATAACTGCTTTTGCGATCTATGTGGCAAGAGACACTCTGCTCCATGCGCATCGGTTTGATATCGCGATCAAGGAAATTCACGGGCTTCGCTATGTACCCGAGAGCCATGTTTTGATGAAGATAAAAGAGCTTGAGGAGCTGAATAGGAACCTATTGGCACTGGACATCCATCAATTGCGCAGGTCCATTGAACTGTTGCCGTGGGTGAAAGAGACGATTGCGCAACGTATTCTGCCCGACAAGTTGGTGATCTCTGTCAAAGAACGGGTTCCGATTGCCTTTGCCAGAGTCGAACGTGGCACTCTGCTAGTCGATGAAGACGGTATTTTGTTGGAGAATAAGCCAGAAACTCTGTCTACATTTGACTTTCCGGTCGTGTCTGGTTTGGAAGCAAGCTTTGATGCGGATGCCTTGGCGCGCAACAAAAAAAGAATTGTGTTGTACCGTGACTTGATGCAATCCCTCGATGAGAATGGCGCCGGGCTGAGCAAGGACATTTCAGAGATTTATTTGCGAGACATGGGTAATGTTTCTGTGATTGTCAGCGAGGACACAGTCCTGGTCCATCTGGGGGCTGAGAATTTTCAGGAGAAATTTCGGCGTTATTTGGCAATGAGTAAAGAGCTCAAGCAAAAGTATCCTCTCCTGGATTCAGTTGACCTGCGTTACAGCAATCAGGTGGTCATCAATACGGCCAACCAAAAGTTCAGCAATTGATGATTTCCTTTTGCGTTTTTCCTTTTCCTATTGACCAGCTATAATCGGGCCTGTTTGAAAAGGTTAAGCGGAGGAGAAGTTGGCCAAGAAAAATAAGTATATCGTCGGTTTGGATGTAGGCACTACTAAGACTTGTGCAGTCATTTGTGAGCAGGGTGAAAAGAACGAACTTGCTGTGGTGGGGATGGGTGCTGCGGAATCAAAAGGCCTACGCAAGGGGGTGGTGGTCAATCTCGATGCCACCGTAAGCTCCATCAAAAAAGCGGTTGAAGAGGCGGAAAAAATAGCCGGGATCGCAGTTGAATCCGCCTATGTGGGGCTTTCCGGAGTTCACATTAAGAGCTTCAACAGCCGGGGAGCCGTGGCAATAATGGCCCATACTCGGGAAATCGGGAAGGAAGATATTCGCCGCGTGATAGAAACGGCCAAGGCCGTCTCTTTACCCACCGACCGTGAGATTGTTCATGTGCTACCTCAAGAGTTTGTAGTCGATGGCCAGGATGGAATCGGGGATCCTTTGGGGCTTTTGGGGACGCGGTTGGAAGTGAATTGTCATATTGTGACCAGTTCCACAACCGCTGCTCAAAACATTGTTACGGCTGCTAATCGCAGCGGAATCATTGTAGCTGACACAGTGCTGCAGCAACTTGCATCAGCCGAAAGCACGCTCAACACCGATGACAAAGAACTTGGAGTGGCCCTGGTCGATGTAGGGGGCGGGACGACTGATTTAGCCGTTTTCATCCAAGGAGCAATTCGCCACACTTCTATTCTACCGCTGGGTGGTGACCAGATTACTAATGACATCGCTGTCGGCCTTCGTACCTCCATTCCAGAAGCCGAAAAGATTAAGCGCCGTTACGGCTGCGCCCTATCAACTTTAATTGCCGAAGATGTTTCTTTTGAAGTTCCCAGCGTCGGTGGAAGACAGCCAAAAACGATCAGCAAGAAAATCCTTTGCGAAATCATCCAGCCGCGTGTCGAAGAAATCATGAGCTTGGTTTTGGAAGAAATTAAGCAAACAGGATTCGAAAAGGCTTTGGGAGCGGGGATTGTTGTGACAGGTGGGACCGTTCTGTTGGAAGGGGTTGTTGATGTAGCAGAACAGATCTTCGATCTGCCCGTGAGAAAGGGGGTTCCTGCCGGGCTGGGAGGAATGGGGGAAGCGTTGACCAGCCCCGTATACGCGACGGCGGTAGGTCTGGTTCTGTACGGCTATCGAACCCATTCTCACCGTGTAGCCAAAGTTCAGACGAATGGCAACCTGCTCTCCAGAAGCGTGTTGTGGTTAAGGGCACATCTAGGCTGAGAGTTCTTTTCAATATTAATTAAGGCCTCCGTTTTCGAGGCGAGGGTGAAGGACAACCCATATACTACAAAATATAGTGTATTTTCCCCTTGAATTTAAACTTCAAACACATTATGTTGTGTTTGCATACTTTTTTGAGACTCTTTACGGCAAGCCTCAACTTTGGTGAAGCTTTGGAATTTGACGTCAGATCCTACACCGATTAGTTGTTGTGAAAGTGTCTCACTTTCTGAGAGATGATGCAGATTCATCATGCGACGAGTTTTGGAGCATCTCGAAAATCCAATCAATGTCTTGTGTCACAGTTGGGAGCAGCCTGGATCCGGAAAGTGTCAAAGATCATTGGCTAAGATTTCATTTCATCGTTTGGGGGGCGTTCATTGTGGGGGAGGGGTCCCCGGACATTTTAGGGAAAGGAGCATTCAATGAATTTGGAGACACCCAATCAATCCATCAAATTTATGCTAGAAGAAGGCCCACCCAATGGTGCAGTCATCAAAGTAATTGGAGTAGGGGGCGGCGGAGGTAATGCCGTTAACCGGATGATTGCGGCTCAGGTGGAAGGGGTTGAATTTATCGTTGCCAATACTGACCTGCAAGCGCTCAAACTGTCCAATGCGGCGGTGAAGATTCAGATTGGCCAGAAACTGACGAGTGGTCTGGGGGCTGGCGCCAACCCCGAGATTGGGCGCAAAGCCGCGCTGGAAGACACCGAAAAAATTATTGAAGTGCTGGAGGGTGCAGACATGGTTTTTGTCACGGCCGGCCTCGGAGGGGGCACGGGCACTGGAGCTGCTCCCATCATCGCCAGCCTAGCCGCGGAATTAGGAGCACTCACGGTTGCCATCATTACCAAGCCATTTCTCTTCGAAGGAAAAAAGCGGGCCCAACAGGCCGAGCAAGGTCTTCGTGAACTGCGCGAGTGTGTGGACACCGTTATTGCTATCCCCAATGAACGCCTTCTGCAGACGGTGCAACGAGGCACAAGCCTCTCGGAAGCCTTTCGTACCGCAGATGATATCCTGCGCCAGGGGGTGCAGGGAATTTCGGATATTATACAAATTCCCGGGATCATCAACGTAGACTTCGCTGATGTCAGAACCATCATGCAAGGTATGGGCATGGCCTTAATGGGAACTGGAACAGCGCGCGGGGAGAGCCGCTCCTCCGATGCGGCCCGCCGGGCCATTTCTTCTCCGCTACTGGAGGAGGCTTCGATTCAAGGGGCTCGCGGAGTGCTCATCAATATTACCGGGCCCGAAAATCTTCTTTTGCATGAAGTGAGTGAAGCGGCTTCCATCATTCACAAAGCGGCCGATGAAGAAGCCAACATCATTTTTGGGGCGGTATTGGATGACAGCATGACGGATCAAGTCAAAATTACCGTTATCGCGACCGGCTTCGACAAAAAAGAAGAGCAAGCTCCGCTCATCCAGATGTCTCACTCCCAGGAGCTACGAACCGTTGAAATGCGACCCGAACCTGTGTCCGTGCCTTTAACTCAGGCCGCCAGGGCCGGTGCTCTTGGCGTTTCTGAGAACCTTACCCCAATGCCGGCCAACTTTGATAAAACTGATCTTGATGTCCCGGCGTTCCTGAGAAGAAAATTGGCCGACTAAGTTGGCCAGGACTTTTCTTCAACAGAGGCTAACCTGAGCGGGTTAGCCTTTTTGCTTTACTCATAGGGGGAAATTGCGAGCCTCGCTCTTCCTGCGACCTACGTACTCTCTCCAAAGGCACGCAAATAAAATAAAAACGTTTTCCCCTTCGGGGAATAAAAAATGTCCAAACTTCATTCCCTGAGCGGAGTAATGGAGGAAGGGGCCTTTTCGGCAACTTCAAATGGCCGTCGTCTCAATAAGAAAAGAGATTCTCGAAGCTATCATTCAACATGCCATAGAGGATGTCCCATTGGAATGTTGCGGTCTGCTCATGGGGCAAGGAAACCTGATTACTCATCTCCGAAGAATGAAGAATGCCTTACAAAGCCCGATACGTTATGCCATGGAGCCGCAAGCACTCCTTCATTTCTTTAAAGAAGTACGTTCCCTCCAATTGAACCATCTAGGTATCTATCACTCTCACCCAACCTCCGACGCTTATCCTTCTTCAATCGATACAGAACAAGCCTATTACCCTGATTGTACCTATTTCATTGCTTCCTTAAGAGCCCCGCTCTCTCCCTCTGTGCGGGCTTTTTCAATTGTGAATGAGATTGTCCGAGAAAAGGAGATTCAGGTTGTTGATTGATTCATTACAGCCTAATTTATACAATAGGTCAGTCTTCTGTTCTTCCAATCTTTTCGATTTGCCATCCAAACAATTGGAACTGCGGCCCCCGAAGTAGAATAGGAGGAAAAACATTGATACATGGAGTCAAAACGAAGCAGTTAAGAGTGATAGCCGATGAGAGAGGTCGCCTCATGGAAATGCTGCGATCCGATGAGGCGATGTTTATCAAATTTGGGCAAATTTATTTGACCACGGCCTATCCGGGGGTAGTAAAAGGATGGCATTATCATAAGAAGCAGATCGACCATTTTGTCGTAGTACGCGGCATGATGAAGATCGTCCTGTACGACGCTCGCCAGGACTCTCCCACCTACCGTGAAGTCAACGAGTTTTTTATCGGTGACCATAATCAGATGCTCCTTCAAATTCCTAATTATGTTTATCACGGATTCAAGTGCATCAGCGAGCATGAAGCCATCGTGGTGAACTGTACTACCGAAGTGTATTCTTACGACGACCCTGATGAATTTCGAGTGGATCCGCACTCCCATGAAATTCCCTACGACTGGGGTCGCAAGGATCGATGACCCGGACCGAACCCAGGCTGTCGACGTTCGGCAATGTGTTTGGGGTCATCGAAAATCCTCACTTCAATCCCAATGAAGTGCAATAGTGAGCTGAGACAATCGGAACTCACCGCCGCGGTGACGGGGAGAGCTATGATCTTGCAGGGAAGTAGAATGCCGCGGACGCAGCTTGGCGAAAGGTGAAGCGCTGTGTGACAGAGGCCCCGGGAACTCGTATATCAGAGGCATTTACGGAGGTCCGGCCATCTTGTTCCTGCTAGAACTTCCAATATGGGTTGAAGTGTTGCCTGGATGTTTCGAGGATCAAACGGAATCGAGGCGTCGCCTTCCAGTCGTCCCGTGAATGTGCGTTGCTGGTGAGTTCGTCTAGAACATGAATCACGCAGCGCTGGAGACCAGAAAGATGGTATCCCCCTTCAAGCACAAAGAGTACCTTACCCTCACAAACCTTGTCAGCCAGATTGAGAATGTTCCTGGTTATTCCTGAAAATCCCTTTGCAGTGACATCCATGCCACCCAACGGATCTTCCGTGTATGCGTCGAAGCCGGCCGAAACCAAAATCAATTCAGGCCTGTAGGCTTCGCCAATAGGAGTGACTATTTTTTCATAAATTAGATTATAGGTATGGTCCTCACAGGCTGCCAGAAGTGGGAAATTCAGTGTAAACCCTTTGCCTTGGCCTGAGCCGATTTCAGGGAAATCGCCGGTTCCCGGGTAAAGAGGGAATTGATGGGTGGAGAGGTAGAGGACTTCTTTCCGATTGTAAAAGGCGGTCTGCGTGCCGTTTCCATGATGTACATCAAAGTCGATGACCAGCACACGCGAAAGCTTGAACTTCTCCAGAGCATAGGCTGCCCCAATGGCGATATTGCTAAAGAGACAAAACCCCATCGCCCGTTCAGGCTCGGCGTGATGACCGGGTGGGCGAACAAAAGCAAAGCCGTTTTGGACTTGACCAGAGAACAAGGCATCGATCATTTCCAGGACACTTCCAACAGCATTCAGGGCGACCTCGTAGCTTCGGGCACTGGCTACGGTGTCCGCATCCAGTTGAGTAGAGGACTGGCCGGCGGTCCGCTGAATATTCCGAATATGCGAAAATGGGTGGATGAGATTGAGTTCGCTTTCGCGAGCCGGCCGCGGCTTTAGTTTTAAAAGCTGGCCGGAGTGGGGGTAGGACTGGAGTCCCTGTCCGATGGAGACTAAACGCTCTTTACATTCCGGATGATAGGGGCCGGTATAGTGTTCAAGAAAGAGGTCATCGAATATGATAGCGGTTTGCATGGGAGCAGATGAATCGTCGTCGTTCTCGCCTTCGAACTGGGCTCTCGGAGAGGCCGAGTTACGATTACGAAAACGGAGAACGATTACCCAAGCGAAGCTATCGGCTTTCCTTGATCCAGCCTCCGCCCACAACGCAGTCGTGGTGATAAAAGACGACAGCCTGGCCAGGAGTTATAGCCCGCTGGGGTTCGTCAAATTCCACCGAGACGGAATCAGGGCCATTGCTGTAAAGAGTGGCCGGTGCAGCTTCGTGCCGGTTACGAATTTTCGCCTTGACCCGCATGGGCTCGACTAGCTTTTCAATTGAAATCCAGTTAAGCCTCCGGGCAATAAGTCCCCGCTTCAGCAAGTCCTTTTGCGGTCCGACAACCACACGGCCATGGGTTACGTCGGTCTCGATCACGTAAAGAGGCTCACCCACCGCGATGCCCAGCCCTTTACGCTGGCCTACCGTAAAATTATGAATTCCGCGGTGCTGACCTAAGACATTACCGTCCCTGGAAACGATGGGACCAGAACGGGCAGCCCAGCCAGGGTTTTCCGACTGGGAGGTTTCGAATTCCTGTGCAGTTGGTCCCTGGGAGACATAAGTCTCGACGAAACGACCGTAATTCTTACCTGGAATAAAGCAAATCTCCTGACTATCCGGCTTCTCGAATACAGGGAGATGATATTCCTCCGCCATCCTGCGAACTTCTGATTTCGAATATTCTCCCAGAGGGAACAGAATATGTTTCAACTGGGATTGGGTCATTTCGAAGAGAAAGTAAGACTGATCTTTGCTCGTATCCAGGGCTTGAAGCAGCTCATAGCGACCGGTTGCCTGGTTTTGACGGACTCGGGCATAGTGTCCCGTCGCAAGAAGGTGATCGAATTTCATGAAGGTATTACACCGAACACAAGGGATCGGAGTTTCTCCCTCCAAATAGGACCTTACGAAGGGGATGACCACTTCTTGCTCGAAAGCTTTCTCAAAATTGACCACATAAAAAGGCAGATTCAAGAAACGAGCCACCCGACGGGCATCGTAGATATCGTCCAGGGAACAGCAAGTTCCGGACTTCTTCGGTTCCGCCTCAGCGTTACTTGATTCCGGACGAGTGTAGTCCCATAATTGCATCGAGAGTCCCACAACCTCATAGCCCCGCCGCTGAAGCAAGGCCGCAGCCGTCGAGCTATCAACCCCGCCGCTCATGGCGATGACAATCTTTTCAGTCATCAATATACTCTTATTCTCCACGCATCACGAAAGACTTGTTGTGCTGGTGGGACATTTCACGTAAACGGCCAACCATCTCTGGAAGCAAATTCAGAACGTATTCTATTTCTTCACGGGTAGTGAATTTCGACAGGCTAAAACGAATCGAACTAAAAGCTTGCTCGGGCGGAAGACCCAAAGCGGTCAGCACGTGCGACGGTTCGATGGACCCGGAAGCACAGGCCGATCCCGTGGAACAGGCAACGCCGGCCAAATCCAGGTTGATGAGCAGAGCCTCAGACTCGACCTGCTCAAAACGGATGTTGGCTGTATTCGGAATTCTGCGAGTTCGAGGGCCATTAAGGGAGGTGTGAGGGATACGCCTAAAAGTCTCCCCCTCGAAATAGTTTCGGAGTTCCAGAATTCTTCCTGTATTATTCTCCATCTCAGTCATTGCCAGTTCTGACGCCTTGCCCAAGCCCACAATGTGGGGAATGTTCTCTGTTCCTGCCCGGCGATTCCTCTCGTGAGCCCCACCGTAAAGCAGGGAGCGAATTTTGGTTCCCTTTTTGATATAGAGAGCGCCCACACCCTTGGGAGCGTGAAATTTGTGTCCCGCAATCGATAAGAGATCGACTCCCAGTTGTTCCACGTCAAGAGGCACTTTTCCCGCCGCCTGTACGGCATCGGTATGAAAGTAAATGTCACGTGCCCTGGCGATCGCTCCGATTTCCTGAACCGGTTGAATGGCACCAATTTCATTATTGGAATGCATAATTGAGATCAAAACTGTTTCAGGTGTAATGGACTTCTCAATCTCTGCGGGATCTACCAAGCCTTCCGCATCGACCGGAACATAGGTGACTTTGATGCCAAGCTTCTGCAACATCTGGCCAGTGTGCAAAACTGCATGATGTTCGATTTGGGAGGTGATGATGTGCTTGCCGGTTCCTGGCACTGAGTCGACAATTCCACGAATGGCCAGGTTATCGCTTTCTGTTCCTCCACTGGTGAATACGATCTCGTTGGGTTCAGCGTTGAGAAGCGTGGCTACCTGCTGTCTGGCCTTGTCCATCAAGGCCTTTGCTTCTTGGCCGTACCAGTGAACACTGGAGGCGTTTCCATAAAACTCCCGGTAACAAGGCAGCATGGCCCCCATCACTTCGGGCGCTACCTCGGTAGTGGCATTGTTATCCAAATAGACTCTTCGCATTTCATCCGCTTCCTTACTAATGTCCTAATGTTCTCAGTTTTGACGGCCCTTGTTAGTATAGCAGGCAAGAACTTCTCCTGAATAAGGAAAATTTCTCAACCGGTTGCGAAGAAATCTTCAGTAACCTGACAAACGCCAAGCGTAGACATTGTCTTCCGTGAAGGGAAGAGATAAACCCTATGCATATGGTTGACATGACTGTCCCGAAGCGTTTTGAGCAAAAGCTTCATGACCGGAATCCTGTCAACAAATGTCCGATTCATCAACCTGCAAATGAGGAAACGCTCGGCTCCTCACGGAATGCAGCCCCCGTGAGGAGAGATAGGTCCAATTCACCATCCGTCATTTTTTCCTAAGATCAAGCGATCGTCCAAGCGAGAAAACCGCGACTGGAGGGCGTTTCTTAAGAGGTCACTCCCTTGTGTTGAAGTGACCTCAGGTAATTCCAAGTCCTAAAGTCGTGGATTGTGATTTAAGGACCCGTCGTGCTCGCTTTACTCTTTGGGTTCCTTTCTTGGTCAAAGCGGCAATTATCATTTTGAAACGACAAAGCCCGAATTAATGAAGGATCCACAATCCAGCCTTCATCTTTATCACATTGAAGTGGTATGCCAAAGTCCCGTTGCGCGAAAGCCCAGGCGGCCTGAATGGAGCAAAGAACCGCGTCCAAAGTGTCGCCCGAAGGATCTAGGACACACTCCCGGGCTAGAGTGTCGCTCATTTCGAGATCAAGATCATAGTGAATCCTTAAGTGGCTTGAACGTAATCCGGCAATGATGGCCCGGCGCATTTCCTCCTTGTTGTGTGTCTGTTTTGTAGACTCGTCACTTTTATAACTGCGTTTCCCAATCCATTTTCGTGCTACTAGAGCAGGATAACCTTCAAGAACCACTCTGTCCTCAGCGGTCGGATGACACGGCAGGAGGCTCACACCGGACCTCAGCAGCCGGGGCGCCCCCTGGAAAAACATTTTCCCCACCGGTACGCCGTATAACATCATCGGACTACAAGATCCAGCCAGTGCGTCGGCGAATCTTAAGTGGTGTTTATCCCCTGTGGGTTGGCCCATTCTGTAGTTGGCCAGTTGAAGTTCGAAGCGCTTCAAACCCATTGCAGAAATAAACTCAACATATTTTTTCCAGGATCCAGGCCAGAAGAGATTGGCGATCAGTCTCCTGGGTAGCCCGAAGGGGAAATCCATAGCTGCTACCCAGGGACCCTCCACACCTAGGAATGCTTCAAACCCCCCTCAAAACTGGAGAATTTCATCAGCCGCACCATCTTCAACAGAGGGAAGTGGCTTTCCGATGAACACTCGATACAGGCGATGGGCTTCTTCAGACTGGGAGCGCTGGTGAAGTCCAGACCATAAATCTTCATTTGCTTAATCCGATAGCGTCAAAGGTGAAAATTACCTTCTCGAAACCGAGGGTTCTGTGATCTCTTATAATGGCATAATAGGTAGGTAGTGGATCCCCCCATTCGACCTTGGTAATGTCCGTTAATGTACACACTAACGGAGCATTACCACGACCTTAAATAGGTTGACCGGTCAGTAGATATCTGGTAAATTCACAGGTCCACTTGGTCAGCAAACCCTCAGAGTGGTTGTCATTTCGCCAGATTCGCGAGAGTTATGAATTCAATTACCGTTACCCTTCCTGACGGAAGCCAGAAAGAGTTTGAATCTGGTGTTACTGTCTTAGAAGTGGCGAATTCTGTCAACAAGCGGTTGGCAGACTCTGCAATTGTTGCCAAAGTGGACGGCCAGCTCAGAGATTTA
>QHZQ01000583.1:3513-6381 GCA_003224725.1 Acidobacteriota bacterium | reverse complement strand
TTGGCGGAGAAACGCTCTTTTTGTGCCGTTTTGTTCTGCCGACGGCTCCTATTGCCAGATATTAGCTTTCAGTCTTGACTTAAGAACGTCTCACTGTCAACGACCATCACTGGCAGAGTCCCGCTTCGTTCTCCCTATTGGACACAAAATCAAGGGCGGACCTGACAATCCCAACGGGATTCGAGGGGTAGCCGCGCAGCTTGAAAGAGATTGAGGCACCATTCTCTGCTGTTACCCACTGATCTACCTTATGTTACTGCCATATGTACTAGATGGTAGTTCTGTTAATAACTATACAAGCGAGATTTCATCCATTTTGTATTTCCACCGAAAGACCACCGGGGCAGCATTCAGTTCGCGAATGTATTGGCGAAGGCGATCAGCCAGCTCCGACTTGCTGGCAACTCGAAGTTCTCGAAGCATTGATCGAGTCAGTTTGCTGAAAAAGACTTCGATCAGATTCAGCCAGGATCCGTGAGTGGGAGTGAAGACAAATTGAAACCGCTGGGGTTTGGTCCCCAAGTAGCTCTTAGTTTCTTTGGAAAGATGGGCCGAATGATTGTCCAGCACCAGGCGGATGATCTGATGAGGTGGATAGGCCTGATCCAGCTTGGTCAGGAATTCGATGAAGTCTTTGCTGTTGTGAGTGTCGCTGACCAATGCGGTGACCTGACCCGTGTGCAGATCAATGCCGGCCAAGAGGGAAAGAGTCCCATGCCGCACATACTCGTAGTCCCGCAGTAGCGAGGCCTGTTGGTCTGGAACCGGGGGCTTCTCAGGGCTGACATTGGCCAGGGCTTGAATCCCGGGTTTTTCGTCGTAGGAGAGAGTCACCATGGGAAGTTCTTGCAATCGGCCTTGAATCAGGCCCTCGTTGCTGATCTCGACTTCCTTGTAAACGTGCAGCACGTTGGCCATTTTGGGTTCAAAGTTCGGGTCTCGCTTCTCCACATAGTAGCGGACCTTATGGGGCCGCAGTGCCGCGGTCTTCAGGAGGTGATGGAGTTTGGATCGACTCAATTTTTGCAGCGACGGATAGCCGGCCGACACACACTGCTGGCGAATATGTTGAGTGAGCAATTGGTAGGTCCACAGCTCATAGGAATAGCCCAAGTCCTTGGGCTTTTGGCAAGCCAGCTGGAGCACCCAGGCTTTGGCGTCATCGGTCAACTGGGCTGGCTTGCCGGGCCGCTGGAAATCATTCAGGGCGGCCTCCAAACCAAATTGCAAACACTTCGAGATGCACAGCACCACGGTATTTCGGTTGACTCCATTCTTGTCGGCTACAGCCTGGTCACTGAGACCTTCCAGCGAATCCAGCAGGATCGAGGCCCGCAAGACTTTGCGTCTTTCCTCGCTTCGAGAACGGCGCAAACGGATCAAACGCTGCAGGTCTTCGGGTGTAAAGCACAAGGCTTTTCGTTGCTTCGCAAATGGCATAGAGCCCTCCTTTTACAGAAGGACTATGCCAGAGGTTTCATCTATTGTCTACTTATTAAAAGAACTATCATCTAGATGCTATGGAAAAAAGACCTCCGACCTCAATCACCAGATCTCGCTCGGGTCCCGCATCGCGTTCGTAGAGGACATCTCGCTCATGTAGAACAAGCCGGCCTCTCAGGTAGGTGATGTTTGAGACTCCCCGATAGTTCCTGGGAATCTTGAGCAAGAAAGCGGCGTAGGACTTTACAACCGTTTGCCCGGCATCAAGATGCTCAAAGAGCTGCCGGCCAAAGATCTTTCCTTTGCTTACCAGCACCGGATCAGGATGGGGCAGACCCGTCGTTCCAAACTCGAGTCCACGAGCAGCGGGCTGCCATTCTGTACGTCACGCCAGTCGATGAGCCACGGATAATCCTTGGCTTTCCAGACATAACCGATCATCAGCCCTTTTTCCGGGTTGCTCGCCGTGACCCATCCATATTCGTCGTCCAAGGTATAAGCGAATGACACGCTCCTCCGCTTTCATTTGTGCCCAGGTAAGAATCGGAAGGAGAGAAAGGGTCGCTACAAGTTGCTTTGGCGGAATCACCTTATTTTCCTTCTCCCTGGCGCGACGCTGCACTATCAGGCCCGGATCGCTTTCGTGCCTGTTCTTCCAAAGACTGAATGATTCCTCGCTGCTCTTGGGCCTCTTTCCTCAATTTCAGCCGGCTATAGACCTGAGCAAGCAGGGCGCGGGGTGAGGTCAGCTGAGGGTTTCGGGCAACCACTCGTTCAAGAATCGTTCTGGCCTCGGAGAGATCTTCTCGGGCGATAGCCCATTTGGCCAGACGCTGGTTACATTCCGGATCATCCGGATTCAAAGCCAACGCCTCGAGTGTAGCCTCTCGTGCGGCGCGTTCAAATTCAGGTCCGCGGCGGTCATAAAGACCTGCCAAATGGCTGAAGTACAGAGCATTTTTGCTGTTGAGCGCGATAGCTGCCTTATATTTCGTTTCGGCTCGTTCCATGTCCCCGGTTGTGTAATAAGCTGACCCCAGCAAAAATTGAGCCGGATCATAAGTCGGGTCAAGCTTGACCGCCTTTTCAAAAGCTACTATCGCCGGCTGATGCCGATGGAGCCCCATTTCCGCCACGCCCCGAGTGTAGTGGTAGGCGGCTGAATTTTGAAAACGCGTCTCCACTTTTGACAATGAATGGAGAGCCTCCAGGTATCTCTTTCCTCCAATGAGTGCCTCAGCGAGGGCCAGGTGAGCCTCAAGCAGATCCGGGGAAAGCTCAACACCGCGTTTCGCCGAACGCACCGCTTCGTCGTGCTGCCCCTGGGCATCATAAAGCCTGGACAATTCCAGGTGGGCTTGGACCATATTTGGTGACAGGGAAAGAGCCTTGTCCAGGACAGTACGGGCTAAGGTTAGCTCATTA
>QHZQ01000583.1:0-3507 GCA_003224725.1 Acidobacteriota bacterium | reverse complement strand
TCTGTTTTGATTCAAGGATCCATCCAACCTCTTCACGGGCCTGCAGCCTCTGGCCGCTGTTCAGATGGGCGTCAACCAGCACAATATGGGCCTCCAGGTCATGAGGTTTGATTCGAAGCAGGCGGTCCAGAACCCCAGCCGCTTCGGCAAATCGCCGCTGGCCCATGAGAAGCTTTCCATAATTGAAGAGCGCCGTAGGGTTCTGTGGATCAAGGGCCAAGCCTGTTTGGTAGCTGCGAATGGCTCGATCCAGATCATTTCTCGAAGCATAGAGCAAGGCCAGATTAAGATGAGGCCGGGAGTCTCCTGGATCGATAGCGATAGATCTCTCAAAGGCCGCGATGGCTCGATCGGGCCGGTTCAAATGCAGCCATGCCATGCCGAGATAGGTATGGGCCAGAGCGTTGTTGGGATCGAGCGCGACCAGTTTATCAGCCTTGGCGACGGCCTCCGGGAATCTGCCCTGTTTCAGGTCGAGCTCAATTTCCTGGATAACCGGCGGGGATGCTTTTTGTGACGGAGCACTTTCCGCTCCCGTCAAAACAATGCCGAACAGGAAACCGATCCAAATGACCCAGGGCTTTCTCCTGATTGCGAAAGAATGGAGTAATGGACTCGGCTGCGAGCGGATGCGAGCGAACAAGTTATTGGACAATTGCAAATGGCGTGAGAGATTCATCTTTGTCGCGGCAACCCTTCTGACAACAGTGCCTCCCTCGGGCAGAGTGATGCCACTGAGCAGGACAAAAGCGTTCTTAGAAGAATTGGAAGACTTCGGCGAATCATAGCCATATCTTCACAGGAAGGTTCCGCTTGTCCTGGAAGAGAGTCTTAACGGATGGCGAGGGCGAACCCCTTCTTATGTTCATGGGATTCTTGGCTGCAACTATAAAACTTTTCTGCCTTGATTTCAGCTGCTTTTTCACGTTATTCCTTGAGAATCCTGCGTATCTCAGCTGAAAAAGCGCGAAGCGTCTGCGGGTCGCACGCTACCCAAGAAAGACTGTTCCAGGTTGGGTATGCGACAAATTTGCATAATGACAGAATATGAGCCTCGTAGAGATAGATCACGGACCCAAGAAATAGACGGGGCTCCGTAGGAACGTCATGACGCCCCGCCGGGGCTAGCTAGAGCTTCAGAGGGTAGACCTCTTTCTATAAAGAAGCCGCCTCTACGAGGCTCCATTCGCGTCAAATGGCCGCACATACTTCCAGGTTGCTGAGGGTGCTTTTGATATTCCGGACTGCTAGAATACGAGCGACTCCATCCAGACTGAATCAGAAGACTCTTGGTCTTGGCGCATGCGCGATTTCGAAATCACGGTTGGAGAAAACTAGAGTGGGAGGATCCATGTCAAAGAGATCAGCCTTTTTCATGCTTGTGCCCGTCTTGTGCCTCAACGCTCTCACGGTGCTTGGGCAGGGCTCTCTCGCGACCTCGAATCTTAAACCCTACCGTGCCCTTCTGGTCGTTGAGCGCTGGAACGATCCGAATGCATTGCTTGTGGACTCGCGAATTTCAGCCGATTGCGGCCCTGCTCAAGGCTTGGCTGGTTCCCTTTGATATCCTGAGGCTGGATCAACAACATATTGACGCGTCATACCTTTTTGGTCGTTCCGGGAAAGTGCGGTACGGCGTCGTGATCTGGCTGGCGGACTTGTCGTCGTATGAAGGTCACAATTTCGAGACTTTCAGCGAAGCCGTTCAGAGTGGAACCAGCCTTCTGGTGGTCAAATCGAGGTTTCTTCATCCAGTGTTGGAACAACTGCTAGGTTTGAAGTTCAGGGAAACGTATACAGCGGTCGATCCTCTTAGAGTCACCCAGATGCACTTCATCCATCGTCCATGCCTATCAGGGTCCCTTGCCTGGGAACAAAGTATTGTATCGATGGATTTTTTTTTGCCAACTGATAAGTATCGCCACTGTACACATAACTGATCCACACCTTGCCTTGAGATAAAAGGTCCAGATAGGAATCGGTGTATCCCTTGACTAATGGTTTTTGCTGGATGAGGATTTGCCTGGCCTCAAAAGCTGAGGTGCAACCCGAACTGGACCGCACGAGGCAAATCTTGCGAGACAGAACGACCGAATAATCCACTTGATAAGTCGGCTACCGGCTGCCCCAGATTGACTCGGTTGAAGAGGTTAAAAATTTCAGCCCGAAATTCGAGCGAAGCGCCTTCGGAGCTAAACCACGGCATTTTTGTTGCCTTGGAGAAATTCACGTTAACGTTTGCCAAACCCGGCCCGTCAAATGTGTTTCGTCCCAGATTACCTTGTTGACCCACCGTCGGGAGAGGGAAATCCGATACCTTGAACAAGCCCTTGAGGAAGTCGCTGCGGGTCGCCGAAACATGATTCCCGAACCCGGGCGCCTCTGGGAAGTCCCAGTTGAGACCATCCGCGTTAAAATCGCCGTTTGGGAAAGGAGCGCTGGTGTATACACTAAATGGCAAGCCCCCCTGGAAAATGGCTATCGTCGAGAAACGCCAGCCTCCAAGCACCTTGGATCTGACGCCTTCTTTCCACGGGACCGGGATTTCAAAGACGCTGTCAAGCGTAAGGCGCCTGGCAACATTAAAGTCCGCGCGCCCCTTTTGTGCCGCTACATCCAAGGCATCGAGGACAAGACCACACCCCGAAGGCCCGGTGCAGAAGCTGCTGTTTAAGTCGGTAGCCTTCCCAAAGGTGAAGATTCCTCTCAGCGACAAGCCGCGGCTGTAACGCTTGGCCACCATAAAGGAGCCATAGTGGCTGTCCGCGATTCCAATCGACCGACCGTAACTGACGCCTCCAAAGAATGGGTTCAGCCTCGTCAGTGTTCCGTTATTTTTCACCAGTTCGCCTGCGAAACGGTTCACATCGGTTAGGACATACAGCTTGTCGCTGTGCGTACCGGCGTAATCAGCCTCGAGGAATAAGTTGCTTCCGAGCGTGCGCTGAAGGCTGACCATCCAATTGTGGGTGATGGGAGGATCCAGGAATGGGTCTAAGCCCTGAGCTGAAACCCTGGTTCCCACGATGCCCCCTCGCTCATTAATCTGGACAGTAAAATTGGGAGGCGGCTGAAAATTTGGGCCAAACGCATAACTAAACTGCGGCGGGGTAGGGTCAAAGATGCTGATCGACGGATCCACCCATCTAGGAGGATTGACCTCCACTCTATAGGCTTCATTAGCCAGCCGATTGTAGTAAATGCCATAGCCTCCGCGCAGAGCCGTTGTCCCGTTGCCAAAAATATCCCACCCAAAACCTATTCGCGGCGCCCAACCATCCACGATGCGCGACGTTTGGTAGCCCTTGTCGCCACCTCGTAGTTCCATAGACCCATTGGCCACCTGCTCTGCAAAGCTGCTGCCCTCACCGAGCGTAAACTTACCAATGGGAATGCGGTCATTCACAATCGAGGCAAGGTGTCCGAAATAATCGTACCGGAGTCCCAGATTCAGAGTTAGTCGGGGAGTTATCTTCCAGTCGTCCTGGACGAAGGGTGCGAAGTAAG
>QHZQ01000582.1 GCA_003224725.1 Acidobacteriota bacterium | reverse complement strand
GTTGGGGAAAGGATCTCGTACAAAGCCGCCATTGCCGTCAGGTTTAGTCGTTGCCGGATCGTAAATCGGAAAAGGATAGTCGGAAAAGTCACCGTTGCGTTCCTGCAGAGTGGGAAGGGTTAGGAGCCCTGGACGGGGCAGTCCGCCGCGCAGCCGAAAGCTGGACCAGGCGAAGAAAAAGTGCGTCCTGTCCTTGCCGTTGTAACCGGGCAGGATTACGGGCCCGCCAATCGTGGCTCCAAATTCGTTTTGGCGGAGGGGGTTCTGCTCGCCGTGGAAGAAACCGTTTGCATCCAGAGCATCATTCCGGAGGAACTCAAAGAGGTCTCCATGAAAGTTATTGGTGCCCGATTTCATCGTGAAGTTCATAACGCCATACCCCGCACCGTACTGCGCCGGGTAAAGTGTATTTTGAACCTTGAACTCAGAGACTGCTTCGTAGGGCGGAGCCATTTCGGCGATGAACCCGGGTGCGCCGATGTTCTGCATGTCCCCACCATCCAGCAGGATTTCTGCGCTCATTCCTGGAGACCCGTTGATCGATGTACCCCACTGGTCGCCCGTTACACCCGGAGTGAGGTAGATAAAGTTCTGGATCTGGCGCCGGCCGGAGGCGCCGGCTGTGGCTGCACCTCCCAGGGAGATGGGAAGGTCCAGCATCCCTTTCTCAGGCATGACCGTGCCAACTTCAGCCGAAGTCGTCTGAAGCTGAACCTCACCGCCGCCGACGGTAACCGACTCAGTGATTTCACCAACCACCAAAGCAAAATCGAGTGTCGAAACAGTCGCGGTGCTTATGGTCACCGGCTCTTGGGTGATCGTCTTGAAGCCAGACTTGCTGACGGTCACCCGATACCGTCCTGGAGCAAGGCTTGGAGCAAAGTAGGTACCGTCCGTGGTGGAGACGACCGACAGCTCTGCACCTGTGTCCAGATTTTTTGCCCTGATCGAGACCTCGGGAACAACTGCACCACTCGGATCGGTGACAAGGCCGGTGAGACCTCCGAGGCTTCCCTGGCCCCAACTCCACGCAGGAAACGCCCAGATTAAAGCCCCAAGAAGCAAAAACGACAAGCCTAATCGACCTGCTATGTGAAAATCCTTCATAAGTCTTCCCTCCTAAATGATCATCTTCCGGCTGTTCCCGTTCCTCACTGAGCCTGCAGCTGCGCTGTAACTTGAATGGATGGGGATCAGACCCCTCAGTGCCATTTGTACCGCTGTCGAGAAGAACATGTCTATAAAGATTGTGCGACATTTTGTTGTAAATCGGGGCGGCTCGCTACCGATCCATGCGCAGCAAGGGTGAAAAGTTGAAAAGTGGTCTCTCTGTACAGGGTTACATTTTAGCTGGTGCTAGCTGTGCTAGCTATGGGTGGGCTTGACAAGAACCGCACCGGTGTTTAAGATGAGCGTTGAACCAGAAAGACACAAATTGAGGCTATCGAGGGTGCAGAAGATTGTCGCTCCAAGCTGGGAGCCAGCCAATTTCGTGGTCAAACGTCAAATTAACGCCGGAGGCGTGCACATCTGGCCTTTCGACCTGTCATTTCCAGTTGACGTACGTTTTTTTTCACTTGATAAGTCTTATGACGTCCCGTTACATCGAGCAAATCAGTGCGAAATAGTGTACATTGAGTCGGGTGAGATGGTCTTTCAGGTTCCTGGCAGGCACTGCGTTTTGAAGAAAGGTGACTTGCTACTGATCAACCCTGAGTCATTCCATCGAATGTGCAATGCTGAGTGTTCGCATCCTGAGGCAAGACAGGCAGTTCTATTCTTCTCCCCTGAACTTATTCGCACCGCCTGCTCTACGGGTGGGGATGTTCAATGTTACTTGACACCTTTTACGATCCACGATCCCACTTCTACGCACGTTGTCACCAGACAAACGGGCATTCCGGCTAAGATTGGCGATTTGATCTATCAAATACGCGCAGAACTGCCCGCAACCACACTGCGAGCCCGTTTGGCAGTAAAGACCTACGTTAAGATGATTCTGATGTTGCTAGTGAACTACTACGCAGAGTCCCGGCAAACAAAAGGAATTTTTGCCGATGCGCAGAAGAATGTTGAAGAGCTTCGCCCACTCTTCGAATTTCTCGACAAACATTGCAGTCATCCAATTAGAGCCGAAGATGCGGCTCACGTCATGGGCATGTCGAAGTGGAAATTCAACCGTTTTCTTAATAGCGTTACGGGTTACTCCTTTGTTACTTATCTTACCCTTCTTCGCATCGCGAAGGCACAGATCCTGCTAGCTTCAACGGATATGCCCATCTCTCAACTGAGTCTGGAGGTTGGTTTTTGCGACCAGAGCTACTTTGGACTTGTCTTTCGCAGGCTTGTTGGCCTGACACCGTTTCAGTTCAGGCGGGGTCATCTCACCAATCTCAGATACGTTCTTGCGGACCACATCTGCCCTGGGAACGCACCTCGATACCTTCTGAAAATCTAACCCATAAAACTTAGTCTCGGTCGCGCAATAAATAGCGTGCCCGCTCTCAGGAACGGGCGTGCATCACTTTACAGGCCGACGAAGAAAACAGCTCCATCACCACAGTGGCAAGCCTTCGGCATCGACATCGAAGCACTCCAGACACCCAAGCTCATACTCAGTGACATAGATTTTCTTCTGACCTGGTAATCCGAAGCAAAGATTTGTCGGCAGATTCCCCGGCGTTAGAATGCGCTTGATCACCCTACCGTCTTTCCCCAAGACAGTGACGTCGCCTTGCGCATAGACGGCCACATAGAGCTTGCCATTGACATCAAACGCCATCCCGTCTGGACCTCTGAAAGCCGGGGGTCTATTAGGGGCATTCACGTTTCCAAAGGTTTCCCGTGAACCAACAATCCGGCCCTCCTTCCAGCGGTAGCGATAGACCAGGCCCGTCACTGTCTCATTGACGTAGAGATACTGATCGGCGCTAAAGGCGATGCCGTTGATGCACTGGAATCCGGAATCCAGCTTCTCGATGGCCATGGTGCTCACGTCAACTTTGTAGAGGCGGCC
>QHZQ01000581.1 GCA_003224725.1 Acidobacteriota bacterium | reverse complement strand
CAATTGTTTGCCAAGCTGAATCACTTCGGTTTTTGAGAGGTCAGAAAAGGGAGTGATGATCGCGAAATCAAAAGTTAGCGCTTTACTAGCTATTTCCTGAAACTTCGAAAAAAACTCAGATGTGCTGTCTGGAAAGGGATTTCCTTTGAGAGGGCAAAGAGCAATTACGGGAATATGCTTGAGCGAGCAGTATAGAGATGTCTTGGCTAAGAGCATCAGATTCCGGCCAGGCAGGTAAACATCTCCATCTTGGGAGAGATAATTGGGAATGCGGTCCCCCGTGGTACTCCAATGCGAGTTATAAACGTCCTCAACAGGTAGCGAAATTTCCTTGAGAGGCTGAATAGTCCTTGAAGCAAGAGCCGGCAAAAACTGCCGGAGCCAATAGAGCTCAACCTCTTCCCAGAGCAGCCCACTCCGAACATAGACGGGATAAATTTTCTCGGCTCTCCCGGCCAACAGAGCAGTTAATACGCAGCTATCCAATCCGCCACTAAGCAGAATACAGATCTTTCTAGTTTCCAGTTCGTCAACTCGAGCGTTTCTCAGCATCAAGGCTCACCCCCTCGGGCAAAAACAAAAATTCTATCCTTGAACCCCACCCTACGCAAGGGACAAGAACTGCCCAAGTGCCCAAGAAAGAGAAAAGGGGGACAAGAGGGATTTAACCACAAAGGCACAAAGGACACAAAGAGCGGAATGGGACTTGGATGGCAGCAGCCTGAACCGCGAAAACATGAAGAACGACAATGAAAGAAGGAACAGACGCAACCCAAGGACAGGAGCTGGGTACAGATGAACATCGGGTAGGCAGTAGCGATGGAGTCATCGGACGTGAAACAACCCGGGTCAAGAAGGGTTGTGCCTTTCTAAATCTTTCACCCCAAACTTCGAAAAACCTTTTGTTCAAAGAGAGCATCATCTGCGTCCAATTTCCTCTTTGCGTCGCACTCCTTTTCTTTGTGCCCTTTGTGTCTTTGTGGTTCCATCTTCTCTCTTACTTTGTCCTGTTGGCGACTTGGCGGTTTCATCCTGCTTTTCTCTTGGCAAAAAATATATAGACAAATCCGTCTCTGCTCGCCATAATGTGGGCCTTCTTGCTTTCTTTGCTTCCACAAATTCTTTCACGGACCATTGGATTTCCGCAATGCGTGATCAATTTACCCATCCGGTATTCCATTATTCCAATCGAAGAGAGGTTTGAACCATGATCTTCCTGATCCATCACCTGCGTTTTTGGGTGCGCTGTGTGGCTATCGGTTTATTGCTCGTTCAGCCGAGTTTCTGCTTGCAGTCGTCAAGCTCTACACCAACCCGAGGAGACCAATCGGTCGCTCAGCCTCAAGCGGTTTCCCCACCCGAACCCCCTAAAACCGACACGGGTGATACCGCCTGGTTACTGGTTTCGAGTGCTCTGGTATTGCTCATGACTCCTGGTCTGGCCCTTTTTTATGGGGGCATGGTGCGTCGCAAGAATGTGCTGGGAACCATGATGCACAGTTTCATGTTGGTGGCTTTAGTCAGCGTTCAATGGGCACTGTTTGGGTACAGTCTGGCCTTTCATGAGGGATCCTTTTGGGGAGGATTTCAATGGAGCTTTCTCCACGGGGTAGGTGCTGCTCCCGATCCCTACGGCTATGGCGGTACCATTCCGCACCAAGTGTACATGGCATTTCAATTGATGTTCGCCATTATCACGCCGGCATTGATTACTGGCGCTTTTGCCGAGCGCATGAAATTCAGCGCCATGATTCTCTTCATGATGCTTTGGGCCACCTTTGTTTACGATCCCCTGGCTCACTGGGTTTGGGGGAAAGGGGGCTGGTTGCGGTACGGAGACTCTGCGGCACTATTCGGCGCTCTGGATTTTGCCGGCGGTACGGTAGTTCACATTAGCTCCGGGGTTTCGGCTCTGGTGGCGGCATTGGTGATGGGAAAACGCCTGGGTTACGGGAGTGAACCGATTATTCCGCACAACCTCACCATGACCATTACGGGTGCTGCCTTGCTCTGGTTCGGCTGGTTTGGCTTTAATGCGGGTAGCGCAGTGGCTTCCGGTGGATTAGCGGCCAGCGCCTTCATAGCCACTCATTTTGCGGCTGCTGCAGCAACCCTTTCCTGGAGCTTTGCGGAGTGGATCTTCAAAGGTAAGCCTAGTGCTCTGGGAGCTGTCTCCGGTTCAGTGGCCGGACTGGTTGCCATCACGCCGGCATCGGGATACGTCGGTCCCATGGCATCTCTCGTCATCGGCGGTGTTGCCGGGGTGCTTTGTTTCTGGGCAACTTCTTATGTCAAAAACAAATTC
>QHZQ01000580.1 GCA_003224725.1 Acidobacteriota bacterium | reverse complement strand
GGGCATCGGAATAGCTTACCCGCTGACATCGCTCGACGAGCTTCCACGCCTGTTCTGGAAATGATGCGTTACGCACAGCGCTAACGCACCTACAGGTCTTTAAAGGAGGCCTGGTTATGCGCTCTCCACACAGGGCAAAGTTACCCGTACTGTGGTCCCGTGGCCCGGCGTGCTCTGGATCTCGATCTCGCCTCCGTGCTCCCGGATGATTTGACGACAACTGAAGAGGCCCCAATTCCCTGTGGCGACTCGACCCGCCTTGACTTTGAAGGAAGGGTCAAAAATGCTGGCCAGTTCTTCAGCCGAGACACCGCGGCCATCATCCCGCACCACGATCTGCAACTGTGAACCCGCCTGGCAAGTCGTCAGCCAGACGTTTCCCGCACTGGTCAGCCCTTCTACCGCATTTTGCAAGAGATTGGAAAAAACGGCACTGATCTGCTGGGGACGCACACTGATCCGAGGTATAGGTTGAAGATCGAGTTCCAAAGTCACTCCTTCCTTAATCTGTAATTTCAAGGCGTCAACCACATCCTGGAGCAGTGAATTCAGATCGACCAATAGAATTTCCTTGCTGTCCATATTGGTAAAACGCTGCATTCGCAAAACGATCTGATGAAGACGATCCGCCGATTCCATGGCATTCCTGCGTAACTGCGCTTCAACCTCGTCTACCTCCTCGCGCTTCTCGACCGGCAGCGTCGCCTTCTTTTCCGCCAAAGCATTGCAGGTTTGCAGGGCGCTTTTGAGGGCGCCCAACGGGGAATTCAGTTCATGACTCAAGGCGGCCGCGAATCGGCCCATGGAAGCCGCGTTTTCCGAGAGCAAGACCTGAGATTCCGCTCGACGCAATTCTTCTGCAGCCCGAAGCTCAGTTTGCAGGTTTTTCTGGGTCTCCTGAGCCAACGCCAGCTCTAGCTGCAGGCTCCTTCGTTCTTCGAAGGTTTTGAGCATTTCCAGTTTTTCAAAGACATTGCCCGCTTCCAGCGCCAGCTTGTTCAAGATCTTCTCATCCAATCCGGACAGCTCGCGCATGCCCCGCGTACTGTCAAGATAGAGAACTCCGCGGACTTCAGCCGTGTCGGACTCGGGCAGCATCCATCGCAGGGGCATGCAAGCAAGGGAGCGAACGTTCAAAGTCAAAATACTCTTCTGCTCCGCGAATTCTTCTGCGATCCCGCGAGCCATATAGACAGGATTTCCGTCCTTGGCCACTTGCCGCACCACAGTCTGGCTGGCTTTGAAATCGGATTGGGGCAGATTCTGCCCCCGGTCGTTCATGCCTATGACATATTCAAACCGGTCCTGCTGCTTCAAAAGAATGTAGCCTCTTTCCGCGCCACTGATCTTCAGGGTGGCCTTGAGTATCTGCTCAAAGGTGCTTTCCGCCGAGAATACTTTTCCCCATTGATATTGGAAATCCAGAATTGAGGAGATCTTTTCCAAATCAGAGTGTTGAGGCAAGATCGAGGTCAAGCTGGCCAGGGATTTCTCTAAATTGTCAGCCTCTGAGTTCAGCACAGGGCTGGCAAATGGGCTTGTGTCCGTGAGATAGGAAAGCTGTGTTCGATCTTGGCCCAGGCAAATTCGATCCCCGTGGTGTAATCGTTGCTGCCTAATTCGTTGCCCATTGACGTACGTACCATTGGTGTTTGACAGATCGATGATGGAATAGCCTTCTTGGCCTCTGACCAACTTGGCGTGGTGACGCGAGACGGAAGCGTGCGCCAAAATGATATCCGCGTCGGATTTCCGTCCGACCAGGATCTCATCAGCACTCAATGAGTAGAATTGCTCCTGTCCTTGTGAATCAATCCATTTGAGACAAGCCGTTGTCATTAGCGCCTTTCATTCACGGGCTCGATAACGCTAAAAACGGGAGTTAGCCACAGAGGCACCGAGACCACAGAGGCGGTGGACAAGGAGTTGTATCTTCGCAAAGCCTTGAAAAATTGTTAGCCTCCGGGTGAGGATAAGGCATCTGAAAACCGCCCGCTTTTCCACTTCCTCTCTGCTCTCCGTGACTCCGTGGCAATTTCAACTGCCGGATTTAGGATAAAGTTTGCTACGTTCTTGAAGCGCACGTTTCATAATGATTTATCTTCGAAATGCACCTGAAACGCCTGTTGGGAGTTTTTGCTGGCGTCGGCAGTCGGGGCCTGCGTCAAAGCCGCAGGCTAACAAAGCGCTGTCAAGCCAGCGCACTCCAAATGCGAGCCCCCAAATGTCCAAACTCCAGAGCTTTTGACAAAAGCGCCTCCAATGACTCAAATGAGACCTTCATCCTTACGTGTGGGATGGAGCCCTTATGCTACTTCTTCAAAACCCTATTGAGCAAATCCTGAAATCTCGGCTCGTTATATAAGCTTTGCAGATCGGGATGAATTTTCATACGGATGTAGTTGCCGAAACCTCGCTGGATTGCCAACTCTAAACGATCCAGCGCCTCTTGCCGCTTGCCCTGGAGGCAGAGGAGTTGCGAGAACTCAAAGTGCTTGCTGGGATCCATTGCCATGGCCTTCTGGCCCAGGGCCCACCCTTGCTTTTTCCACCCAAGCTGCGTGAAAGCCCTCGCCAAGTCGAGAGCGTCGAGAGCATTCTGGGAGTTCTTCTTCAGCCGTTTCTGGGCATCCTCACGAAAACTTTCGAAATGTTTCCGCGAGGCAGGCTCATCACCCATTAACTGGCAAACCACTCCAGCATCATAGTGAGCTGCCGAGTCTTTGGCGTCTATTTTGAGGATCTTCAGAAATGTCTGAAGAGCTTCCGCATTCCTCCCTAGCAGCCGGTAGGCGTGACCGAGGCCAGAGAGATTCCAGCTCAATCTAGGGTTGATCTCCAACGCCTTCTCGAAAGCGCCACGCGCCTGGTCAAAATCGCCTTTTCCCAGATAAGCCCATCCGAGATGGTAATAGGCCCCCTGGTCGCGGTCGTTGTAGGAAATCTGTTGCTGGCACAGAGCGAGAGCCGAAGCAATATCCCCAAGCTGAAACAGATACAGGGAATTCAGATTGAAGT
>QHZQ01000570.1:423-3453 GCA_003224725.1 Acidobacteriota bacterium | reverse complement strand
GTCGCCGCGTGGAGCGCACCTCCACATTTTTATTTTATCGTGGACAAATGGAATAGGCAAATCCCCGAGGGAACCTACGGGCAACCGTCAGGCCTCTAACCTGACTCCAATAGAGGTGTCGCCTGACTGGCCACGACACCCTAAGCGGTTGTGGCTGTTTCAGATTGAGAAGCGGCGATGAAAGGGCAGGGGTAGGATTAATGGGCTTACTCTGGGATTCTCGTCTTTTTCAGTCAAATCTTCTGAGACTGAAACGAGAGCAAACTTAAGCATTCGAGTTCGGATCCAGCAAAAACGGAGGAGATATGCAAAGACGACTCAAAACAACTTCTCTTTTAATACTGATTCTCACAGGTGCCTTAGTTGCGGCACCCACAGCCATGAAGGGGAATGCGTCGGAAAAGGAGCGCAAGCCGCAATTGCGGATTCAGAGGAGTCCTGAACAGGCTCGTCAATGGCTGGAAAAGGAAGTGCGCCACGAATTGGTAATGCTTCCTTTTTACAGCGTCTTTGACAACCTGGCGTTTAAGGTAGATGGCGACCGAGTGGAATTATCAGGTCAGGTCAGCCGTCCGACCCTGAAATCTGATGCTGAGCGAGTTGTAAAAAACATAGAAGGCGTGGAAAGTGTTACCAATAACATCGAGGTGCTCCCGGTTTCCCCAAACGACGACCGCATCCGCCTTGCCGTCTATCGGGCCATTTACGGACACACGGCATTACAGCAATATGGTCTCAGGTCAGTTCCTCCCATTCACATTATCGTGAAAAATGGAAATCTCACTCTGGAGGGCGTCGTGGGTAATGAAATGGACAAGAACATTGCCAATATTCAAGCCAAAAGCGTCCCTGGTATATTTTCGGTGACCAATAACTTGCGCGTGGAGAAGTAGTCAGCCATTTCCCTTCCGACGGCGAGCATCGACATCGCTTTCGGTACCCCCCAGAATTCTCGATGCTCGCCGGTGAAATTGTTCTCTCATCAATTTTCTTGATTTCAACCTTTCCTTACCTGACAATCGCCAAGAATCGGGATGGTGGCTGCTTTGCTCACTCTCCAATCTGCAAAAGGATTCCCTAAGTAAATGTCACCCGAACGCGTAATCGACAAGCGTGGAGGCCTTATTCAACCGATGTGGATCTTCAATCAAACTTTGCTGGAAGTTGCGCTGCGTACAACAATTATCTATGTTGTCGTCCTGACCGGCATTCGCCTCACAGGCAAGCGTGAGGCGGGCCAGATGACTCCGTTCGATCTGGTCTTGCTTCTGTTGATTGCGAACTCTGTGCAGAACGCCATGACCGGACCTGACACTTCAGTCACGGGAGGAGTGATGGCGGCGGTGACTTTGCTCGGAATAAATGCTGTGGTGTCGCGTCTGGCCTGGCGTCATAAGAAACTACGACGCTGGGTGGAAGGAACACCTACTTTGCTCATTCACTCGGGCAAGATCCTGAATGAGCATTTGGCGAAAGAGAACGTGACACCCGACTCGTTACGCCAAGCCCTCCGTGAGCATGGCGTAACCGATGTGGCCCAGGTGAAACTCGCGGTCCTTGAAATCGATGGCTCCATCAGCGTTTTGAAGTACGACGACATGCCTAACATTACCCAGCCTCATCACCACATTCGCTTCTTGCAGAAGAAACCCAGTTGATTGCTGTTGATTGAAGGACTCTGACTTTCTGAAAAAACGGAGGCGACTCTGTGCAGGATACGGACTCTCAGAGGACTAAGGGACTGCCGGGCAGCCTTTCGACCAGACGTTTTTCCATCAGCGCCCGGTTAGAACAGCGGTTTCGACTGCAAGAGCAGCAAACAAATGCGGCGGCCGAGATCCGGGCCGGACTGGCCACGTTTATGGTGATGGCCTACATTATTTTCGTGAACCCCAGCCTACTGGGTTCCGTGGCCGATCCCACCGGTGAAAAGCTGGCGTTCCCTGCAGTCTTGACGGCCACCTGCCTTACTTCCGGCACGCTCTGTATCCTGATGGGGCTTCTTTCCAACTACCCGTTTGCCCTGGCACCCGGTATGGGACTTAATGCAGTGGTCACCTTTCAACTGGTCGGCCAACTGAAGCTGACCTGGCCAGAGGCCATGTCGGTCATTCTTCTCGAAGGCCTGGTGATTCTGGTCTTGGTCCTGACCCGGTTCCGAGAGGCAATGATGGATGCCATCCCGCTGTCGTTGAAGCGAGCGATTGGAGCGGGCATCGGTCTCTTCATCTCGCTGATCGGTCTGGTGAATAGCGGTCTGGTAGTGCGTGGAGAGGAGTCTCTGGTCAGGCTGGGGCGTATCCAAAGAGTATCGGTAACAGTCTTTATCCTGGGATTCATATTTACCGTCTGGATGCTGGTGAGGCGGATTAAAGGGGCGCTGTTGTGGGGGATCCTGCTGACGACCGGCATTGCAGTTTTCACCAACTGGGTGTGGGGTCATGGTCAGGCGTTTGGCACTGCCGCTGTGATCCCACAAAAAGTTTTCGGTTTCCCGCAGGGTCTGTGGGGTCCGGGAGCAATCTTCGGTCGAATGGATTTTGGGTTTTTTGCCAAGCTGGGTCTGTCGTCGGCGCTGCTCGTGAGCTTTTCCATAATGCTCTCTGACTTTTTCGATACGATGGGAACCGTGGTCGGACTGGCCGGAGAAGCTGGCTTTCTTGACAGCCGAGGGAAGCTCCCGCGGATCAATCGCGTGCTCTTGGTCGACTCTTTGGGAGCTGCACTCGGAGGCCTTGCCAACTGCAGCAGCAATACGACCTACATCGAAAGCGCTGCAGGCATCAGCGAAGGAGGCCGGACAGGTCTGACTTCCGTGGTGGTGGGTATGTTGTTCCTGCTGGCAATTTTTCTAAATCCGCTGGCGGAAATTATTCCTAAGGAGGCGACCGCCTCAGCACTGATCCTCGTAGGCTTCTTTATGCTGACCGTCATCAAAGAAATTCCCTGGAACGATTACGAGGAGGGTATCCCTGCCTTTGTCACTATGATCGTGATGCCTTTCACCTACTCCATTACCAATGGAATTGG
>QHZQ01000570.1:0-399 GCA_003224725.1 Acidobacteriota bacterium | reverse complement strand
TCTACACATTGCTCAAACTCCTGGCGGGTAAGAGACGGGAAGTGCACAACCTCATGCTGGGTGCCTCCGCGGCATTCGTTGTTTATTTCTTGGTTGGAATATGAGGCTCTGTACCCAAATTATCACCGCTGAGGCGATCCCCTCATCTCCGTCCCCTCTCCCCCGATGGGGGCGAGGGGAGAGTAAACTGTAATTTATTACTCCCTCTCCATGGGGAGAGGGGTGAACGCTTGATAAGCGTTCACGAGGCCGGGTGAGGGGGTTGCAGCCGACGGAGCGAGGGCCTTCAGCGTCGATGATGTTGTTCGATGCATGATTTGGGTTGTAATCTGCCGGGTGCCCCCCTTCCTGACGGTCGGAACTCCTCACGGTGCTACCCATGCTCCTGCCTGGCACCAT
>QHZQ01000552.1 GCA_003224725.1 Acidobacteriota bacterium | reverse complement strand
CTTAAAAAAAAACGTCCGGCCCCTGATGCTCCCGTTCTGTCTTAACGTCCTTTGTTTCCCTTTGGCCGCAGCTCGAATGGGACGGCCGATTTGAGAATGGATGGTCACCGACTCGCAAACTGGCTCCGTTGCCCCAAGCTGGGCTCAATGGTAGTCTATGCGACCGCCGCACATTGCGGCCGCCTGCGCAAGCATTGCACGGCATGAAGGCTTGCGAGTGAACGTGAGCGGCAGGGGCACAGCTGCGCACTTGCGAGCGCTCCGATATACAGCAGCGTCACATATTGATCGCTTGTCGAATGTGTTACTTGTGCCGAAAGCAGTGACTCGGTAGAAAGATTTCAAATACCCATCCGGGGCGGTCAAAGGGTGCTTTAGCCAACCGGCAAACCATCGGCTGCACATCATGAGGGATTGGGCTTTTCGGGGCAAGCGTTAGATCCAGCTTCCGCCTTGCGTTCTGTTTCTTCATGGATCTGCTTGGGGGTGAGACGCTCAAGTCTTGGCATCCCGAGAGGTCAGGGAGCTTCCCAATCGAGGGCATAGATGTCCTGAGTGCCAACATCCCGCAGCAGCAGGGGTGAATCGTCTGGCGATAACCCCATCCAAGGACCTGCCAGACGGAGATCCCGGAAGCTAACCACTTCTTCGAACTTGAAATCGTCAACTCGTGCTCTGGATAGAGTCCGTTCTCCTCCTGGGGTAGAATCGATCACGTAAAATGTGTCTCCTCCCCGCGACCAAGCGCCCCACCAGGTCGGACTCACTTTGCTTTTCTCTACCCACTTTTGAGTCACAGAATCAAAGAGGACCAACTTCGATTCACCTGTAGCTGTCTCGGCACAAATATGGCGCCCATTTGGCGACAGTGTCGGGCCCCACAGTCCTTCAGAGCCCGGCAGCTTTGTGATGTGAGATGTCTTCAAATCGAGCTGCTGGATCATGGTTGCGCCGGACTGACGGTCTCCTGGACCCCCAAGCCCAAAGATAATTGCATTCCCATCTGGGGTCCAGTTGGGGTCGTGTTCCGAGCCTTCCCCGGGTATCAACTGTTGCGGGATACTCCCTTCGGTTGAAATCAAGTAAAGCTTCCACGGCTTGCCGATTTGCACGTTCGTGAAGGCGATCTTCTTCCCGTCAGGCGACCAGCGGGGTAGCAGGGCGTGCACTGGTGGGAAGGTGAGCTGCAACCGTTGGCTGCTGTCGAGGTTGCTTCGCCACAGGCTCCACTCAGGATAAGTGACATAACACACCCACTTTCCATCCCTTGAAAAATCCAGTTGCATCGCCGAAATTCCAGATAGATAGCTAACGAATTGCTTCGTCTTGCCATCGTAACGCACCAGTTCCCCGCGCAATTGTTGACCTATTGCCAAGAGCCTCTTGCCATCCTTGCTTGGAACAGGCTCAAAGAAGTTCAAAGGTCCCACGGTCAGCTGGATGGGCTCTTGGCTGCCGCTTTGGAGAAAACCTGCCTTCTCACGCAGGGCCCAGAGGCTGGTTTTCCCGAACGGCGTTTCACGGGTAGACTGAAACACATAATAGTTTCCGTCAGCCGTCCACTTGCCGCAACATTCTGCCGGCGGCTCATTCCAGCCGGGAAGCAGGCGGTGAAGCTGTGTTCCGTCTCTCGTCACTTCCCACAGAGAGAATGAGTTCTTCTTGCGCTCATAAACCGTAAATCGCAATCGGCTTCCATCGGGCGACAAGCGAGGCCGACCGAGTAGGCCATCAACGGTCACAAGCTTGTGGGACTCACTACCGTTGCTTTTGCATAGATATAAATCCGAGCCTGTTGCGTAAGTAATCTGTTGACCATCTGGGGACCAGGCTGCGTCGAATGCCAGCACCTCACCCACCCGGCGGGGAGTCCCTCCAGGTATCGGCAGCACCCAGAGTGGACCAGGGGTTAGCCAATTGCTGCTGGTTACCACCAGAAGTTCTGATCCGTTGGGAGAAATGTCCGCGATATTGGCACTTTGAAGAGATACAGGAATCGTTACGGTCTCCCCACCCATAGCAGAGACCTGGTTAATGAATGCTTGTCCACCGGCAAAGTCGTTGAAATAAATCCGTGAGCCATCCGTAACCAAAGATCCTTTCTGACGACCGTCGCTTGTAATCTGAGTGTAGGCCAAGACCTTCGGTGGCGGCCGCGGTGACCTCAACCAAGCGAAGAGCACTATTACAACAACAATCAGGAAGGCCACCGCGAGGCCTACCACTCGCCTGTGCTTCAAAAGCCGAGATGTCGCCCTCAGACTTGGTTCGCTTACTAAGAGCGCTGGCTTCCCTGCTACCGCTGTCCCCGAGTCGGTATCTCGTTTTAGACGCTTTAAGTCGGCGCGTAGGTCAGACGCTCTTTGGTAACGCAACTCGCGGTCTTTTTCTAGGGCTTTGTTGATGATCTCTTCTAATGTCGGCGGGAGTTCAGGATTAAGTCTTAGAGGTGAGATGGGCACTTGGCTGAGAATCGCATTGAAAACGACCGCCGAAGTGTTCCCTTTGAAAGGCAATGTGCCGGTAGCCATCTCATAGAGCACCACTCCAAAGGAGAAAAGGTCAGTCCGAGCATCCAGCTCTTCTCC
>QHZQ01000551.1:3095-3807 GCA_003224725.1 Acidobacteriota bacterium | reverse complement strand
ATTGCTGTCGCGCTGACGGCATGGGTTCTTCAACTTCAATTCACAAACCGCCCCGTACAAGCTCAAACGGGCAAAGCTCCGCAGCACTGCGTGTGGACTTATATTACCGATCAAGGCCGACCAAATCTTGGAAAGAATGGAGATATTGATCTTCACGACTCGGATTGGAAGAGGGCATCGGATGAAGGTTGGCAACTAAAAGCTGTCCCACAGAAGGGATTGTATGTGTTTGAGCGATGTGAATGATTGCGATCCCGCGAGGGTTCTCCCGGGACTACGAAAGTGCGCACAACATCCGCGCACCGCTCCAATAGCATCTGCACCTCGCTGCTTCACTTTCGGATGTTCATGGAACCTTCACCTTCTGCCGTGTGGGAGCGAACCTGAAGGCCGCATTCGCATTACAATTGCGGCCATGCCAACACGCCAAGAATTGCACACGCTGGTCGATACGCTCCCTGAAGGCGCCACTTTCGTCCAGGAGACTTTGCGGAACCATAAGAGCCACGAGCTTACGATTGTCGAGCGCATCAGGGCTGAGGCTGACCGCCTGATCTACAAGCACGAAGTGCGTGGTCCGGGTGATAAGCCCGATGAGCGCGAAGTCACGTTCGATCTTGCATGAGCGCGTTGGCCAAACTTGATCATTGTTTGCTGAAATAGATATTTCGGATTCGATCAATGAAGAAATCGTAGCCGGTGATTCTACCGG
>QHZQ01000551.1:0-3036 GCA_003224725.1 Acidobacteriota bacterium | reverse complement strand
TTAGGTTAGTGTCCTTCACTGCCAATCTGTGAACAGCCTCAAATTCGCTGCTCTTGTAATCGCCCACATATTCCGCGAGTTCTTCGGTGGAGAGACTGATTCGTTGAAATTTTTCGAAGGTGTGTGGAGGATTGCCACTGACAGCGTTCGTCATGCGCATGCCGCCACTCTGGGATTCAAAGACGATGTTCGCGTCCTCCTGCTCAGCAACGAAGCGGCCTCCAGCCTCTGGCCTGAAATGCGTTCCCCAGGCGACGACATCTCCGTCCACTTTCGAAACATCGACTACTGAATGCGACTCCGGGTCGCGATAAAGCCCAACAAAGTTGTGGGCGTCATCAATCGTTGAAGGAGCAGCATGCTGCACCCTTAACTGGCTGTCGAGATAGATCTCGGCAACCTGCTGGCTCAAGTGTTCGGCATCGGCTGTTCCCAAATTGCAGAGGCAGATAACGGAAAACTTTTGTTGAGGAAAATGCAATAAGTCCGTGCGGTATCCGAAGAGAGCCCCACCATGGCCAACGACGGGTTGACCACGGTAAGTAGTCATCCAGAGGCCAAGCCCATATTGAAACAGGTTTCCGTTGTTCAGGACGGCTGGCCTTTGCAACTCTTCGAGAAGAGTCCCCTTACCAAGTTTATTTTGGTAGAAATTGCGGTCCCACTGAACCATATCTTCAACACTGCTCATGAGGCCGCCCGCCCCGACCCTGTCGTAATTCGTTGACCAGTCCAGCAGGAACCCCCCGCCGGTACGGGGCTCATACGCAGGGACACGGCCCGGCACCACGGTATGGCGATCATCATAGAAGCGCGTATGATTCATTCCGAGGGGCTTGAAAATGTTTTCTTCTGCGAATTGCGATAGAGCCCTTCCCGTGGCTCGCTGGATTACCATACCGAGAAGAAGATAATTCGTGTTGCTGTACCAAAATTCGTCGCCAGGCGGGTAATTGAGTGCCTTCTGGCGTGAGATCAAATCAAGCAATTCCGCCGTTGGGTGGACATCCACGTCCAAATTACGACCAACGAGAAAGAGAAGCGCTCCAATCTCACGCAATCCGCTTGTGTGATGCAGCATGTGACGGAGAGTGATAGTACTTCCATAGAACGGAAGTTCAGGAATGTACTTGCGCACGTCATCGTCGAGCGAAAGGTAGCCTTGCTCCGCGGCTAAAACGATGCTGGCGGCGGTGAAGTGCTTCGAGACGGAAGCCATGTAGAAGACCGACTGCGGAGTGATGGGAACACCCAGTTCGAGGTTCGCCATCCCATAACCCCTCTTGTAGATGAGTTCACCGTCACGCACGACTCCGAGCGCGCATCCCGGTGACGTTGGCTTATCGTAAGCAGCGAAGATCTGATCTACCTTACGTTCCAATTCCTGTGTGGTGCTTTGAGCAAACGTCTCTTTCGCTATGAATGAGCAGGCGAAGGACAATGCAATGACGGCGTGGCGAGATACGGTCATGGCAGAACCTCCTCAAAGGTTGGCCCGAGAAAACCAAAAGATTATGTTGCTTTCATTCTATGGCAAGTGTGAGCGCGACGTTACATCTACCAGTGTCGCACTTCAAAAGTTGGCGCAACCCTTTCTTCGGGCGGCCAACCCGGCCGGGCCTCACTGCCTTCCAACCTGCGCCACTATGAAAATCTCGTTTACCGCGCCTTCGACTCGTCGCTTCACCCACGCGGGCCAGACTGCGTCATTTGGCTGCGGAAAAAAGTGTGGTTGACGTGCGTCGTCACTATTCGGACAGCAGGCTAGAGCGGCCTGCAAACAGATTTCAGTCTAACCACATCCATCGGAGAGAGCGATTTGGCCCGTACGTCACGATCTGGTCGCCATCAATTCCGAGAATCGCAGGAGTGTGCGGGTTTTGGTCGATGATGCTCCACATCCCGGATTGCTTATTCAGTTTGAAGATGTGGCTTACCTCTGTGCGCGGGCTTGTGTGGTACTGGACGCTAAGATACACACCGCCATTTGGCAGCAACGCTGCGCCCGTCGCGAAGTCGCCATCCGGCACTTCCACACCCTTCCAGCGGCCAAGCACTTCGCCGCTTAATGACAACTCCACCCATTCTGTTGCCCAATCGCTGTAGATTCCAATTTTATCCCGCGTCGTGACCATGAACGCGCCCAGGTCGGGCTGTTTCGCGAAAGTACTCTTTGGGAGGACTGATTTGACCAAATTCCCCGCTGAGTCATATTGGCGTAGCGTGGCATAGTCCGGTACACCTTCAGGTTGTCGAATCGAAGGGCCAAAGGCATGCCCAAAGGCCCAGAGCGTGCCATCGGGAGCAAACGCGATGCGTTGGGCACCAAAGTCTGTGCTCTTCACAATCCACGCTATCGCGCCGGAGAGAGTCAGCGAGACGATGAATTGGCCCGTAGCCGCGTTACTTCCTGATATTGCGAATCGCCCGTCAAGGGAAGCGGCAGTATCTCGAATGAGGATCTCACCGGAGCCTGGTATCTCGATTCTCTTGTTAAGAACCATTTGACCGGAGCGGTCGAAGACGAAGATGGCAGAAGGTTCGTTGCGAGTTTGATACGCGAGGAGAAACCCATTTTGCCATTTAGGAACTGGCCGATGAGCAAAGGCGTAATTTAACCAAACGTCTTGAGCCAACGCCGGCAGTGAAAGGAACAAAAGACCGAATACAATCCGTCTCATGTTTTCTCCCTATATCATTGACACCTTGCAAGCGGAAGAAGTTCAGATTGATTTGCGTAGCATGGCATGGTCCTTTTATTTGCGGATGATCTCCCCATTCGGCCCGATGATGCGCGTGCCGGGCGGCACTTCATTTTTGACTCTGTTCGGCGGTGCGGACTCGTCCCACTTCTCCAGTTCCTTACCATCGGGTGTGAGGAAGCGCAGTACCACAACCGGGTTGAGGCGGCGGATGAAGACGGACTGGAAGCCCCTGCCGGTAGGTTCGACAGTGAACGTGTACGTATTGTTGTGGCGCTGGAGGTTTATGACGCGGTGGAGCAGTACCCATACCTCAATCCAATCGGACCCATTC
>QHZQ01000550.1 GCA_003224725.1 Acidobacteriota bacterium | reverse complement strand
GATTGCTTATTTCATTTTGATTTTGCCGATTTGCCTTTTGGGCAGCCGAGGGAACATAATCGCGGCTGAGTCGGACGAAAAGTCCTTCCATTGCTCTCAACCATGGAGATCTAAAGGTCTCGGTGGACAAGCTTTTTCTGATGTTTGCTGACGGCACTCCCTTCTTTTGCCTGCGCCAGACGGCCTGGGAAGGCGTCTCAATGGCAAGGAGCTAATCTTAAATTTTCTTAGAATAACGAATTTAATGCCCTAATGTTGAGCGAGCGACCCCCTGGAAGGGGTCTTCAGGTGCTCTTTATATTCACGCGGCGTCATGTGCACCAGTCTGCGAAAGACCAACCCAAAGTAACTTTGATCGCAAAAACCGACCTCCTGACTCACTTCGGAAATGGATTTATCCGTTGTAACCAGCATGGCTTGCGCTCTGGCGATGCGGAAATGATTCAAGTAGGAGACGAAGGGTTGCCCCGTCACTTGCCTGAAAAATCGCATGAAATGCGACTCGCTCATGCAAACTATTGACGCGGCGTCATCCACTGTAATGGGATCGGCGTAATGGTGGTCGATGTACTCAAACAGCGGACGCAGACGTTCAATAGCTTTCTGTTTGAGGTAGAAAATCTCTTCGGTACCCCCGTAGCCTGCATAGTGTTTGACCAGCAACAAGAGAATCATTTTCAGGTAAGTTTTGACAGAAAGGCGGCTGAGCGGGGAGATGGCGGGCAGTTCCTCGTGGATTCGCTCCATTAAATCCGAAACTTGTGCCGGGATTACCGTTTTGTAATGGACGACATATGGAAAAGCCGTATCCTGCACCAGAAATGGCATGAGATATTCAACATCCTCACCACTCATGTCGTTGGCGCGGATCAAATCCGGCATGAAATAAAGCAAAGTCGCCCTGACCTGCTCACAATGGAGTTCTGCCATGCAATGGTACTGAGTACCACTAATCACGATGAGGTCTCCCTCATTTACAGTAAAATACCGGTCTTGAACTTGGTAAACCACTTCCCCGGATTCAAGGTAGAGCAATTCAAAATAGTCATGGCGGGCTAATCGAGTGTTTCGGCGCTTGCCAAAAAGGAAATGGCGTACGTCTACCGGAAACGAAGGGTCAAAAGGCCAGACGTGTATCCCCTCGGCGTTGGTCTGGGGTTCAACAATCGTATAGGCGTTCTCCCAACAGATCTTAGTAAGCGGGCCTATGAAAGCTGGGTCTCGAATGGGAGACTGGAGTTGCACGGACAGCGAGAACGATTTTGAAAGAAGTAAATTGTTATTCTGACACTGGTATGCTAGCGCTACCTTTCGCTCCCGTCAATAGAGCAAATCACGTATAGAGCAAATGGCGGAAGCGTAAAATGTAACTCTGAGGGTGAGGGTAACGCAAGTTAAGATGCGAACCTGATCAAAAGGTTTACATCATAACCATATCCATCGTTCCTCTATTAGAATTTAAGTGAAAGGATAAAGATAATGACAATTTTGAGGAAATTAGATGAGAACCGCAAAATCAGCGCAGCGACGTGGGTTGGAATAGGTCTAACGCTCTTCTTGATAGTCACGATGTCATTGCAAACCCTTTTCGGCGTAGAAGCCATCAAACTGCATCCAAAGAACCCGCATTACTTCTTATTTCGAGGTAAGCCGACGGTGCTGATCACTTCTGGCGAGCATTACGGTGCCGTGCTCAACATGGACTTTGACTACGCTGCTTACCTGGACGAGCTTCAATCGAAGGGCCTCAATTTGACGCGAATCTGGCCGGGCGGGCCTTACCTCGAAATCCCCGGCGTGTTTAATATTTCAAACAACACTCTTGCTCCGGCACTAAACCGCTTCAGTTGCATCTGGGCTCGAAGTGCCACGCCAGGGTATGCCGGGGGTGGAAATAAGTTTGACCTGAATTCCTGGAATGACGCTCATCTCGCTCGCTTGAGGGATTTTATTGTTCAGGCCGGCAAGCGTGGTGTGGTGGTCGAGATTAGTTTGTTTTGCCCCTTTTATGAAGAAAAGTTGTGGGATATGAGTCCTCTCAAGGTAACAAACAACGTCAACGGAATTGGAGGAATGAGCAGGACGGAAGTATATACCTTAAAAGATAGTGCCATACTGGCAGTTCAGGATGCCATGGCACGGAAAATCGTCACTGACTTGAAGGATCTCGACAACCTCTATTATGAAATTTGTAATGAAGCCTACTATGGAGGTGTCACTGTGGAGTGGCAAGATCATATCTCCGACATGATCGTGAAAACCGAGAAAGCATTCCCTTTGAAGCATCTTCTTGCGCGCAATATTGCCAACGGTTCGAGCAAAGTTGAGAATCCCCATCCTGCCATCTCAATCTTTAACTTTCATTACTCGCGTCCGCCGGAAAGCGTGGCAATGAATTTTCATCTTAACAAAGTAATTGGGTTCAACGAGACTGGGTTTGATGGACCGGCAGATTCCACTTACCGTATCCAGGCATGGGATTTCATTCTCGCGGGAGGAGCACTATTCAACCATCTGGACTACTCCTTCACGGCAAAGCATCCCAAAGGAACCTTTGTGCCCCCAGCCTCCACACCGGGGGGAGGTAGCCCAGCGTTGAGAAATCAACTAAAGATCCTGAAAGGATTTATGGAAAGCTTCAATTTCATAGAAATGAAACCTGACTTATCAATCTTCAAGAGCGGTGTCGCCGGTGGAATGACGGCGCGCGCCTTGGTGGAACGGGGTCAAGCCTATGGGATCTACATCCATCACGGAAAACCAGGCTACCTCCACAACAGCGATAGCGGAGGGGAGCCGCGACCACCTTACACGGTACCTTCTGATCCGCAAAAGACAAGTCTCGTTCTTGGTCTACCTGACGGGAGTTACAACGCTGAATGGGTGAATACAAAGACAGGAAGAGTCGACAAGGCCGAAAGCTTGAACATCTCTGGCGGACAGAGCACCCTGGTCTCCCCCACGTACCAGGAGGATATCGCGCTGCGTATAAAACGACAGTAAGCATTTGAGGTTGTAACGAGAGACGGATAAGACCCTGCTCAGGCGAAGGAAATATCCCAAGGAGAGAGTCAAATGAATCTGTCATTGGTGCAGGGGCGATGGGAGGTGTCCTCGGAGGTATGTTGGCCAGGGGTGGGAATGATGTGGCCCTCATTGATGTTCGTTCAGGAGAAAGAAGGGTCTGAAGATAGAGGAGGGTGTATAAGACAAGGTATGTGTTTCCTTACTATCTACTTTTTTGTCACGGGTGCTTTTTTCTACGGCTGGCTGTCTTTGGCAACCCTCATTTCAAGCCACTGGAAAACGAGAGGTCTCATCAGATCGTGGGGTATATCCCTGCACCGATACCAGTCTCATCCGTCCCCCGCCGCCGATCGGGCTAGACCATGCCAAACTGGCTGACCCAACACCGGGAAGGAAGAGGCATCACCCAGGAGCCGGGAGGGCCGTTTCGTTTCATTCCTGTTCGTTCATTAGTTGCAGTTCGCTCGAGAGTCGTGCGGCCTGCGTGAGAAGGTAGTTGCGCTCCGGGAGGTTCCCTGTCTTGCCTGCCGCCGCCCGGTAGTGCCTGACGGCGCCCTTGCAGTCTCCAGCGAGTTCCAGCAGATGTGCTCGAACAGCGTCCAAGCGGTGATGATCCACGAGGCGGGCGTCAGCTTTGAGGGCGTCCAGCAGTTCCAAGCCCTTCGTCACGCCATGCACCATCCCCGCCGCGATCGCGTGATTCAACGCGACCATTGGGTTGTCGGACATGCGCCTGAGCAGATCGTAGAGCGCCAGGATCTGCGGCCAATCCGTGTCGTCCGCTCGGCCAGCTTCGTCGTGAACGGCCGCGATGGCGGCTTGCAATTGGTATGGGCCGATGGAGCCCTTAGGTAACGTGGCCGAGAGGAGCGCGACTCCCTCCGCGATCTGTTCCCTATCCCAGAGCGCCCTGTCTTGCTGCGCGAGCGGGATCAACTCGCCTCCGGCGCTCGTTCGCGCTAGACGGCGAGCATCGGTCAACAACATGAGCGCGAGCAATCCGGCAACCTCCGTGTCGCCCGGTTGCAGATGGTGGACGATCCGCGTCAGGCGCATCGCCTCACGCGACAAATCGGCTTGGCGCAGATCGGACCCGACGCTAGCCGTGTAGCCCTCATTGAACATGAGGTACAGGATGTGTAGAACTGCGCGCAGGCGCCGCGCTCGCTCGTCGGT
>QHZQ01000093.1 GCA_003224725.1 Acidobacteriota bacterium | reverse complement strand
ACCAGGACGAAAACCTCCGACAAACGAGATCAGTGAATGTCACTAATAACCTCCATGAGGAAATGTGGTTTCGGCCCCGGATCGGGACGGCGAGGCTCCCGCCGAGCCTCATGGGGCAAGGACTTGCTGGGGCGATGGCTCGCCAGGAGGCTCGCCCTCCCAGCTTTTTTCACAGCCCCCCCTTGTCCTCGTCGTCCTTGGTTTTTTCTGCCGAGTACGACGGCGATTTTCAAGTGTTTTACTATCTCGAAAATATGGAATCTCTATTTGAGAGTTGACATTTTCGAATGGTGCGGATGTCTCGCAGACGTAGGGTGCGCTGCTTTTCAAGCGCACCCTATCCGGAGGTGCGTTTATAAGGCAACGAACCCTACATTTCTTGCCCCATCATTTCATGATTACCTTGGTCGGACCAGCCATTGCCACGAACCCGTCCAGATCGAATTCTTTGTAGAGATCCAGACAGAAGAGTTCCGCCGCCTCCTGGTATTCCACGGGCTTCTCGAGAAGATAACCCAGACTCGGCATTCCTTCGCGAATGACAATCTCTGAAAATAAGTCGGGCTCGAGGGCCCCGGCAATAAGGGCAGTGACCTGGTTACGAATGCCTGTGCTCTCGAGATGCACTTTGGAGTTTATTGAATGACTTCTGATCCACCGGGTGATTTCAAGCAATTGAGCCACCTCCAGTCCGATCGCGCGATCGCCAGTTCCATGCAACATTTGGATGTAGGCCCAGGGACCCGTTTCCCGTTCGGGCGTTGCCGGCGCCTGTATCTTCCAGGAGTCCCCGGTAAATAACAAATCGAGGGCCAGAACTTGTTCTCCGCGGTTCACTCGATCCGAAACCTCTACGCCTGCCGCCCTCTTGCCCTTGTCATTGAGCACGATGCTTACTGGGGCATTGTCTGGAGCCTCAATCCCTTTCAGCCACACAGCGCTGGCACTCAACCCGTTATTCATCTCAAGGAGATACGACTTTGTTTCTACGCCTTTGTTCTTGGTATTAGCCACAGCCCAGGGTCGCTGGATGCCAACCGGTTTGTACCGCAGCAGCTTCTTGAGCGTGTCCCTTTCTGCGGAGGCCCAGGCGGCGCGTGCCGCTGAATCTGCGGGAACGGGCTGACGTGTAATCTGGCTTCCCAGCTTCCGCGCCAAGCCCAGGCTGGTCAGATTCTCTTTGGGCAATCCCACCAACAGATCGTCATAGCTTCTAATTTCTGCGTCGGATGGGATCTCACGCTCGATGATGGGCAAGTTGAAATGCTGGGTGAAGAACCGGTAGGCCTGCAGCCGATTATCAAGCTGATAGTTGTGAGTTCCCGGATCGCGGTTTTCATGCCATTCAAACCCATCCTCGTTTTGATACAGCCTGAAAATGGGTCTAACGGCGTCAAACAGCAGCGGTTTGACCAGAGGAGCTCTGAAGCAGCAATCATCCTCAGCGTTGTGGATGAGCAGTGTGGGCCTGGGAGCCATCAACGCCACCAGGTGGCTATAATCCTGGCCGTCCAGAAGATCGGTTGCTGACTGTTCTATGTCTCCCAAATCGCCATACCTGTGAACTTCCACACGCGTCTGAAGCGAGGTGATACCGGCTACCGGTACCACCACCCTCACTCTTTCATCGAGAGCACTCAAGATAGTAGTCTGCCATCCACCGCCCGAAAGTCCTGTCATCCCGAGCCGATTCCGATCCGTGTGGGGATGCTCATAGAGATGATCCAGCCCTCTGCGCATGGCGAGCACAAACAACCCCAATTCGTTAGCGCCAACCAGGTCTAAATGGGCCCCGAACAGATGCAAATTCTCGTCGTGGGTTAGCTCCCCGAACGCCAGCCATTCCAAACTCAAAGCCAAAATGCCACGCTTGGCGAAATTGATGCAGCGTTTCTGCTTGTATTCAACCGATTTTCCTGGTAGCCCCACGTGCCCATTCACGTTTAGAATTGCAGGCACTTTGCCCTGAAGCTTCTCCGGCTCATAAAGAATCGCTGTAGACTGAAATCCTGGGACAATCTCGTAGCGGAGTTTGCGCATCCGGTATCCCTTCCCAGACTCGATCACACCCAGGTCCTCAAACCGCGGTGGAGCGGTCACCCATTCTCTGGGCCAGCCGTGAAAGGCGACTTCCTGCAACAAATGCTCCCGAAGCCTCTTGGATTCGGTGGTCCACTGTTGGGCTGAAGTGGGAGTGGGGGGCTTGGCGACACGACTGAGAATGTATTCCTTTAACTGAAACAGTGAAACATCTGGAGGTAGGATTTCTTCCTTCAAAACAACGCCGACCTGCTCGGCATCGCTCTGAGCGTAGGAAAGATTTCCTACGAAGCAGATCCACACTAGCAACAGAATTTGGGGTTTCATAGTCGTTAGGATCGAAAAAGAATAGCTTGGATCATTTGAAGATGATCCAAGCGTTACATATACAGACTTTGACAAGAAAGTATTGAGACGTTAGAAGGCGAGGAGGAGCGCTGTTCGGAGTCCGACAGCACTCCCTTGAGGATCAATCTGAAACGAAACTAGAAAATAAACTTCGCCACCAACTGAACGTTTCGAGGACTGCTAACCTGTCCAGTCCAGCGGCCAAAGTTTGGGCTGGAGAGGTTGGTGTCGAACGGAAGTGCCCCTCCCCAGGTGGCGCCTCCAGTGAAGGTATGCCAGTTCCAGACGTTCACTAATTCCCCTCGTACCTGGAAGGTCATTCGCTCAGTTATTCGGGTGTTCTTCAGTATTCCCAGGTCGTGACCATGGTATCCAAATCCCCTGAGATTGCTGACCCGCGGACCTTTTCCGTAGTAGAAGTTGAAGCTGCTCTCAGGCTCGAAGGCATCTTTGTCAAAAAGTGGCTTATTCGGATCAAAGTTGCCCTTGTCTTGGGCGAATGGATCCTTTCCCGGGAGAATTGAGGGAATGCAACCCACTGCAAACTGGCTGGGGACATTGCAAGTTCCCGATCGAAAGTAGTTCCGGGCTACACTGCTTAGTTGCCAGCCACCCAGGACCTTGTCCACTAATCCCCCTTTGTTGAGAAAGCGCTTGCCATTGCCAACCGGCAGTTGATAGACCAGGGCCAACGACCAGGTTTGTGGCACATCAGCCAGATCAAGAGACTTGTTTCGCTGGCGCTCGTAGGGTGAGATTACTCCGCTGATGCCTCCCCAGGTGTTCGCAAAGGACTGAATGTCGTTGTTGTTGGAAATGTTCTTGCTCAAGGTATAGGAACTGAGCAACCAGAACCCCTGGCCAAACCGCTTTTCCAGTTTCAGTTGGAAGGAATGATAGGTCGAATTGCCAGCATTCTCGGTCAATCCCTGAAGACTGCCACAATACTGGGGGTAGGGCAACAGCGCTTGTGCTACCGTGGGCCGGCAACCTGTCATCTGCCCGACCCAACCGGGATACGGGATAGAGATACCGTGCAACGATGTGTCGCCTATAGGTTTTGCCCAAGCGAAAGAAGCTTAGGATCGAGCACATTGATCGGAGCAACCGTTGACAGGATACGGGTCCCCTTGTTAGCCACGTACGCCGCGGTCATGTAAAGATCCTTGCTGAACTGGCGCTCAATGGTTAGGTTCCATTGCTGCGTGTAGGTTGGTCGTCCGCCATCGAAAGGTCGGTATAAGCCAATGGACTGACCATTTCGGAAGGTTGGATCAATAAACGGCGGCTTCGTAAAGTTCTGTGGAAACCCTTCTTGGAGTAAGAAGGCCGGGGTAATGCCTCCGTTGCTGCTGCCGAAGGAGATGTTTGAATTGAATCCGTCGGTGCCAGGAGATATCCCTGAGCTCCAACTCGGGTAGGACAATGTCAAGAAGAACACCCCATAGCCAGCCCGGACCACCGTGTTAGGGGTTACGCTATAGGCAAAACCAACCCGTGGGGCGAACGCCTTGTAATCGATCTCCTCAGGATATGACTTGCTGAAGCTGGCTGAGCCCCATTTTGTGCCCGCAAAAACCAGCCGGCCCGGACGGCCGCCCGCCCCGGGGTTGGACCCGTTAGGATCTAGGAACGACAGATTGTCGTACTTCTCCCTGGTCGGTGTCGAGATATCATAGCGAATACCCAGATTAAGACTGAATTTTGGAGTGATCTTCCAGGTATCCGCAACGTGGAAGGCATAAACCTTTTGCCTGGCATACTGCGCGTCCACCGTCGTGTAGTTCATGTTGGCACTGTCTACGGCGCCCAGTAGAAAACTGGCAATAGAATTTCCGCTGTTAATGCCCCGTAGACCCGTCGTCAAATGGCTGAAACCGAAACTCCCAGACTGGTTACCCCGGCCCGTGATGTTGTGCTGAAGGCCACGAAACTCGCCGCCAAACTTAAAGTTGTGCTTTCCTTTGACCCATGTTACCAGATCATTAGCGATCCAAGCGGGACGAACGGTACCGAAAACGCCATTACACCCAAAGCCTTGGAAGTCCTGGAATCCAATCACCGGCGGAAACTCGTGGCTCAAAACACCATTGATCTTGGGAACAGCACCAGCTTGGTTCGCATCCTCGCAGACACCGAAAGAGTAAATGTCGTTGTAACCAATATTGAAGCTATTCAAGAGGTTGGGATTGAATGTATGGTCCCAGCTCCCGCGGTCATAGAAATCATAGTTGGGAGCTCGATGATCTGACGCGTCAATCTCTCTGGGCAGGTTCGTATTCTTGTCGTAGCCCGAACCGAAATAGTGGACAACCGCAGAGAACCGATCTCTGTCTTTCCAGTAGTGATCGACTCGAATATCCATGACAGTCGAGTCGGCAATGACTGTGGTCGTCCGGGGAACCGGCACAACATAGTTGTTCAGCGGTCCGGAGAAAGTTGGCGTCGGAAGGTACTTGAACCATTCTTGGGCCAGCGAATTCTGAAGCCGTGGATCACTTGAGCAAATGACGTTGGGGGTTTTCCCGTCACACCCCATGAACTGATCTCGCAAGAAAGGTAGATTGCTGGAACCGACAGGCAAGCTGGGGTTGTATGCGGAATTGGCCCGGGTCGTGGCTGGATCAAAGACGGGAATTAGGTTGCCGCTGCTGTCTACCCAATCCGTGAAGTCTCCCTGTCTTTCCTTTAAAGAAGGAATGCTAAGGATTGGGCTGCTTACTCCACCACGCAAATAGAACTGGGTGCGGTTGACAAAGAAATAGGTCTTCTTCGTCGGTGTCCAGAAAATTTTGGGGATCTTCATCGGCCCGCCAATGGTTCCACCAAACTCATTTTCAAGGTCTCTAGGTCTTTTGGGGACCCCAAACTGGCGGGCATTCAACCTCGTGTTGCGGTGGAACTCATACAGTGAACCATGATATTCGTTGGTTCCCGACTTGGTCACCGCTGTAGTCACAGCCGAAGAGGTGGTGCCATACTGTGGGTCGTAGTTCGAAGTCAAAATACTGATTTCCGAAATAGCCTCCGGAGAGAAAGGCATCCCGGTGGTGGCTAACTCAATCCCATTTTGACTCAAGGCCCCATCGACAATCGAAATCCCATCCAGGATTGCTTCGTCACCTTCGTTGATTCCTCCATTGATGCGAGTCTCGAAGTTACGACGGTCGTCGCCACTGGCGGAGGTCACTCCCGGTAAGAGGCGTGCGAAGGCTACCGCCGAACGGGTAATTCCCCCAACGATGAGCGGAAGCTCTTCCAGTGTCTGGGGTGCAATTGTCCCTTTTACTTCACCGCTGTCAAAATTCAGTGGGGAAGCATCCGCCTGCACTTCTATGACTTGTTTGGCTTCTCCCAGTTCCAGTTTGACATCGATGCGGATTTTTTCATTCAGATTCACGGCAATACCGCGCTGAACGTAATCGCGAAACCCTTGGGCAGAAACCGTCAGGTCATAAGCCCCCTGGGGCAGATTCAGGATGTTAAACAGTCCGTCGGGGCCACTCTTGACCCTCGTCTCCGTGCCTGTAGATACAGACCTAAGCGTCATATCCGCGTTGGGAACCGCCGCTCCACTCGGGTCAGTGATCGTACCGCTAATGGATGCATTCAAGTTCTGTCCTCTGAGTTCCACCGAGTGACATAACATGAGACAAAAGAAGACTAACGCAAACATTGACCCAGAATTCAGAATCGACTTCTTCATGGTGATGTCCTTTCACTCTTACTCAATGGTGAGATGAAGACTGATAAGGTAAAGACTCGTCTGTATCCGTTACTAAGAAATTCGGGTGGTGTGTATGTAGCATCGGGGGCATCACGCTGTCAAGCATTTTCCTCTTCCTTGGTTCCTTGGGCTACCAGCGGCGAGATGTCCTCGAGCGAAGCAACAGTAATGCTCGCGGCACATTGCTGCTGTCCGAATCATCAACCCTTGGTCTGCTCATCGTATCTTTATCCGACGTTCACCAAGGATAGATCTTGGTAAGCAATCTTTCCGGCCACAATCGTGGCCGCAACCTGACCCTTCAGCCTTTTCCCATCAAAAGGTGTATTGCGGCTTCGGGATTTGGTTTGCTTCACATCATAAGTCCACTGGGCGCCAGCACTGAAGAGGGTCACGTCTGCTTCCGTGCCTACCGTGAGCTGGCCCAGGGGTTTGTTAATAATTCTGGCAGGCTTGGCGCTGAAAAGTTCGACAAGACGGCGCAGCGTGATCTTTCCGGAATGGTAGAGATGGGTTAACGCCAACCCCACTGCGGTCTCCAGCCCGGTAATCCCGAAAGGAGCGTGATCAAATTCCAGCATTTTCTCGTTGGGATTATGAGGAGCATGGTCGGTGGCAATGCAATCCACGGTTCCATCGGCCAGACCTTCGATTACGGCTTGAACGTCATCCTCACTCCGCAGTGGCGGATTCATCTTAGTATTGGTGTCATACTCGCAACAGGCGGCATCGCTGAGCGAGAAGTGGTGAGGGGTGACTTCACAGGTGACGTGTATGCCATTGCGTTTGGCTTCTCTCACCAATTCCAAGGCGCCGCGAGTTGAAAGATGAGCGATGTGAATGTGAGCCCCCGTGAGTCTTGCCAGGATAATATCACGGGCCGCCATGGTATCCTCGGCGGTTCGGCTTATACCTTTCAATCCCAGGACGGTTGAGTAGTATCCTTCGTTCATCACCCCGTGGGCCGAAAGGAACAAGTCTTCGCAATGTTCAATAACCGGAATTCTAAAGGGTAGGGAATACTCCATGGCCCGACGCATCAGTTGGCCATTCATCACCGGTTTCCCATCATCGCTGATTCCCACCACGCCGGCACTCACCATTTCCCCAATTTCTGCCAAGTTTTCTCCTGCACTGCCGAGACTGATAGCCCCGATGGGAAAAATGCGAGTCACAGCCCGGTGCTCGGCTTCTTTGAGGATATAACTGGTGACTGCTGGATTGTCATTGACCGGATTGGTGTTGGGCATGCAACAGATGGTGGTAAACCCGCCGGCGGCCGCTGCTTGCGAGCCACTTTCGATGGTTTCTTCATCTTCGCGCCCCGGCTCCCGCAGGTGCACGTGAAGGTCGATGAATCCTGGCGCCACGATCAATGCGCTGGCATCGAGCCGCTGGTCGACAGGATGTCTTATGTCTTTTTCTATCCTCGTCACTTTCCCATTCTCAATCAATAGATCGCTGACCTGATCAAGGTTAGACGCGGGATCGATGATTCTGCCATTTTTAATCAATAGTGAAGTCAATGCATGCTCCCTTGAAAATCCCCTCTCCAGGGGGGCAGCAGCCCTTGGGCTGCGGGGGGTGTCTCTGGGTCATCCCGTCGTCCGGGACATCCCCCCGGCGTCCCCTTCGAAGGGGGAATCATCCATTCATAGGTTGTCATGAAAAAAATTCCTTGAAAATCCCCTCTGGGGAGGGGCAGAAGGCGCAGCCTTCGGGGTGGATCCTTCCGCTTTGGGACAACCCATCCCTACACCCCTTAAGCTGTGAAAAAATTCAAAACCGGTCGAGATCGGGAGGGCGAGGCTCCCGCCGAGCCTCATGGCGCAAGGACTTCTGGGGCAATGGCTCGCCAGGTCACCCTCCCAATTCTTTCACACCTTCCCTCCAGGGGAGGGGAATAATTTTCATTGCCCGTGGCAATCCGAAGGATCATGAGAAGCTCCTGTGAAAATCCCGCCAAGCAAGGGCGCGAGGGAACTCTCGCCAAGTTGGGCTTAGGGTGTTTGCTCACGTCCGCTGTTCGACCTCGCTTTCCTTTGTGCCGGCGAGCAGGAATAGGATCGCCATGCGGACCGCCACCCCGCTGGTGACCTGGTCCAGGATGACGGAGTAAGGCCCGTCGGCAACCTCTGAGTCAATTTCCACTCCTCGATTGATCGGTCCCGGATGCATGATGATAGCATCAGGCTTCGCTCCTTTCAGGCGACGCGCGCTTAAGCCATAATAACGAAAATACTCTCGAATCGAGGGGAAGAAAGCTTCCCGCTGGCGCTCCAGTTGGATGCGCAGCATCATCACGACGTCGGCTCCTTGCAAGGCCTCGTCCATTTCATGGGTCACTTTTAAACTGCCGCAGACTCTGCCTTCGCTTGGGCTCATCGAAGCCGGCTGACACAGACGGATTGTCTTTTCGAACTCCAAGGGAAGCAAAGTCGGTGGCCCGCAAACCGTTACCTGAGCGCCCATTTTCCCCAGCAGCCAGCAATTTGATCTGGCCACGCGACTGTGCGCAATATCGCCAATGATGGCGACTTTCAGGCCTCGGAGCTTTTTCTTGTGTTCCAGAATGGTAAAGGCATCCAGCAAGGCCTGGGTGGGATGCTCGTGCGCGCCATCTCCGGCATTGACAATCGACGCACTGCAGACTCGAGCCAGTTGGTGCGGAGCCCCGGCTGAGGAATGACGAATCACGATGACATCAGGCGCCATCGCCTCCAAGTTCTTGGCGGTATCGAAGAGGGTTTCTCCCTTCAGGACGCTGCTGGTTGAAGGGGAAATGTTGACAGCGTCGGCGCTCAGGCGTTTGGCCGCAATCTCAAATGAAGTACGGGTCCGCGTGGAGGCTTCAAAGAAAAGGTTGATCACGGTCTTGCCGCGCAACGTGGGTACTTTTTTTATGGGACGCGTTGAAATTTCCCTGAACGATTCGGCGGTTTCCAGAATGAGTTGGATTTGGTCTAGAGAAAGGTCTTCAATACCCAGCAGATCTTTCGTTCTCAGCGGCACAAAGCCTCCCCAGGCTTGAACAGTAGCGGGATTGGCGGGATTTTGGCCTTGATTAAATGCTTCTTACATTTCATTGAACCTTTTCGACGAGAAGAACGCATTCTTGCTGATCAATCTCGGGAAGCTTCACTTCGATGATTTCATTCTCGGTCGTCTGCACATATTTCCCTACATAGTTGGCTTGGATGGGGAGCTCGCGATGGCCCCGGTCAATTAGAGCACAAAGCTGAATTGACCTGGGGCGACCATAGTCCAACAAGGCATCCATGGCCGCTCTCACAGTTCTGCCAGTATACAGCACATCATCGATCAGCACGACGTTTGTGTCATTAAGAGGAAAATGAATTTCGGTGCTCTGAATCACAGGCTGGGTGGCCACCGTGGAAAGATCGTCCCGATAAAGGTTGATGTCAAGATAACCTACCGGTACCTGCACCTTTTCAAATTCTCGAATGGATCTGGCTAGGCGTTCCGCCAAAGGGACCCCCCGTCTCCGAATCCCGATAAGAGCCAAATTCTTTGTCCCATTATTCCGCTCCACGATTTCATGGGCCAGCCGCACCAGCGTGCGTTCAATTTCCGGTGCGGTCATGATTTGAGCTTTTTCGCGGACGTTCATGGGAGTTGGTTGCCAAAACCGCCAAAAATACTAGCATAATAAGGGTGGATGTCAAGATGCGGGCCCGAGAGGCCCAGGGCCCCGTCAAAGTCCCCCGCCCTCCCTCACGGTCGGGCTACTGAACGGGCCGAGGCTCAAATCAGTAGCCCGCGCGTCAGCAAGGGCTGTATCCCCAACGCAGCGAGTTATGGGACTTTGACGGGATCCTGCCGAGAGGCCCAAGAGGAAGGAAATGCGGTCAGTTCTTCCTTCTCGATGTTGTAGAATTATAAGCAAAGAAGACGCTGTTACTTGTCCGGGGTCCGTTGTCAGTGGTCCCAATTGCAGGCGAGGACCTTCACCTGACGCAAACCGTCCTCACTCAGAGGTCGCAAGAAACCACAAGCGACTGGAAACGGACTAGCGACCAGAAAATTATGCGACCTGAAGATCTTTTATTGGCACCGGAACTCACTCCAGAGCAGATTGACCAATTTCTCAGCCAGTATGGCTTTAAAGACCCTCAGGCAGCGGATCGCAACCTGCAGCTCATGGCTGAGGACTTGTCCATCCGCGAGACGTTGGCTCGCATCATTGGACAACTCTTAAAGGGTGCGCAGGCATCCCCCGACCCGGACGCGGCTTTCAATAATTTTGAAAGACTGCTCTCCGTAGTCACGCATCAAGCCAATTTCCTGGGGTTTTTAGGAGACACTCCCGAAGCTTTGGAGGCCCTCACTCTCCTTTGTGGCACTTCTCCCTTTAGCTCGGAAATCCTGGTTCGCAACCCGGAATACTTTTACTGGCTACTGGACCAATTAGGTTCAACCTGGACCAAGTCCCGCGACTCCTATCTTCAGGAAGCACGCCAGGCAAGCAGCCGATTCCTGGACCCGGCCCAGGCCTTACATGCCTTGGCCCGCCTCAAACGCCGCGAAATGCTACGCATCGCTGCCAGAGATATTCTCAAAATCAGCGACGTTATCGGGACAGTCACAGAACTTTCTAACCTGGCAGATGCAATCCTCCAGTTAGTTTATGAGATTTGCTTTGCTCGGCTGGTTGACAGGTTTGGCGCTCCGCAGTTTCAGGATGAACATGGAAAATATCATGCGGCCCGTTTTACGATTTTGGGGATGGGGAAGCTTGGAGGCCGCGAGCTCAACTATAGTTCCGATATTGACCTGATTTATGTCTTCGACGGCGAGCAGGGAGCTACAGTATCTTCTGAGACAGTTGAAAGAGGGCAGAAAGGGAGGACTCACCCCATTGCTGAGACGGGATTCCCGCTCGGTGGTATTTCGAACCCGGATTTTTTCAAGAAGCTGGCCCAGTCTATCACCCATGAATTGTCGAACGTTACCGAAGAAGGATATTTTTACCGGGTGGATTTGCGACTGCGTCCCGAGGGCAGCGCCGGCAGCGTCGCCAGTTCGTTATCAGCTTGTAAGAATTACTATGCAACCTGGGGAGAAACCTTCGAGCGCCTCGCCTTGATCAAAGCGAGGCCGGTGGCGGGTTCTGCGGAATTGGGCCAGGAATTCTGTGAGGCGTTTAATCCCTTTGTCTATCGTAAGTTTTTGGACTTTGCTGCGTTGGAGGAAATCCAGGAGATCAAGACTCGGATCAATTCAAAATTAGGTTCCAAGCAAAAACAAGCCTCACACGTCAAATTGGGGACGGGTGGAATCCGCGAAATAGAATTTTTTGTTCAGGCCCTGCAGCTCATTTACGGGGGCTGTCACCCTGACCTCCAGGAAAGAAGTACTGTTAAAGCGTTGGGCAAGCTCCTGGAGCATCATTTTCTCAGTACCAACGAACACCACGAACTACGACAGGCGTACCTCTTTCTTCGTGACTTGGAGCACAAGTTGCAAATGGTGTTTCACTTTCAAACTCATGAACTCCCCACCACTCCTGACGAGCTTTACAAATGTGCACGGCGCCTGGGGATTCAGGGTAATTCCATGTCGGAGACGCTTGACCAGTTCTCCCGGACTTACCAGAAACACACGACCCAGGTCAGCCGCATCTTCCAAAATCTAATTGCCTTGAAACGAGACGGCGCATCGGCAGGTCAATTGCGAGAAGCTTCTCTGGCTCTCAACAAAAATCTAACCGAAAATGAGGCGTTTGCCATTCTTTCCAAGCATGGATTTGAAGACTTGAAAACTGCGTTTCATCAAATCGTCTTGTTGCGGGATGCTCCTTCCTTCGCTCATTCACCCTCCAAAATGCGAAATTTGCTGGCAAATCTGCTGCCGCCATTATTGCTGGCACTGCAATCGAGTGCCGATCCGGATGCCGGCTTAGCTTATTTTGAGAAATTTGCCAGCACCCTGGGGGAGCGAGAGTCGCTTTACACTTTATTGAACGAGTCTTCCCAAGTACTCAAGCGGTTAATCCGGGTCCTTTCCTCCAGCCATTTCCTGGCGGATTTTCTTTGTCGGCGACCGGAGTTCTTCGATTCCTTGATCCGCGAGGATTCTTTGGAAAGGCGCAAGAAGCTGAGTGACCTTCGCGACCAGCTCCGACTCAGTCGGAGAGACACAACTACTTTTGAAGCGAGTCAGTCCTCCTTAAGGAGCTTTCAACAAATTGAACTTTTTCGAATCGGAACCAAAGACATCCTGGGACAGCTTACGAGGTCTCAAGTGGGGAAGCAGTTAGCCGAATTGGCCGAAGTTTGCCTCAATGCAGCCTTCGATATTGCCTGCCAGAAGTTGGAAGCCCAGTTTGAGCCTCAATTCTCTGAATGGGCCAAGGATCATTTCGCCATTCTGGCTCTGGGGAAGCTTGGCGGCAGTGACTTGAGCTACAACTCCGACCTGGATCTCATCTGCTTTTACTCGGTTGATGACGCCAGGGAATCGACCGAGACGCAACACCGCTTTGTGCGTCTCATCGAATGCCTGGACGAGATTCTTTCTGTCTCGCGAGGTGAAGGAAGTATTTATAAAATCGATCTACGACTTAGGCCTGAAGGCAAGAAAGGGGAACTGGTGGTGGCTTTGCATAGGTACCAGGAATATCTGGAAAGTCGCGTGGAGGATTGGGAACGACTGGCTTTGGTGCGGCATCGCTTTGTCCTGGGTGGGCGGAAGATCCGAGCCCGATTGAAGAAATTAATCGAAGGAGTTGTCTATCGGCCTGAGTTAGGCTCCTCAGCCGTCAGAGATATATTACGCCTTCGCCAACGGATGGAAGTGGAACTAGCCAAAGAAGCTGAAGACCAGCGTTTCCATGTCAAAGCAGGCAGCGGAGGGTTGCTCGACATAGAATTTGCGACGCAGCTACTTCAGATGAAACACGGATGCCAACATCCGAAGCTGCGTGTCTCAAATACGCTTCTAGCATTGAAAAAGCTGCAGCACCTTCAATTGATCACAGAACCCCAATTTCGAACCCTTTGTCAGGGCTATGAGTTTCTGCGCTTTCTGGAGAATCGCCTCCGGCTGGCGTCACCTTATGGAGCCGCCTCTTTTTCTCGAGGGCCCAAAACACTTGGCAAACTCGCCCGCCTCTTAAACCATAGGGTGGAGCACCGTGTTGCTTCAGCTCAGGATCTTGAGCACACCTACCTCAGGATGACCCAAAACATCCGTAGTGCTTTTCAGGAAATCGTAACGAACCTGTCCCGCGCATAGCAGTTCGTCGACGTCGGCGCTTATATCCCGCGAGAACTCGGAGACCATCCGCCGTGGGCCGCGTCCTTTCCTTTCCGGTACGTCCGAATTCACCTTAGGGCAGCATGCCCTTAGGCACCGACCAGCGATGAAGTACTATCTTCAGCCTACCGGCGATGACGGCCGGGTCAGTGTCAGTCAAAGCCTGTGCCTCCGCCAGCGAGTCGACTTTGAAAATGAAGACCCCCCGGCGATCCCCGTCGCCATAGAAGGGGCCAGCAAGGACCAGTTTACCCGCTTCCGCCAGCCGGTTGATGTTCGCCAAGTGCCCTTCT
>QHZQ01000549.1 GCA_003224725.1 Acidobacteriota bacterium | reverse complement strand
CCCTACGCGGTGCACTGTGTCTCTTTCCAGTTTTTGGCCTGAGCTTCAAGATATGGTTGTCGACTGTCCGCAGAGAAGGGTGTTAGTTAGTGGTAGCCTAACGCTTCCTTTAAGATCGCGCGAGACATCCCGCTCCTTGTTGTGCAGGAAGAACTTCAGTATTTTGAATTCCTGGGAAGTCAGGGCGATGGGTTCCAAAGACCTGACGGGAGAACCGCCTGGACGCAAAAACAGATCGGGAGAAGGTATACGCAATCAAAGCGCCGGATCAGGTCAGCTGGTATCGCCTGTACGTGGAAGCCTCGCTGGCCCTAATCGTAGGCGCTGCCAGGAATTGTTCTGCTTCGTCGAGCTCAAGTGTTCGCGTGCTTTTTCTGTCGGTGACGCTAACCGCTTTGCTTCATGCCGGCGCGCCCGCACAAACACTTTCAACCGTGTACCCTGACGACCGAAGTCAAAGTATGAGCGGAAAAGAGACTGAGGCAGACCGATCTCCTGGAAGCGCGAAAACATCTACAGCTTCGAGCAACGACTCTCCTCAGATTCAAGACAACAGCTTCTTGGTCGAGGAAGCCTACAATCAGGCATTCGGAGTCGTGCAGCACATTCAGAATTTTCAGCGTTTCTGGAATAGCAAGGATTGGATTTACACGTTCACCCAGGAATGGCCGGTCGATGCAAGTCCACGCCATCAACTCAGTTACACACTCGCCGCCCTCCACTCGGGCGAGCAGCCTGCTTCGGGTGCAGGATTCGGCGATGTGATTTTGAATTATCGATATCAACTATCGGGTAATGGGGAAACCAAGGTAGCGTTTGCGCCAAGGCTCAGTGCATTGCTGCCCACCGGCGACTACCGTCTGGGGCGTGGGGCTGGAGGCGTAGGCATTCAGGGTTCCCTCCCTCTTAGCGTCGTGATGACGAGAAAACTGGTCACTCACTGGAACGTCGGAACCACAATTATTCCGAACGCAAGAAATGCTGTCGGAGAAACAGCGGCAACCTTCGGTTACAACTTCGGCCAAAGCTTTGTTTGGCTGGTCCAGCCGCGCTTCAATGTCCTACTGGAGACAGTCTTCAATCGTAGTCAACAGGTGATTGCTCCGAAAAGCACCGAGTGGACGAGCGATCTCTTGCTGAGCCCCGGAATTCGCTGGGCGTACAACTTTAAAAACGGGCTTCAAATTGTTCCTGGTATCGCCGTTCCGTTCGGAGTAGGGCCGAGCAGCGGAGAAAAGGGTGTCTTCCTTTACCTCAGTTTTGAACATCCTTACCGAAAACTTCCAAAAAAATGAGCTCCCTTGGACTACTGATTCCTCGATCTCCTACGCACTGCTCGTGCTTCGATCAATTCCAAAACTACATGTCGGCTATAGGTTGGAGACCCAACTGCCTCAATGAATTCTCTTTAATACATCCTGGATCGCTTTATCCAAATTCTTCCGACTTCGTTCGATGTCGTATGCTCTCCCTTTTGTCGCCGAGGCAAGGTCGTAGAAGTAAAAGCCGAAATGCCTAACACGGCCTCCCATCAGGTTGTGATCAGCAACTAGCAGCACAAAGCACTGCACGCGAGTGGCTTCGGCCCGCTTTTTTATTTGCCAATATTTGATCGCGCCGTCGGCGTTATTTCCTTCTCCAATAATGAGCAGGACCTTTGAATTCGCGCCATTTCCTTCAATCTTGAGCAGGCCAGCGTTTAGCGCTTCATAGAGAAGAGTTCGTTGATTTTTCTCGCTGCTCACATCCACTTCGATTCTAGAGGAAACCGTTCTAAGTCCAAGCGCGAGTGGGGACCAGTCTTGCAGCAATTCCACTTCGTCTGCATACCTGATGACAAATGTCTCTGCCGGTCGCTGAGCAAACGCATCGGAAACTAAATTAACGACTTCGCGCTCGAAGTTAATCACGTTTTTCTGATGTGCACTGGTATCAATCAGCACGCCGACAGACAGTCTGGACTGGGGTCCGAGTCGGGGCCCTCCGTGTGCACGGGCAGGGGTACCGCTCGGCGTAAAGCCAAGAGCACAGGCAAGCGCAACAGCGTAATTCAAGAATACGGTTCTAAGTTTCACCGCCCGCCTCACAGGTTCTGAAGACACCCGTCTGATTTGTTCCTCAATCGATCGCACGAGTCCGGGATCGTTGGGGGCATGCTGCAACGTTTGTCTGAAACGCGGTTCCCGCGAAAACGCTCTCCGCGCCTATTCCGTTGCCTAATTGGATGTCCGCGAAGAACTCTTTGGGATCCAGACGGACCGATTGCCGTAGCAATCGTTCTCCCTCTTCCAAATCCGGCTTCTCGGCATAGATCTTCGACCGGGCATCATAATAGAGGTTCTGGGCGAAGATGCCGCCGCAGTTGAACGTTCCTCGAAATACCAGCAGATTTCCGAAGCGAGCGGTGGGAGCGGTGTGGCGCAGATCTGGCGTGTCCCAAAAAGGCTTTTCGCCCAGGAACTTGGCATTCGCCAATATTGTTCCCGAAAAAATGGGCGAGCTAACCCGAGCTTCGTCGCGTTTTTTGTCGCGGCCAACCCAGTCCAGATGCCGCGCTTTCTCCTCAGGTCCAAAGAGTGCGTAGTCAAGGAGGGGAAAATCACCAGCTGGTTCAAGGACCTGATGATAGTATGCGGCAAGTTCCTTGCCGCGCTGCCAAAGATCCACACCTTCGTCGCTGAAGTACAGGTACCCATTCTTTGTACCGCCGATAATTTCGTTGAAGTATTCCCACGGGCGCATCACAGGCACAGCCGACGCGATTGCGACAGCCAGTGCTGCGCCCACGACAGCCTTCCAGAACTTCGAACGCCGCGTGAAGGCTGTCCGGATGGCGCATCCTCCAGGAACCGCGAGAAGAACGACAATGGGAAGCGCGTGGCGGATTCCTGCATAGGTAGAGCCCAACGCCAGCACCAGCAAAAACAGGAGAGTTGCCGCCAGAACTATGGCAAGCCCTAACTTCGTTCCAGGGAGAAAGAGCCGCTTGAAAAACACGAACAAGCCGAACAGCACCAAAACACTCAGGCCAATCGGGAGCTTG
>QHZQ01000569.1 GCA_003224725.1 Acidobacteriota bacterium | reverse complement strand
TGAAAACAACTCCCTCTCCCTGGGGACAGGGTGATCTGTCGGATGGGGTGAGGGGTGAGCTGCCGACGGAGCCGAACTCTTCGGCGGCCTGAGGTCCTCAGCACCCCTTGGATGGCTAAACCTTGGAAACAGAGATGGGGTCTGCGGCCATCGTCGCTGCGGGCCGAAAGGTAGCCTTGAGAATTCTGAGTGTGGACACTTCCAGCAGTGCCGGGAGCATTCTTCTGACCGATGACGAAAAGGTTTTGGGCGAAATAAATCTAGATTCTCCTGAGACCCATTCGGTGCGACTGCTTTCCGGAATTGATTATCTGCTCAAGAACTTGGGACTCCCTCTGGCCGATGTGGATGCGTTTGCTGTCATCTCCGGTCCTGGCTCTTTCACCGGCATCCGAATTGGTTTGACTACGATCAAGGGACTGGCGGATTCTACCTCCAAACCAACCATCCCCATAACAGCGTTGGAAGCCTGGGTTGAGAAATTTCCAGCCCAACAAGGGATCCTCGCGCCACTCATCGACGCTCGTCGCGGCGAAGTGTATTGGGCCGTCTTCGAACGAGTGGGTGAGGCCGTCAGAGAATTGACTGCAGGGAGGGTGGACAAACCGGCCCAGATGCTCTCTCAGTTAGTCCAGGATGAGATTCTTTTCATTGGAGGGGGAGCCGCCCAATACCGTGATCTCCTCATAAACTGCCATCCTCCCGGCTGGAAAGTCGCCGCTTGTGATCCTTTTCTGGGGAGGTCTATGGTGCCTATCGCCTATCAGCGTGCCAGACACGGGCAGTTCACATCCGCCCTGGACTTGCAGGCTTATTACCTCCGCAGATCGGATGCGGAAATCTACTGGAAAGAAGAGTGAAGATCGAAATTCGATTGATGCAAAGCGACGACCTTCCGCAGGTGATTGCCATAGAGGAAAGGTGGCCGTACCTGAGTAAGTGGGGAGAGGAAGGCTATCGCGCGGTTCTTAGCAACCCAACGATCTACACTTGTCTCGTGGCCGAAGATGCTAACGGGGACTCTTCTCGTACCCTTCCGGTTATTGCTGGGTTTGCAATATTAGCTTTACTTTTCGACCACTGTGAATTGTGCAATCTGGTCGTGCCGCCTGAATATATTTCGAGAAAAGTTGGATATTTACTGCTACAGCAATGCATTGAGGTTTCTCAACACTTAGGCATCTCACGAATATTTTTGGAAGTCCGGCAATCGAACCTTCGCGCCATTCATTTCTATGAGAAAAACGGGTTTCAAATTACTTCGCAGCGCAAAAATTATTATCGCGACCCTCCCGAGGATGCCTGGGTTATGGAAAGAAGAATCACCAGGGACTGACTCATCCATTTCCCCGACTAGGTGGGCCTATTGCATAAATACGCTGACGCGTCTTCCGGCACAATTCCAGAGGATGCAAAAACGTCATCGTTCTCTTGCTCGATACTTCGCCACAGCGGTGAGCAAGAGTAAGAGTACGAGCATGAGCACGAATTATGTTACCGTATTCTGAAACGGGGTACTAAGCTGGCGGCGGCACCAGCTATGTCTGAAGCACCCCGGCGGCGAAACTCAACAAATCTCCCTGTTCGCGGGCCAATTTCATGAGCTGGGTGTAATCTCCTGCTAACTGGCAAAGCTGGAGGACAGAGGGACAGGCAAGCTGGGTCGGGTCGAGTGGATGGAGGTGCTCAAGCGAAACCTCGATGGCTTCTGCATAGCGTTCCAGCCGAGCCAGCAGCCTGACCAAGACCTGGGCCGGTTCGCTGCCCCTCGCGCTCGGATCCCCTTCTGTGAGCTTGTTACGAAAATGGCGGATAGCCTCCTCCACTCCCTCACCCAGTAGAGCCCGCAAATAGATGCCATGATCCAGGTACACATTCTGAAACGGCGGGTCACCGCGGTATTGGAAGAGGGACGACAGGTGACTGCCGTACTCGGTCAGCTCCAGGCCGAGTGCCAGAGTTTCTCGATCGTTCAGCTCCAAACTGAATTGGATGACAGAAACAACATGTGACGTGTCGAGGTAGTAGCTATTCCCCTCAAATAGCCAGTCGCGGCCAGCAATCAACTCAGGAATGCTGCGAGTTTCCGGGGCTTGTCCCTCATTCCGGGAGATGGTCCGCTGCAAGTTTTCGACCAAATCCCCATGCACTCTACGGATCAGCAAGCGCAAGCATTCTTCGCGACCATTGCGGCCGGGGTATTGATGGAAGCTGGTGATAGCCCTGCAGATGCCGTAGTTGGACAAGATGAGTTCGAATCCTTTACGAGGGTGGACGCCTTCGTGGAAGGCGATCTCGATAATGGGAGCGATCTCTTCCTGTGACTCAATCTGCTCAATGGCCGCAGCTATGGGTGCCGTTTCCCCGATGGCTCGAAAATAAGGCCAGGCACGCTGGACGTTGCCGTCAGCCAAAAATAGATTGCCAACCTCGCGTGCCGCTTGGATGAAGCCCTCCTCGTAGGTACGGCGCACGTCATTCGGCAAATCTTCCAGTTGGTCGATTTGGATCAACGGCAGTCCCAGTTCGTGGCGTTTTTTCATGAGCCGCGCCTCAAATAGCCGCGGATAGTCCT
>QHZQ01000555.1 GCA_003224725.1 Acidobacteriota bacterium | reverse complement strand
GGTCGCTGAAATCAAGCCTGCATTCTTAGCGGCCGCAATCATTTCCTGAACGCCCGCTTCAACAATTGGGCTCATTCCTGCCTGAATGTGCTCAACTTTCGAGGCGTTCGGATCGACACCAATTATTCTATGCCCACGAGACGCAAGACACGCTGATGTAACAGCTCCAACATAACCCAAACCAAAAATGCTGATTGATTTCATGACTCATCCAAGAGGCTGCCGCAATGACCCTGAATGCAAAGCTCTGGCGTTGAACCCCAGGTTATTGATTTGCGCTCCAGGATGGGAGCCGGTAGGAAAAGAGCTTGATAGCTCTTAAAAAATAGGTTTAGTTAAGGAATAAGTAATTTCGCATGTAACGGCACGAGAGATTATGCCCTGCGTGAAACCTTTAAGGGCGACCCCGGTGACCAAGCACACTTCTGTAGGCGGCGAGCAGATTCCCGCCGACCACTGACCATTGCAGCTCCTCTTCAACTCTTTTTCGACCTGCACGACCCATTTTTATTCGCAACAAAGGGTTGTCCATCAGCTCAATGAATTGCCTTCGCAAAGGTTGACCTGGCCCGCCGATGTCTAAGGGCCATAGTCTCCCCTGTGACGGTGGCTTTCAAGAATCAACCGCCACCCGTGTCCGGCGCACATAATCCCCTGAAAGCAACGATCTCTGGATCAACTCTAATGTAACGAGCTTGCTGATCTCGTTCACGTGATTGCCGGTGCGCTCTCTATGAGCCTTGGTTAGCCCTTCGTAATAATGGCGGTTTAGGTAGGGCCGAGTCGATGCTGGACCGTCGCTCAATACTTCATCGATGTAGCGGAACAATTGGTCGCGGAACCACAATCTGTAATGGTCGATTTTGTGGGTGCCGATGAATAACGTTTCCAGCCGGCGTGCGAGCGCATTGTGATCAAAGCGTGTTAGCCAATCCGGCATCCCGAGGTTGTAATACCATTCGGCCTTGAAGAGAACGTATCTGTGCGCTTGCCGAAGCAACGACATTAGCCTCGTGCCATTTCCCCCATATCCCAGATCCGTCCTGATTCTCGCTAGTATGGGGCTCATTTCAGATATGAGGCGCAGAGATATTTCCTTGCCCCGGCGGAGTTCTGGCGGCGCCTGATACATCAGAGATACCAGGTCGTTATCTGTGTAGGGTGAACGTACAGTGAGCTGGGACTGAGCAGCTGCCAGGTGTCCGTAAAGTTGCCACGGAATTTGTTCGAAGGCCGCAAACGAAACTGGGTGAACTGCACTAATTTGACTGAAGGAATCTTTCGCCTGATCTAGGGAAAGGATGATCTCATCATCGAAGAGTCTCTCTGAAGGGCGAATGTATTTGAAGGTGCAAACACTCCTGAGGATTTCGCTCCCATAATTCCCCGTGACGCGGATAGGCGCTAGCTGTCGCGCCAGTCGGCTAAAGTACACTTCATGCGTTCCACAGATATTAAGGCACCCGTCGGTCAGCCAAACTGTTTCATTCGCGAGTGTGGCGAAGTTACGAAAAAAATCTGCGCCCATTGGGATGACATGATGGCGCTGCCCGCATGTGGCTGCAATTTCGGCTGCGATCTGTACGTCAAAACACGGCCGATATACGCCTCCGTATGTATAGCAGGCCGCCACGTCATCTAAAGGGGGTCGACCGGCCATCATCATTCTTGTATCCAGTCCGCCAGTCAATGACACGCCAACATCGTTTGCGGGATAGAAATACGCAGGCAAGAGTCTGGCCATCGCCGAGCGTAGCCGATCGTAAAAGCTTTCCGCGTCGATGACTGGCTGCTGTTCACAGGTGGCCGGGTTGAAGTATCGACGTTTACTGGGCTCTGAGGCGCGCGCGAAGGTCCAGGCCGAACCTCCAGGCAGGAGGAATATCTTCGAAAAAAGTGTGCGGTTCTGGAGAGTAGTCCCGACCGTTAAAAATTCTCCAAGCCCTCGAGTATCGAGACTGCGAGTCTCTGGCCGGACACTTAGAATCGCCTTAGCCTCAGACGCAAATGCGAAAGAATCGTCGTCCTCGTGATAGTATACGCGATGGATCCCAAAGCGATCGTTGAACAGAAGAATAGTTTGCTGGCTCAAATCAACAAGCACGCCCGCGAACCAGCCGTTTAGATCAAGCAGGAACTTCTCGCCTTTCGTTTCGTATAGGTTTATGAGGTGAGTTCCAGGCTTTTGGCCATTGTGCCCTGATGAGTCGAAAGAGTCATGGTCTAAGTGTTCTCCCGAGAATATCAATATCTTGTCGCCTGCCCGGTTTACGATCGGATTCAAGTTAACGAAAGCGTCCGGATGACTGACCCATCCAAGATAACATCCATGCTCCGGCAGAATGTATGTACCATGAACGTAAAAGGACTCGTGCAGCATGCAATCCAACATCGCAGCAAGTTGCGCTTTGCCCTGCCCTGAGTCAGGATTGCGTGTTATGAATCCAACGATGCCCGGCATATCTAGTGTTCGATCCTTTCTGATTGCAGGCCATCCAAAATAGATTGGGCTAATGCGGCGACAAATATGGACGTTCTAAGAACTGACAAAACCATTATTAGAGCGACTCTAAACTGATGCTAGTGCGGAAAGGTTGGTCCAATCAGTGGCGTCGATTGTCTCAAGCCACTGGTGCAGGATCAAAGTGTGGACCTCTTGAATCCGCGCTGTTTTGAAGCTTGGAACTATGATCTCGTGGCTGCAAAGCCCTTTGCCCCATCCTCCATCCTTGCCTCCGAGAAATATCGTCGTGAGTCCGAGGTCCTGAGCTCGCCGGAAAGCACTTACTACGTTGGGGCTATTGCCACTCGTGCTGAAGCCGACAAGAACATCGCCGGGACCCCAAGCCCTT
>QHZQ01000554.1:3075-5180 GCA_003224725.1 Acidobacteriota bacterium | reverse complement strand
TGTAGTCGTGGTTGGACGATCAGAGCGCATTTTCGAACTTGCCGATGAGGGATATTTGCCTTTGCGAAGCGACCTAACCCTCGATGGGGAGCCTGACAGAATGGTTGACAAAGCCATTCAGTCGCTGGACAGACTCGACATCGTGATCAATGCTCATGGCATCGTAAGTCGTGCTCTGGCCGAGGAATTTCCGCTCGACCAATGGAATCGCACGATCGCGACCAACCTCACCTCGGTGTTTCAGACTGCTCAAGCGGCGGCTAAACATTTCTTGAAGCGAAAATACGGCAAGATCATCAATGTGGCTTCCATGCTCAGCTTCTCTGGAGGTCTGAGGGCTGTTGCTTACGCCGCCAGTAAAGGGGGAGTAGCACAACTCAGCAAAGCCATGGCCAATGAGTGGGCTCCGCACGGCATTAACGTGAATGCCATCGCTCCGGGCTACTTTGAAACAAACGCAACCGAACCTTTGCGTTCCGACCCTGTTCGCAACCAGCAAATCCTGGATCGGTTGCCCGCGGGCCGCTGGGGCAAACCCAGTGACCTCAAGGGCGCCGTAGTCTTTTTGGCGTCGGCGGCGTCAGATTATGTCCACGGGATCATCCTTCCAGTGGATGGAGGCTGGCTCTCACGGTGAAGATCGGCATTGGCCAGTTCAGCTATCATCGCTATTTTGGTGAGATAACGCGGTGGGAAGCCGACCCAGGCTTTCGTTGGACTGTTGCAGATTTCATCCAGCGGGCAGGGTCCCTCGGGTCAGATGCGATTTCTCTACAAACGCACTACCTCAATCCCAAGGATCTGAAAGTTGTCAAGGATGAGTGTCGAGTATTCAATCTGATTTGGATCATTGAGTGGGGGCATCCTGATGGTCTGCAGATGGGAACTTCTCCGGAAGCAGCCGCCGATCTTAAGAGATGGCTGCACCTCACATCTGCCTTGGGCGGCAAACTGGTACGGATTGTTGCGGGTTATTCCACCTACCGTGGTCGAGAGCCCGTCCCCACCCAGATGGTAAGACTGATTCCGTTGCTTCGGGAAATGTGCCAGGAAGCCGCTGATTTAGGCATTGTGCTTGCCCTGGAAAATCACGCCGATTTCACTCCCTTGGAACTCGTGGAACTCATTGGGCAAGTGGGGGCCCCTAATCTGCGCGCGACCTTTGACATGGGTAATTGCGTCAGATTAGATGCCGACCTAATCGAATCCACTCGGTGTATCACCCCCATCACGGAGATAGTCCATCTGAAAGATTTGTGGCTTCTTGAAAACTCACGGGGCGATCCTAATGCTTCCTGGCCATCCGCACCCCTTGGTCGGGGCATGCTCGATGTTCCGGGAGTGCTTAGAGTTTTGCATGAGCAAGGTTTTGATGGTTACCTTCTTATTGAGATGGCCCATATGTATTCGACCTGGCCGGACGAAGACAAGGCCGTGACTGAGAGCGTTCTCTGGTTGAAGAAAACCTTGGAGAATCAGGGCTCAAGCCTGCTGCGCCACTAAATCGCGAGGGCGTGAGGCCCTCAAGCTGGTCAGATCTGAGCCGGGCTACCCGCCAGCGGATGAGGAACTGCGACGGCCGCCAATTTTCATGGGGGAACGGCTCTTTTTCCAAAGCCATCACGGGAATTCGCGCCGCAGCTAACAGCAAATCTGTTGTCATTCACCAGCCAGCTCAGTCAACTTTTTGATTGACAAGACACAACAGACTATATTAGTTTGGCCAAACAGACTGAGGCCCAGGTAAACAGCCATGCCACTATTAACAATGAGTCAAGCAATTAATGACGCGCTCCGCGAGGAGATGCGGCGCCAGTCAAACCTAATTCTACTCGGCCAAGATATTGGACCCTATGGCGGAACGTTTGGGGTAACGCGCGGTCTCTACGAAGAGTTTGGTGCAGAGCGCGTCCGTGATGGCCCTTTATGTGAATCCTCAACGGTCGGCTTTGCAATTGGCGCCGCTATCAACGGCATGCGCACCATCGTCGAACTCGAGTTCATCGACTTTGTTGGCGTAGCAATGGACCAGATCGTAAACCAGGCCGCGAAGCTGCACTATTTCTTTGGTGGCCAGGTGAGACTCCCGATGGTTATTCGCTGCC
>QHZQ01000554.1:0-3066 GCA_003224725.1 Acidobacteriota bacterium | reverse complement strand
TCGAAGCTTGGTTCATGCACACGCCGGGATTGAAGATTGCGATTCCCAGCAATAGCTATGACGCAAAAGGACTGATGAAGTCGGCGCTGCGCGATTTCAACCCTGTACTGTTTATCGAAAATGTCAAGCTCTACTCGACCAAAGCTGACGTGCCGGATGAGGAGTACCTAATTCCCTTTGGACAGGCGCGGATTATCCGCGGTGGCAGCGATCTGACCATGGTTGCAATCTCCGGGACAATTCCCGAGGCTACAAAAGCGGTCGAGTCGTTGATGGGAGATGCAGGAATTTCTGTGGAGCTGATCGACCCCCGTACCCTGTGCCCATTCGACACCAAAACGATTGCGGATTCCGTTCGAAAAACGGGGCGACTCCTTATCACACATGACTCTTGTCGGACTGGCGGAGTGGCGGCGGAGATCAGTCAGCGAGTGATTGAAGAGGCGTTCGATTATCTCAACGCGCCGATTACACGCGTTACCGGGCTGGACGTTCCGGCACCATCAGGCAACCTTCACAAGGCTGTCGTGCCCCAAGCTGAACAATTGGTCCAGGCAGCCCTCAAAATGATGGGAAAAACCAAACCAGTTGTGTCATAAACTGACACAGAGCGAGCTGTCGGCATCGGTTTGTAGCCGCTTCGGAGAAAGGAATTTATGGAGACGGATGTTGCCCTAATAGCGAATGATATCTCACGGGAGGTGTTGCTGAGCTGGTATAAGCAGATGCACACCATTCGGGCGTTCGAGGAGAACGCCATCGAGCTGTTTTCCAAGGGATTCATTACCGGCTCAACTCATCCCTCAATTGCTCAGGAGGCCATAGCTGTGGGGACATGTGCCGCCCTGCAACCGGACGACCTTTTGCTCGCGACTTATCGCGGCCATGGGCAGTGCATTGCCAAAGGTGCGGATCCCAAGCTGTTAATGGCGGAATTGCTGAGCCGTGCCACCGGGTATTGCAAAGGCAAGGGTGGGTCTATGCACCTGTGCGACATCTCACACGGCATCTTTGGAACGAACGCTATTGTGGCGGCGCATATTCCGATTGCCGGGGGTGTTGCGCTAGCCAGCATGCTGCAAAAAACGGGCCAAGTGACGGTATGTTTCTTCGGTGATGGCGCTTGCTGCGAGGGTGAGTTCTTCGAGACCCTCAACCTGAGCCAGTTGTGGAAGGTTCCGCTGGTTTTGATCTGTGAGAACAATGAGTACGCAATCTCGGTGCACGTATCCAAATCGCAGGCCACTCCCGACATTACTGACCGGGCTAAGGGTTTCGGGATGCGTAACGCGATTGTGGATGGTAACGACGTGTTCGCAGTTTACCGTGAGGCGCTTTCGGCGGTACAGCACGCGCGAGGCGGGAACGGTCCTACGCTGATCGAATGTAAGACGGTCCGTTGGGAACGGCACAGTGCTTTTTCCGCCGGTCGCTACGAAGATCCGGAAGAGAGGCAGCGCTGGCGGAAGGTAGATCCCATTCCCCGGTTCCGGACTCAGCTTTTGGAGATGGGCCTCCTCGAGCACCAGCTACAGGCTATGGAGGACTTGGCGAAGACGATCGTTAGGGAAGCAGTCGAGTTCGCCCTCAACTCGCCCGCTCCGAGTCCGGAGAGCCTGCTGGAAGACATTTTTGCTGAATCTTGAATACAGTCCCATTTCTCATCCAGATTACACGCAGCGAATTCAGACTGAATGATCACAGCGGTCGAGATCCCCAAGCTGACACTAACCATGGAAACTGCCACACTGGTCAAGTGGTTGAAGCAAGAGGGCGACTCTGTAGAAAAGGACGAAGCACTCTTGGAGTTGGAGACGGACAAAGCGGTTGTCAACATACCGTCGCCCGGACGAGGACTGTTGAAGAAGATTTTGGTTCGGGAAGGGTCGGTCGCTGTGGGAAGGACGGTCGCATTCATCGGTGGCGCATCGGATCAATTACCCGACACGACTGAGGACCAAGGCAACAAGCCGCTTAACGTTCATGTTTCTAATAAAGCCACTCCACCGTCTCAGTTGGTGGAGGCTGGCAGTGTGCGAGCCACTCCTGCCGCCCGCCGTCGTGCGCGTGAGTTGGGGGTGAGTCTTCATACGCTGGTGGGCACCGGACCGGAAGGGCGTATTACAGAGGAAGACGTGGAACGTCTGGCCACCCTTTCGGAGGGCCGGTTGCCCTCGCCTCTCAAGGACCACAGACATCTGATCGCAGAGCGCACCAGCAATAGCTGGCGTACGGTTCCTCACATTCACATTGGTGGTGAGTTGGTGGCACGCGGAATCATTCTTGCGCTCGAGAGAGGGCGAGCGGTCGTGGGCCCGACCCTTAGCATTACTGATCTCTTGTTGTACGCGACGGCATCGCTGATGGGTGAAATCAAGTCACTCAATGCGACATGGCGTGATGACCAGCTGGAGCTGCAGCCTCACATTCATCTCGCATTTGCCGTGCAGACGGATTTTGGAGTAATGGCTCCAGTGATTCACAACGCCGATCAGTTGTCCTTGGCCGGGCTTTCTGCCAGGCGGAAGGACTTGATGGAACGCGGCTTGACCCGTCGCCTCGAGCTCAGTGAACTCGGGGGCGGAACGTTTACGGTTACAAACTTGGGGATGTACCCGGTTGATTTCTTTGCTCCGGTGATTAACCATCCGCAGACCGCAATCCTAGCTACCGGTAGAGTCCGGCAGGTCGCTGCTGTCCAAGGAACTCAGATCATTCCCGAGTGGCGGATGTGGACGAACCTGGCTGTGGATCATCGCGTGGCCGACGGAGCAACTGCCGCAATGTTCTTGCGAAAGTTGGAGGAATCCCTCGAAGCTCTACCGGCTCGAATCTGAAGCGCTCGTGGATAACTGATGAAACGTTGCGAAGAGCGGTAATTGTGATCCAACAGCTTCAGTCAACTGCCGGTGGCAGATCAAGTCGGCCTGTACATGCTGGAGATTCGCCTAGTCTAACGGAAGTAACGAAGCCCCAAGAGGAGAATCAACTCATGGCTTTTGGCCGCTACTTTGAGGAATTTGAGGTAGGTCAATTTTTTGAGCATCGGCCGGGACGAACCATCAC
>QHZQ01000553.1 GCA_003224725.1 Acidobacteriota bacterium | reverse complement strand
GCCGGCTCGAGATAAGCAAACTGGCCAGGTTGAGCAAGTCCCCAGGTTACCAAGGCATTGTTAGGGAGTATGCCGACAAGAAAACCAGCCAACCAGGCTCCCCACCCGGGGATATTGAATCCGGCTCGTGGCCCAGACCACTTGCGTCCCGCCATAAAGTACTCGACTGCCATGGCACCGCAAATAGGTCCGAAGGAGGCGCCGATAAGCCCAAACATGGCGGCCAAATCGCCAGCCCAGCCAGAGCCTGCGATGACAATGCTGAAAGCGGCACCAAGACCTACGGAAAGAAAAGGATTCACCTTGGGCAAGGTCGTTTTAAAGCTGTTGGCCGCGATAAAGGAGGAAAAACAAGCGGGCGGAAAACTGGCGATGGTCAAAGCCAGCATAAAGAGTCCTGCCTGCGTCGTGCTTCCGAAAACGGTTTGGCTGAGCACCACTTGCATGACATCCGTAAACACATAAGACTCGGCACCGGGCGTTTGGGCCCCGTGGGCACCTGCAACGGCTATCAATGGAATTCCTGCAGCTACTATGGTGGCGAGAGCGATTCCAAAAAACCCACCCCTTTTGACATCACGGGTATCCCGGCTGTTCATTCCAAAATCCACTCCAGCGGCTCCGGCAGTCGCAAAGAAGCCAACCACGTAGCCAATAATCGAGATCCAGGCAGCCGCGATGCTCGCAGCCGGATTGGCTGATATCGGATGAAAACTAGAAGCTGAAAATCCTGTTTTAAAAAGCATGACGAGCAACACAGTGATGGGAATAAGAGGAAAGTAGGTGGCGACCCGGGCAACGTAGTGAATCCCCTTCAGCCCTACAAAAGCCGCTCCCAAGGCCCAAAAGATACAGACCAGAGTCAATGTCGTATCGGGGAATCTGGTGACTTTATGAAAGAATACTTCAACGATAAATTTTGAGGAAAAGAATGTGTTCACCCCCAACCATCCAAATTGTAAAAGCCCCATGAAAAAGCCTGGCATCAAAAATCCGCCAATGGCGCCGAAGGTTGATGTCCCTACGATATAAAGGGGACGTCCTGTCTTCATGCCCAGCAATCCAGGCACTAAATAAAACAGGTAGTGACAAACCAGTGCCGCAACCATTAGGGCCACCAGACAAACTCCCAAGCCTGCTTCTTTCAATCCATGAGTTGCAATTTGGTCCCAAAAAACAAACCAAAGGAAAACTCCCGCATAAGTTGGCGCCGTGTTCTTATACCAGGGAGCCCGGTTCTGCTGAGGGTTCGGCACATTGGATTGAATGTACTCTGGAAGTTGGTCAGCCATAGCATCTCCTTGAAATAAATTTTCTGGAAGTCCAAAGAATCAATAGGGATTTTGACGCGTGGAGTGAAAAGCAAATTTATCACATTATTCAAAAAAATGAAGGCATTTCTTTCGAAGATGACGATCAGCGAATTCTTCGGCCTTGAACTGGAGGCTTCTTTGGAAAGAGGCAATATTTCAACGGGCTAAACCTGGATGGCCTGAGATTTCAAGGACCAAGGATGAGCCCAGAAATCACCTTTAACCCTCCCCCAAAAAATACGCCGAATCTTCATTAGCCCCGTGCTTCAGCGCGGGGACTCCTTCAATGGCTTCTTCTTCCACTTTCCAGCCAGCGGCGCGGGACCCAGCGCCGCTGGCCGGAAAGGTGGGGACGCCTCTTCCAACCCCGTGCTGAAGCACGGGGCACTGGAGTTTGGACGTTTTTCTCGCGAATTCAAACGAATCAACGGGCTTTGCCCATAGAAACAAACGTTTCGTTCCACGAAGGATGGAAATGTCAACGAAGCGTCTGTTTCATTACAAGCAGGAAATGAGAGCCTTCGACTGGTAGCCACGATTGCCGCGTTTGGCGGCAATCGTGGGTTTGTGCGGGAGATCCCCGAACTGCCCACGATTAAACGCAACCTACGCGTTCAATCGTGGCTACCAAGATGCGTATTGAGATTCCTAGAGTTGTCAAGTCCCGAACCATGAAACAGGCGTTTTCTCGATAGGTGATATTTGTTGGGCCCACAAACGCCTGTTTCGCCGCCGCATCGCGGCGCTTGAATCTCGCACAACGTTGGGGTTTGCCATCTCATCCGTCGCTCTGCGACGGGTTGGGAGATTGGGTTGCCGAGACCGGCCTTGAAAGGCCGGCCTACCCTCAGATACCGCTACGCGGCAATGAAAATGTCCAAACTCCCAACCCCGTGCTGAAGCACGGGGCTAATGAAACGCAGAGACCGAATTTAGCGCATTGATTTGTGTTGTCTACTTAGACAGGAAAGAACAGTCTAGCAGGTTAACCATAAGGCAAACTTACACAGACCGATCACTAGAAGTACCGGCAAAGCCAGCAAAATGAGGGGGAACACCAAAGCAGCCAGCGGGATCAGCAGGATCAAAAGAAAAAGGCAGAATATAAAGGCCAGAATTTTGAGTGGAAAGAAAACTACAAAGGCCAAAATTCTAAAGGGCAGCAGCACCAGGAAAGCCAAAGCCTTGAAAGGGAAAAGTAATAGTTCAAACATGGGTGGATTCCTCCTTTCATTCTCTGGGTAGGGATACGTAGAAGATAGCAGCTGGGTTCAAAAAATCTAAAGAAATCTTCAACCCTCAGTTCCACATCTGGAACCGAGACTTTAGGGTGAACACCAATCCGAGCTCCCCTGGAAATCCCCCTTCGATGGGGGCAGCAGCCCCTGGGCTGCTGGGGGTGTCTCTGGGTGATCCCGTTGAGACATCTCCCTTCCACCTCCCCTTCAAAAAGGGGGAATCATCCATTTTCATCCGGTCGTGGCGCCGTTCATTGATTCTACATCTACAGCTTCGGGATCGGGGCATCAGGGCGAATAAGTTTTTTGGCTCTCAGCTCAGTCCAGAATTCAGCCGGGATTTTTTCTCGCAGGACATTGAGATTCTCGTCGACCCGCTCCGGGACACGCGTTCCGGGGATAATCGTGGTGACTACCGGATGGGCCAGAGCAAGCTGAGAAGCGGCAGCCTTTAATGAGACGTTATAGCGCAAGGCCAC
>QHZQ01000540.1:467-4977 GCA_003224725.1 Acidobacteriota bacterium | reverse complement strand
TGGCCGCCACTAATCGGCAGCCGGTACAACCGCACATTGCCGCGCTCCTGTACGGTGAAATAGATGCCGAGACCATCTGGCGCCCACCCCGGGGTCCCCTGGCGATTGTCGATCGTTGGAGTAAGTTCCCTTCGATTGCTTCCATCTGCTTGCATCAACCAAACATGTGTGTCCTCCATGGTGGTTTCCAGATCGGTCAGACCTCGCTTCGTCGCCTGGTAGACAATCGCCTTCCCATCCGGCGACCATTTCGGCCGGTACTCGGCGTTTTCGGTGGCCGTCAGCCGTCGGATGGTGTTGTCCCCGATTCTCAGAGCAAAGATGTCGTAGTTGAAGAACTGGTCGGCGTTCGTTTCGCGGTTGGAAACGAACAGGAGTTCCTCACCGTTCGGCGACCAATCGATGGAATGCTCGTAAAAGACGCCGTTGGTTAGCTGGCGCACCTGCTTTGTCCTAACGTCGGCGACAAAGATATGGAGACGCCGGTTGTCATTGAAATGAGAAAGCCCTTCGGAGTCGGTCGGCTTGTAGAGGTAGCGTGTGATCACCATGGGATCGCCGTTTGCCTCTTCGGTCTCAGGACCGGGGGTTGCCGAAATGAAGGCGATTCTCTTGCTGTCGGGGGACCAAGCCAACTCTTTCCCAGTCATGGGTAACGGGCTATTGGTGCTTCGAACCGGAACCAGCAGCGTTGCTGCCGAGCCGTCGGCGTGTGCGACCATCAGACCTGTCTGGTCATCTTGACCTCCATGATAGGCGATCCATTGGCCGTCTGGCGACCATTCGGCACCGGAGGTCACCTCCTTCTCGCCACCCAACCGGATTGATTTTTGGGTAGAGACGTCCATGATCCACAGTTGTGAGTAGGGCCGACCAGGCCTGTCATTGCCTTCCACGCTATAGGCGATATATTTGTAATCGTGGGAAAACTTCACTTCACCCACCGCCCGCAGCCGGTAAAGATCACTGCTCTGCAGGCCGCTGGACTGAACGGTTCTGGACATGGCCATAGAGGACATCAAGACTAATATCAGTTGCGCGAGTAACAGAGGCATGCGTGTACACATGGGATCGGGCCTTTCTTGTGGAGTGAGGATTAGTTGCAACTCAAAACCACGGATGAAAATTTGCTCTGGGTGAGCCTCTTCAACTTATTGGTTTTTCGAAAGAGTTTCAATCGTTTTTGGAGAACCAAGAGGATACAGGAACTGAACGGCGAAGAAAGTGCAACGGGCAAGCCACCTCAAAGCAAAGGCGCAAAGTACGCCCGGACCAGCATGAGGGATCAATTTACACAGGCAAGTGCTGCAAGGCCGTCTAATATCAATTGCCAGAATTGCCACTATCATGCGATACAAGAAGCTTTCCGCTACACGCTCCAAAATACGAGCCGGCCGGATCGAGCGACCTGTTAATAGCGAGCAACCTCAGACCGCCGAGGAGTGCGGCTCTATCGGCCACGGACCCCTCACCCGGCCTGCGGCCACCCTCTCCCCAGGGGAGAGGCATGGGAGCTTTGAGAAAGCTCCCTGGGTGAGGGGACGGCAGGTTAACAAACTTGACCAAAGTTTGAACTTCGTCGCCACCAAGTAACCCTAGCCCAGTGGGGGTTTCCCTTTACAGGGTACGACTTTTTGTGGTACCAAGTAACCGAGTCCGAGAAGCCCGATTGCTGAGGGATCGAAGTAAAAATCCAGTGTAGATGTTGAGATGTACTTCCTTGGCTAAACTGGGTGATTAGACAAAGTCGTGCGCTTAGAGCGATGGGCCAAGTGCCAGATGTTGGATAGGGCGTTGATCGTGCTGCTCCTGCTAACCCTGAACAGCGGATGTTCTGTCCGAAGGTACGCCATTAACAAACTGGGTGATGCCCTGGCAAATAGCGCAACGACTTTTGCTTCTGATGACGATCCTGACTTGATCCGGGATGCGCTTCCCTTCAGTCTCAAGTTAATCGAGAGCTTAATCGCTGAAAGCCCACGCCATCGCGGGCTCCTTTTCGCTGCCGCCAGTGGCTTCACCCAGTACGCCTATGCCTTTGTTCAGCAAGACGCTGATGAGATGGAGGACCGGGATCTGGCAAGGGCAGGGTCACTGCGGACCCGGGCTCGCCGCATCTACTTGCGAGCACGTAATTATGGTTTACGCGGTCTGGAAGTGAAGCACGCCAATTTCGCCAAGGTGCTTCGCAAGGATGTGAAGACGGCAGTGGCTTCCGCCACTGCGGACGATGTTCCTTTGTTGTACTGGACAGCAGCTTCCTGGGGAGCCGCCATCTCTCTTTCCAAGGATAACCCGGAACTCATTGCCGACCTTCCCATGGTCGAGGCGCTAATTGACCGGGCATTGGAGCTCAATGAAGCTTTTGACCAAGGGGCGATCCATGGATTTCTAATCACCTATGAGTTGAGCCGTCCCAGTGGTCCCGGGGATCCTGCCGGTCGTTCCCGTAAACACTTCGAGCGTGCGATGGAGCTTAGCAAGGGGCTACTAGCGGCTCCGCTGGTCACGTTTGCCGAAACGGTCTCCGTAAGTAAGCAGGATCGCGTTGAGTTCCAAACGCTGCTTAATCGCGCCCTGGCAATCGACGTTGATGCCAAGCCCGAGTGGAGGCTGGCTAATCTCGTGATGCAGCGTCGTGCCCGGTGGCTTTTAGCTAGAACCGATCAGCTCTTTCTGGAGTAGAAATGCGGATCATGTGCTTCACCCGGGGTTGCCCCAAGTCGCGATTTCAGTGCTCGTACTCTTGCTTTTACTCTTGCCTGGCTTTCGGCCGACTAATCGAGTAAGGGCGCGAGCAAGAGATGATATTTTCCCAAACAATCAGCCTCGGAAAGGGAAGGCATGTGTAAAATGAATTCGAGTACCAAGCCGATATATCAAGCCTTTTCACGGGATGCAAAAAGACGGTGAGGTCCAAAACTAAATGTTGAGAGGTGGAAGGCTAACGGCATTTTTGGCGGTCACTATGGCGTTAGGACTGGGACCAGCAGGCGAAGCTGCGTTCGGCCACGCTAGCTCCCAAAGGGTCTTCGTTTCATCAGATCTTGCAAGCCATGGGAGAGAAGTGGCGCCAGGCGCCGGGTGGAGGAGTGGGTCTAACCATCTACACAGACGGAACCATGGGCGGCGAGGCTGATATGGTACGCAGGATGCGCGTCGGACAGATCCAGGCAGCAATGTTGACAGTGGTCGGACTTTCCGGAATCGACGATTCAGTCTCTGCCCTGCAAAATATGCCGATGATGTTCCACTCATTGGATGAAGTCGACTATGTCCGTGAGAAACTTCGGCCGGTGTTGGAAAAGCGCCTTTTGGAGAAGGGATTCGTCATGTTGTTCTGGGGAGACGCTGGATGGGTGAGGTTCTTCTCCAAACACCCTGTGGTGCATCCGGCGGACCTTAAGAAGGCGAAGCTGTTTGTTTGGTCCGGAGACAATCACCAGGTCGACATCATGAAAGCGGGGGGATATCAGCCGGTTCCTTTGGAGACGAATGACATTCTTCCAAGCCTCCAGACAGGACTGATCGATGCAGTACCCTCAACGCCCTTTTACGCGTTGGCCGGTCAGTTTTACGGTCCAGCCTCTCACATGCTCGAGCTGAATTGGGCCCCTCTGGTGGGAGGTGCGGTAATTTCCAAGAAAACTTGGGAGACAATCGCTTCACCTGCTCGGGATGTCCTTCTCAAATCGGTCGGTGAGGCAGGCGATCAAATTAAAGCAAAGAGCAGAGCCGAAAGTGAACAGTCGGTTGAGACCATGAAGAAACGCGGGCTTACGGTTCATGCCGTAACTCCTGAGGTCGAAGCGGAGTGGCGCAAGGTGGCCGAAGAGGTCTATCCTAAGATTCGGGGCTCCATTGTTCCTGCTGACATGTTTGACGAGGTTAGACGCTTGCTGCAAGAATACCGATCTTCGGGCGGAAAAACCAAAAATGAGTAGCGGAACCGTTGCTGGAACGCCGCACTGGTCGCTCGAGAACAAGGAGGGGGCAAAACCCCCTCAGGGACTTCGCCGGAGTGAGGACCTTTTGGTTTCTTTGGCGCTGGCAGCCATGGTGATTCTTCCACTCGCCGAAATTGTCCTGCGCACGTCCCTTGGGATCGGCATTTCGGGAGCAAATTCCCTTATTCAACACCTTACTCTCATCGTAGGAATGCTGGGAGGAGCTGTTGCTGCTCGAGAAGATCGCCTGCTGGCGCTGTCGACAGGAGTGTCTTTCTTACGTGGCCCACTCAAGTCGGCGGCCGGACTTCTCGGTGGTTCGTGCGCTGCTGTCATCTGTGTCTTCCTGAGTGTGGCGAGCATCCAGTTTGTATGGACCGAGAAAGAAGCAGGAACTCTCCTCGCCTATGGTATTCCTACCTGGATCGTCCAGTTAATTCTTCCTCTCGGATTTGCGGTAGTTGGGCTCCGTCTTCTCTGGCATACCTCAGAAACCCGGCAGGGCCGAGGCGTTGCCGCGCTAATCATTAGTGCGATAGTATGGGCTGGTATATGGCCCCCGA
>QHZQ01000540.1:0-399 GCA_003224725.1 Acidobacteriota bacterium | reverse complement strand
GCAACTTTGGGTGGAGCCGCGCTCATCCTCTTTTGGAGCGCGGATCTTCCCATTGCCTCCATTCCCCTGGATCATTACCGGCTGGTAACCAATCCTTCCCTCCCCACTATCCCGCTGTTCACTCTGGCGGGATATTTCCTGGCTGAAGGGGGCGCCTCAAAGAGGCTGGTCCAGGTTTTCCAGTCACTTGTCGGGCAGTTCCGGGGTGGACCGGCGATCGTAACGGCCCTGATTTGCGCTTTCTTTACCTCCTTTACCGGCGCCTCGGGTGTGACTATACTCGCGCTGGGTGGCTTGCTCATGCCCGTTCTGCTGGCCGAGGGGTATACCGAGAAAGCCTCGCTGGGACTGCTTACGGGTGCGGGTTCGCTAGGTCTCCTTTTCCCTCCCTGTCTTCCT
>QHZQ01000539.1 GCA_003224725.1 Acidobacteriota bacterium | reverse complement strand
GTTCACCAGGAAGACATCCAGCCAGCCATCGTTGTCGTAGTCGAAGAAGGCGACGCCACAGCCCGTCGTTTCCACGAGGTACTTGTTGGAGTCCTTGCCGCCAAAGGTCGTCAATGCCTCGAGGCCCGAAACTCTGGCCACATTGGTAAATGAAAAGCCAATGGATGTGCCGGCTTCCTGAGAAAAGCCAGGGATTCGAATTTTTTCCCACAGAATTGCTGCCAGTACAACAAAGAGCGCTAGCTGCGCCACCCGGGCCTTGCTCAACAGACACAGTTCCCGCACATTCCTATAGAAATATCTCCAGCTACGTTTGCTGGTATCCGGCCTGAATCTAAGCACCTTTTAAAATCCTCAACCAACCCAGAACATGTAGAACCTGGCGGAATCTCTAACATTAACACAACAAAGAGCGCTAGCTGCGCCACCCGGGCCTTGCTCAACAGACACAGTTCCCGCACATTCCTATAGAAATATCTCCAGCTACGTTTGCTGGTATCCTGCCTGAATCTAAGCACCTTTTAAAATCCTCAACCAACCCAGAACATGTAGAACCTGGCGGAATCTCTAACATTAACCCCTCGATTCATCGAGGGGCCCATATATGACTGAGACTCTATCAAAATGTTCAAACTCCACAGAACATCATAGACACCCTGCAAACAAAAGCTGATCCTCCCCGCCGAAAAATGGGACGGGAGCGTAACTTCTCCATTGAGCATTCTATTGAGCTATTCGCTTGAATCAGGCGGTTTAAGGTAGGGTGCCAACCGTCTGGCTTCCTGGAAGTGGAGCTGGGCGTCTTCTTTCTCCCCGCTGCTTCGAAGAGCCAGTGCCAACTGATAATGAGCCTGGGGGGATTCAGGCGCAAGGCGAACCGCTTCCCGAAATTTGGAGATTGCGCCGGCCAAATCATTCCGCTTAAGTTTTTGTAACCCCGCATTCACGGCAAAGATGGCAGCCTGTTCGTCCGCCTTCCTCTTATTCAGGCGCTCGGCTTCGGCAAACGCAGCCGCAGCACCGTCGCTATCGCCTTTCTGTTGGAGAACCTGTCCTAAACTCAGGTAAGCTTCGGCTGAGCGGGGTTGATAATCGATGGTCTGCCGGAATTCGAGGATCGCTTCTTCCAGTTTTCTCTGTTGCTTCAGAATGGTGCCCAGCATGTAGTGAGGGTCTGCATAATTCGTTTTCTGCGCGATGGCCGCACGAAAACTGGCAATAGCTTCGGAAGCTCGTCCGTTCTGCCACAGAACCACTCCCAGCGTGTAATGAGCTTCCGAAAGGGCAGGGTCTAGCTTTATGGCCGTCTGCAGCTCCGCTTCGGCCGCCTGAAACTCATCCTTTTGCTTCAAGGCCATGCCCAGATTGTAAAAGGCCTCGGCGCTGGTGGGGGCAATTCGAGTCAGTTCGCGATAAACCTCAACGGCTGCGGAGACGTCTCCTTTTTGCAAGAATGCACTTCCTAGATTAAGGCGGGCAGCGGCATTCTCTGGATGAGCTCTTACCAGCGCCTGCAAGATGGCTACAGCTTCTTCCGCTTCTCCTTTCTGTATCAATGCAAGCCCCAGGTTGTTGGCTGCTTCGGTCAAAGCGGAGTTTAAATCGAAGGCTTTTTTGAATTCACCAACGGCCCCATCCAGGTCCCCGGCTTCCTGAAGTGCCAGGCCTAATTGGAAGCGCACGACAGCAAGAGCCGGATTGAGCTTGACGGCCCGATGCAGTTCGTTGAGGGCAACTTCGAGATTGCCCTTCAGCTTTTCAGTCAGGCCCAGGTAGTAATGAGCTTCAGGATGATCAGGTGCGAGTCCCACGGCTTTTCGCAGTGCGGCGAGCGCCCTGTCCGGCTCTTTAGTCCACCAGAGTGTGGCCCCCAGGTGATACTGGGCGTCGAAGAAATTGGGGTCAAGCTCGATGGCCTTTTCAAATTCACCGATGGCTTCTTGAACTTTTCCCTGGAGGCCGAGTACAAAGCCAAGCCGATCATGAGCTCGAGCCATACCCGGAGCATGCTGCACAGCATTTCGGTAAGCGCGCACTGCCGATGGAAGATCACCCTTCCGTTCATAAGTGACACCGAGCAGATAGTGGCCTTCCGCGGAAGTTGGCTCCAGCTTCAAAAACTCTTCCAGCTTCCTCTTGGCCCGTTCCAGGTCGTTTGCCTGCAAGAGCTTCAGACCTTCCGTGAGCAGTGGATTCTGTACCGGGGACGCAGAGGCACCTAAAATCGGAAAGGACAGAAGCAGCAGAAATACTGGCAGAAACACGAACAGCCTTAGGAAGGCAAGCCGGAAAACAGTTGAATGGGCCAAATACACGGCAAACATCATACCATCTTGGAGGTGAGAGAGACAATTGACGCCGATTTGGCCAAACTTGAGTGTCCCCTCTCGAACGAGTGGGGACTTCAGGGGGGTGGCTGGAAATCCGCACCAAGTTTTGATTCAACAGTGGCTACCCCCTCAAGTCCCTCCTTGGAAAAAGGGCGGACGATCTGAGACCAACGAGCTTCTGCAAGAGTCGCGAATTTTTTCACACCTTTAGGGAAGCGGTGTTAAAGACCGGTGCATAACAACCAGACCTCGAAAAATTCCCTTGCCGAATTGCGGGTGGACCTCATAGACTAGCAACCCAATCGCAAGCCATATCCGGCTAGGGTTCGAGTCGCTATGCCGGATCAGAGGATTTCGAGAAGGATTCGTAGGATTCCCATAGACGAACGGTCGGATGGTCCCGTAAGGTAAGCCGATCACAGATCGGAGGGACGCATGTTTAACCGCAGAATATTGGAGTGCACTTGCCTGCTGATATTGGTGTTGCCGCCAGCATTGCCGGGGGCTCCGAAAAAGGTTTCCTTCTCACAGCCGCCCGGTGGCGTAGAGGCCTACGATTTTGTCGAGGTTATCGTAAACGTCGAAGGCCCCGATGCGCGCAATCCATTCACAGATGCCACACTCCGCGGATCCTTCGGTAAGGCTGGCGGGTCTGCGGCCACATCTGTTGAATCCGCTTCATGCCCTCCTCGCCGGGCGACTATACCTACTCGGTTGCTTACCGGCAGGGTAGCTTCGAAATGACGCATAAGGGCGCGTTCCGGGCCTCCGACGGCCACCGGCGCGGCCCTGTCCGCGTTGATTCCAAGTACCCCTGGCATTTCATTTGGGAGGGTACGGGCGAGCACTACTTCTTCAACGGCACCACCGCATTCTGGTTAATGGGCTGGCGCGAGGAGAGGACCATCGACTACTGCATCGAGCGCCTGATCGGGCTCAAGATCAATCGAATGCGCGTGCTGCTTGCGGGTGCAGCCAACATCTATTGGGGAGAACCCGTGATGACGGGTGACAACTTCACTTACTTTCTGCGTCCCTGGGTAGCCGAGGCGCCCCAAAGTTTCGATCATCCGGGCATCGACTTCGCCCGCTTTAATGTTCCCTACTGGCAGAAATGGGAGCGGATGTTGCGGTTCGCCCGGGATCGCAACGTGATTATCTCGGTGATTCAGGATATCTCGACTCACAAGGCACAACCGGTTGCAGGTAGCGAGGACGAGCGGCGCTACCTGCGGTACGCGGTGGCGCGGCTGAGTGCGTTCTCAAACATCACCTGGGACCTGGGAGATGACCTCGACAGCTTTCGCGACGAGAAGTGGGCTCACGAGACCGGAACCCTGATCGAGAGCTGGGATCCATACAGGCATCTTGCCAGCAGCCACCCCGTGCATCGAGAGCACCAGGACCGTGCCTCGGACTGGTTTGGATTCACTTCGATCCAGAATTGGTCGCGCTCGCAGCACGCGCTCATGCTGGAGGAGCGTCAGATCCAGATGAAGACCGGCCGGATCATCCCGCAGGCAAACGAAGAGTACGGGTATGAGGACCATTATCCGCGTTGGGCGCCTCAGCCGGATGGGGACTCCGCAGAAACCTTGCGTCAGGTGGCGTGGGACATCGCGATGGCCGGCGCGTATGGGACGGCCGGAGAAAGCTGTCGCCGCGGGACCAACATCTGGCCGGACACCGGCGGTGGCTGGATCAACGGACGGGGTGACGACACCATGGTCATGTTAAAAGGTTATGAGCATATGGTGGATTTCTTCACCAGTTTCGAATGGTGGAAGACGGAGCCGCACGATGAACTCGTCAGCAAGGGAGCTTACTGTCTGGCAAAGCCTGGCGAAATCTACGCGGTGTATTTGCCGCAACGCCCTATGTGCGGCAATCAGGAAGCCTTCGAATATAAGAAGGAGTGCGCTGATCTGACAATCAAGCTCGAGCCGGGGAGCTATGAAGCAAGTTGGTTCAACGCGTTCACGGGAGAGAAAATTCCGCTGCCACCAGTCGATGGACCGGTGTGGACCTTGCCTAAAACTCCCGGCTGGCTGGACTGGGCGCTACTGCTGCAGAAGCGCCGCTAACCAGGTGTTCACGCTCGCTGGGGCAAAGGAGCCTCACGCAAAGGCGCAAAGACGCTAAGGATGGCTTGGCGACTTGGCCTGAGATACTTTCCATGACCAAAAACGAAATCGCTAGACTCGAGGCGGATGTAGTTAATGCCGCTTCCGCCGGATCAGTATCCCAGTTGAGGACTTTGGGACGTGGACCCTTGGAGCCTGTCTATGAAGCTGCTCTTCTTTCGTACAAGGGTGGTGATTGAACCGGAGGACTAAGTGCGGTATCTCTCCTCACGAAAAGATGCGGAGACACCAAGGAAGCCTTTGCGACTTGGCGTCTTGGCGTGAGATTTTTTCCATGACCGAAAGCCCAATGGCTAACCGTGTTCACGCTCACGCTGGCGACTTGGCCTGAGATTCTTTCCATGACCAAAAACGAAATTGCCAACCTTGTAGTTGACGCCGCCAAAGCGACAGGCTGCGGACATTGAAAATTCACGAGCTCGAAACACCCGCCCTGCTCCTGGATATGGCTGCCATGGAATGCAATCTGCAGACCATGGCGAAGTTCTTCACCCAGGGCAGTGCCAGACTGCGGCCCCATTTCAAGAACCACAAGTGTCCTACACTGGCCTTGCGGCAACTGGCTGCAGGCGCGATCGGCATGACCTGCTCGACGGTTGCCGAGGCCGAGTGTTTAGTGCGTCACGGGGTTCGGAGTGTCTTGATCGCCAACGAAATCGCCGACCCGATCAAAATCGACCGATTTGTTGATCTGGCGCGCCAGGCGGAGGTGATGGTCTGCGTCGACAATGAAAAAATCGTGGATGCTATCGCGGTGACGGCCCGCCGCAAGGATACTCATCCCGGCGCGCTGGTCGACGTGGATGTGGGTCTACACCGTTGCGGTGCCCAAACGGGAGAACCTGCGGTGCGGCTTGCTAGGACTGTGTTGGAAAAAGGCCTGCGATTTCGCGGCCTCATGGGCTATGAAGGTCGAATCCGAAAGCCTCCCGGCCCTGAAAAGATGCAGACCGGCAACGCCGCCATGGGTCTCTTGATCGAAAGTCGTGATCTCATCGAGCGCGCAGGTATTCCTGTCGAAATTGTAAGCGCCGGTGGAACCAGCTCCTACAACATCTCCGGCCAGTATCCCGGAGTCACCGAAATTCAGGCCGGCTCTTACCTGGTCATGGATACCGACTACCGCCAATGCTGCACCGATTTCCATCTAGCCCTGAGTCTCCTCACCACCATCATCAGTAAAACAGGTGGCGAACGAGTGGTCGTCGATGCTGGCCTCAAGACGCTCAGTGCGGAGCGAGGCATGCCGTCCGTGAAAGGCATCGACGGCGTCGTGCTGAAGAAACTGAATGCCGAGCATGACCTCATCCAACTGGAAAATCCCTCTCTCCCACTCGAAGTGGGGGACAAGATCGAGCTCTGGGTTCACTACTCCGATGCTACCATCAATCTCCACGAGCGCTTTTACGGTATTCGAAACGGGCAGATGGAGGAAATTCTAAGGATTGAAGGATGACGCGCCGCCCGCTGCTTGCGACCAAATGGAAACTCTGCGGCCTTTTGTTTCTTGCGACCACGCTCAATTATCTGGACCGGCAGACCCTGAGCATTCTCGCGCCGATCCTTCAGAAGGACATGAACCTGGATAACCAGGCGCTGGGCTGGCTTTTCGCAGTTTTCTACTACGCTTACACTTTGTCTCATTTCGCCGTCGGTCCGGTCCTCGACCGTTCACACCTGCGCTGGGCGTTTGGTGCTGCCGTCCTCGCATGGTCAACGGTGTCGGTAATGACCGGTCTCGCCACGGGATTTGCAAGTCTGATTGTCTTTCGTCTTCTGCTCGGGGTTATGGAATCGGCGAACTGGCCTGCCGCTATCCGTATTGTAGCTCGCAGCCTGGAGCCCAACGAGCGAGCGCTCGGCAACGGCATTTTTACCAGCGGGACTAGCGTGGGCGCGCTGATCGCTCCCGCAGTGATCCTGGCCATTTCGTCGACCCTGGGCTGGCGCTGGGCTTTCGTTCTGGTCGGCTCTCTGGGGGTGGTCTGGATGGTGGCATGGCTGCTTGCCACCGGTGGCAAAGAACTCGAGCTGGTCTGGCGCGAGTCGCAACCACACCAAAGAGGCCGCTCAGGATTTCAGCTCTGCATTTTCACTGAGATCGTGAAAAGCCCGCGGTTCATTCCGGTGCTGATCGTGGCCATTCTCGTGAATCCGTGCCTGTACTTCAGTGTCAACTGGCTTCCGACCTATTTTGCCCAGCATCGTGGGCTGGCGCCCGGCCGCCAGCTTGGTTGGATTCTCACGCTGATCTATCTGGGCCTTGATCTCGGCAATCTGCTCTGCGGCGCCGCCATTCTTACGCTGGCCCGCCGGGGTTATGCAGTTTTCGCGGCACGCCGAATCGTGTTCCTGGGCGCCACGGTGCCGCTGTTGTTGTGCGCCGGTGTCCCGTTTCTTCCGGTTCTATCCCAGGCCGTAAGCGCGTTGGTCGCCGTAAACATCGGGCTGGGCATCTGGATTGCGATGTACCTCACGATGGCCCAGGATGTCTCTCGAACTCACATCTCGACAACCATTGGAGTCTTAAGCGGCTGCGGCTCACTTGCCGGCGCTCTGGCGATGTGGGCCGTCGGCAAAGTGACGCACAGCACAGCCAGCTTCACGATACCGATGGCAGCATTCGCGGTTGCCGCCGGACTGGCCGCCATTGCCGGTTGCATCGCCAGCCGCGAGCCAGCACGCCGGGAGGTGATGGCAGGATGACCCTGGCCCCCGATTTCCTGGAAGGCGCCGTCGATCTGCACGTCCACAGTGCCCCGGATTTGGACCCGCGCCGTTTCGATGATATCGAGCTGGCGCGTGAAGCGGCGCAGGCCGGCATGGGCGCCATTCTCATCAAGTCGCACCAGAATTCGACCGTCGAGCGGGCCTGGCTGGTCTCCCAGGTCGTTCCGGACATCCGTGTCTACGGCGGATTGGTTCTGAATGAGACCGTCGGGGGATTGAACCCCGCCGCCGTGGAACTCGCCATCAGCATGGGTGCAAGGCAAATCTGGATGCCCACCCGTTCGGCGGAAAACCATCGCCGCCACCACGGTATGAGAGGCGGCATCTCCGTGCTCGACGCCAATGGCCAGCTCGTTTCGGCAGCAGAGGAAATTCTGCAGCAGATTGCGCGCAGCCACTGTATCCTGGGCACCGGGCACCTGAGTCCGGAGGAGTCATCCGTCGTGATTGACCGTGCCTCCGCGCTCGGAATTAGAAGCCTGCTGGTGACGCATCCGGAGTGGCCACCCACATTCTATTCATTGGAAGCGCAGAAGGAACTCTCATCGCGAGGCAACGTGATTTTTGAGCGCTGCTTCGTTTCCACCACTCATCGTTGCGGCTTTGTTCCTTTCGAAACCATCGAACGGGCTATCTCGGATGTTGGGGTCGGCACCACGGTGTTATCTACCGATCTTGGCCAGCCCGATACGCCGCCCCCGGTGGAGGGCCTGCGTCTCTACGCCGAGCGACTGCGCAGCACGGGTTTCTCAGTGGATGACATCCGGCTGATGATGCAGACGAATCCGGCGCGCCTACTGTAGTAACCTGAATGCTGAAGTTACACTGTAGATTCAGGCTCCCAAAAGAAATTGCCCCCTTGACGGGGTAGCGGGCGCGAGCCTGCAGGGGTGTCTCCGTTGCACCGCAGCCGGGGACATCCCCGACAGAGACACCCTCTCACGTTCTCTGCGCGAACGCTGTCCTGCTTCCAAATTGGGAATTTCTATTCTCATTCTGCTTGGAGCCGCTGAGGCGAGCATGACAAATCTCCTGCGAGAAAGGCTCAAGCAAGGCGAACGGGTGGTGCCGAGGGGAACCCGATCCGGTGGACTAAGTCGTGGAACCTGGGGTCCTGGCGCAGGTTGTCATAGGTTGGGTAGACGTTCAAATAAACCAGGGAGCATTCGCGCTCAGCGAAAGCTCTTTCCAGCCATCGAAACGCCTCATCCCGGTTGTTGAGACCACTGTAAACCAAAGCTAATGTGGTGGAGGGAATGTATCGCTGCCGAGCCAGGAGGAGTAACTCGGCCAATAGTTTCTCCGCTCGTGAAAACCTGCCCATCATGGCATGGCAATGGGCAATGATGCCTGTGATATAAGGGAGGTGTCCTGAAAGTTCCTTCCCCTTGAGGAAATGTTCCAAGGCTTTTGCCAGCATCCCCTTCTGCGCGTAAGCCCTCCCCAGGCCAGTATAGAAGTGATAGTAGCTGGGGTCTAATTCAAGACACTTGCGGTAATGATCAATAGTTTGGTCATACTCTCGCCGCATGATCAGGACAAACCCCAGGCTGGAGTTGATAAGGTGCGAAAGCGGGTCCACAAACTGAGCGTGGAGCATTTGTTCCAGAGCCTCATCTAATCGTCCCAGCGGCGCCAGATAATCCGAAGAGTACCAATGGTGGGCCTCGGCGTTTCCATAGGAAGCCACCTGCAAGGCCTGCTGGTAATGGCACTCAGCCTTTTCCCACTTCCATTCATAGACGGATTTGACAAAACCCAACGCCATATGGGCTTCTGATACCTGGCCATCAAGGGCAATGGCTTTGAGAGCTGCGGTTCTTGCCTTGGGCATGACTTCTCGAGGCCAGAACAGTCCCTTGTGGGCCAGCAGGCTGAACGACTCTGCCAGCCCTGCATACGCGGCAGCATGATTTGGGTCGATCTCGGTGGCTTGATGGAAAAATTCAATGGCCCTCTTGAGGCCGTCTTCGGTGCGCTTCCTGTTATGAAAACGACCCTTGAGAAAAAGATGGTACGCCTCAAGGTTTTCACTGGCCCTCCGAACGACCGCAGGCTCCTCCTGACAGAAAGGCTTCAAGGCATTCACAATCGCGTTTGAAATCTCCTCCTGGACGGCGAAGACATCTTCCATTTTCCTTTCATAGGTTTCAGACCAGAGGTGGTACCCGTCTAAGACATTGATCAACTGGGCGGTAATGCGTAGCCGCTCACCGGCTTTGCGAACGCTTCCTTCCAAAACGGTTTGAACGTTCAGTTGCTCTCCAAGTTTTCGTATGTCATACGCCCTGCCCTTGAATTGAAATACCGAAGTGCGAGCCACTACGCTCATCCCCTTCACCTTTCCTAGAGCATGAATAATCTCCTCGGTCAGTCCATCGCTAAAGTATTCATTTTCGTTGTCGGAACTCAAATTGAGAAAGGGCAACACTGCAATCGCCTTGGGCCTTGGGTCGGTGGGTGCCAACAACGGTGCCTGGAGCCTGAAAGGCTGGCCTGAGGATCGAAGCAGGCTCAAACTTGGGTACGTAGCTCCCTTTGGGCATCACGACGCGAAGGGGATCGTTTTGTCCTTCGGCTATTGCGCCGGGCTTTAGCGATCCGCGAAAAATCATACGGAAGTGGCTTCTAGCCTGAATAATCTGGCCGAGCTGCAGCGAAGGCAGGGAGGTAGGATCAGTCCTGAGCCGCTCTACCTGAGAGCGCTGGACATTTGGGAGAACGTGCTAGGGCCAAGCCATCCCAAGGTAGCCTTGGGTTTGGGAAACCTGGCCTCATTTTACCTGGAAGAGGGAAAGAGTAAGGATGCGGTTCGATTGTTGAAACG
>QHZQ01000538.1 GCA_003224725.1 Acidobacteriota bacterium | reverse complement strand
TTGGGCGGAGATGTCACGGATGCGATGGATATCAATAATCACGGCATCGTGGTCGGGAGGTCAGCTACCCCGGATTTCGATCAACATGCTTTCGCCTGGAAAAAGGGTGTGATGAAAGACCTGCTGGTCCCAAGCAGCATGGCCAATGCCATTAATTCCGTGGGCCAGATCGTCGGCGACGCTCAGTTCCAAGCCGCAATCTCTGCCTTTCTCTGGGATCGAGGCGCCGTGACCTTCTTGGGGTCATTCGGCGGCCAGGATACCCACGCGTTCGATATCAATGATAGCGGCGAAGTAGTGGGCTCTTCAGACCTGCCGAATAGCGTTGGCGACTCTCACGCATATCTCTGGAAGAACCGCGTGATGACGGACCTCAATGATCGGGTTTCACCCAACTCAGGATGGATACTCTACAGTGCCACGGCCATAAACGAAACGGGGGTGATTGCGGGAACCGGGCGCAACCCGCAGGGGAAGGTCCATGCCTTTCTGCTAAAACCTCAGCAGTGATTCGACGACCATAGAAAGCTGTAAGTGACGTTGGATCTGATGGGCTGGCGCGGGACAGCCACCGATATGGTCGAGATGAATTTCACGCTTGTTTGAGCGTGAAAGTGGGAGGCGCGCTCCGTCGCGGCGACTGTACGATCGAAAATGTCCCAAACTCTAGCCCCTACGCTTTCAGCGTGGGGGCGGACCCGAGGCTCGGCGGACTGGTTTTTTCATTAAAGCGCTGAACGAGCTGACAAATTGCTTATAGTCAAGGTCAAACTGCACCTCCACCTTGCGTGAGCCGGGCATAGGCCGCTGCCCTTCTTTCCAGAAAAGGGTGGCTCCGTAAGAAGGCCCGTGATCGATGTTTACGTCCAGCCACATCGACTCGGTCCGCTTGATCACCTGAGGCTCTAAAAGAGAAAGCATGGCCACCGGGTCGTACATAAAGCTTGCAACCGGATTAGGAAAGTTCGTCTTAAGCTGAGTTTCCTTGAAATAGTTGGCAATGGGAGAGTCCCCCTGCGCAGCGGCAGCGGCTATTTCTCGCGTGTAAGGGGCTTGATAGCAAATGTTGAGCGGCGTGAGGATAAGCTGGCGCCAAGGAGCCCGGAGAACAATGCGGGCCGCTTCTGGGTCCATCCAGAAATTGAATTCGGGAGGGGTCCCGATGCCTCCCCCCATGATTAGCGTGGATCTTGTAAGGGACGCTATTTCAGGGTCCTTGGCCAGAGCCAATGCGATATTAGTGAGCGGGCCGATGGCTGCCAGTACGACCTCACCGGGATGTTGGCGAATGGCTGCAACCAGAAAGTCCGCCGCATGAGTTGGCTCTGGTTTTCTTTGGGCAAATTCGCCGTCGGGTGCATCGACCTTTTCAGGGCCTGGACCTCTCTCGCGCCAAGCCCCCTTGTATCCGCCCTCGCTGGTATCGCCATAAATCCGTTCTCGAAGTTTCATGTCTTCGATGTTGTTCACCAGCGGCTTCTCGGCACCCGGGTAGACCGGCACGTCTGAGCGACCTGCCAGTTCAAGAAGCCGCAGTGCATTGGCTACCTCCTGGTTGCGCCACTCATTACCCGTGACCACCGTGACCCCAAGCAACTCCACGTTTTTCGACTGAAGCAGGATCAAAAGGGCCAGCGCATCGTCACTGGCAAATCCCAGGTCGGTGTCCACGAGGATTTTGAAGGATTGACTCTGTGCAGGCTTGGCCGTGGCCACCAAGAGCAACACCACAAGCCAGACGAGCCAGGGCTTGAGCCCGGCGCGGGCTTCTCTTTTATAGCTCATAACTGAAGGGCATCCTCATAACTCTGTCAACAACGGCATCGGTCCTGCACCAGTGTTACAGAAATCCTCATCACACCTTAATTGGAAAGCTGCTGCAGGGCCGTAATGTGTAGCTATGGAGGGTAGACTGTTGTAAATGGGGTCCGCTTGGGGTAGCCACGGCGAGCGCTCTTCTCGCCGTGAGCCTTTCACCGTTGGCGACAAAAGACCACGACGAATTACAAAGGCAATTCGTCGTGGCTACCAATGCATTGTAATTCCGCCATAACTAGCGCATTACGGTCGGTCGAACTTAACTCTTGTGCAAAAACAGTCGTCATGGGCGACAGCCGGATGACAAGTCTCAGTAGGTGCGGTATTCGCACGATCCGCATTCACTCCTTCAATCTTAAAAGGAAAATCCCGTGTCCAACTCCGGCCGGTTCATCGTTTCGGGCCGATTGAAAGGCCATCCACTTGCCGTCAGGGCTGACAACAGGATTGGAAGCTTTGTAACCCTCATAATCTCCCCAGTGGGTCATTCGGACGAAATTCGTGCTGTTCAGCTCAAGTTTCAGTTTCCACAGGTCAATATATTTCGAGTTTTGCCGCGCAGGTCCACCCTGGTCGCGACTCGATTCCACCAGCGTGTATTGCCCATCTGGAAAGATTCCTTCAACCTCGTTGTACTCGTCGGCTAACTTCCGATACACAGTCACCTTCCCACTCTTCAATTCGACCCCCATCACATCGGCGTAGTGAGGAGCGCGGTAGCAGGTGTATATTAACTCCGAGTCGTTGTTGCGAAAGTCCTGGGCTTCCAGCGTGCATTCGGGAGCCCTGGCTTTAATCACCTCTTTTTTATTAACTAACGCGGGTTGGCCCTCCTGGTACACGATCTCAGCGGTATACAGCACCGACTCTCCTTCCGAGAGCAAATCCGGATACTGGCCGTGAGTATTCGCCCAGGCAATTTTCATCTGCTTCTGCGAAATGGCCACACCCTCAGAGATTTTGTGGTTCAACGGCACGGGTGGTGTCTTGCCTTCGGATTTCATCACCCACATTTCCTGATCTCTGGACCGAGTCGTGTG
>QHZQ01000537.1 GCA_003224725.1 Acidobacteriota bacterium | reverse complement strand
CTGATGCTGTTGGTACCCGGATCGGTAAATGCAGCCAGCGAGGCTCGACCGGAAGCGCCCTGACGTAGTGTTCGAAAAGTTGGATAGGAAAAGAAATCGGCCACGTCCCAGCTTTCGTCGTTCATATAGCTGCTGCCAGATGCGCCGTCCAAGAGGTCTCGCGGAAATCCATGGCCTTGCCAGTGCACCAGTGTGAGCTGTTTCGGGTTCGGCACCGGCAAATCGCGCCAGAGCACCACATCCATCAGAGAGACAATCGCTGTGTTGGCGCCAATGCCAAGGGCTAGAGACAGCACTGCCGCCACAGTGATCACCGGCGTCTTGCGCATCATACGCGCGCCAAAGATAACGTCCTGCCGCAAGCCCTGCATCCAGGCCCACCGCCGTTCGTCCCGGCATTGCTCTTTCACTTGCTCGCTACCACCGAATGCGCGCTTCGCCATCCGCAACGCCTCCTCGTGAGAGTGCCCTCGGCGCTCGTACTCCGCCGTTAACTCGTGCAGGTGATGGGCAAGCTCACGCTGCAGGTCAGTCTCCGCTCGGTTCCAGGGAAAGCGCATCGGCCCTCCTCGTTAAGACTCCAGCACCAGGGCAACCGCGCCAGCATAGCGCTGCCACTGCGCCATTTCTTCTTGCAAGTGTTTCCGGCCCGCCGCCGTCAGCGAGTAATACTTCGCCATCGGTCCATTACCGGACTCTTTCCACTCGGACTTCAGCAGGCCTTTGCGCTGCAACCGGTGCAGGGCCGGATACAACGATCCTTGCTGCACCTGCAAAGTCTCTTTTGAGGTCAATAGAATTCGTTGCGCGATTCCGTAACCGTGAATCGGCGCGTGCGCGACGGTTTTTAAAATCAGCAGATCCAGCGTGCCCTGGATGAGATCGGTCTTTTTTCCTGACATTCGATCTAGTATGATACTCTATCTAGATAGAGTGTCAAGGTACTTGATTAGTTGCCATGCCGAACAAAAGAACTTTGATTAACTGTGATCCGGTTGTACTCTTTCGAGCACCAGGATAGTAATGGGTTAGTTACGGACGGCGAAGAAAACAGCTTTGGTAGCCTCGACGAATTTGCTTTCTAATTCGTCGTGGGTTGTCCACCTACGCGGAAAAGCCCACGGCGAGCGACGGCGGTCGCGGAGAAAAGCACTCGCCGTGGCTACCAAGACCGCCTCCCTCAACGGCCCCCAGTAACTAAAGGCATTACACAGCATACTCAATCGTGCTTGCTTTCAGCTTCGAACCGGCGCATTCTGTTGTCAGTTACTGAGGGAAGGCTTTGAGGACTCACGCGCCGCTCGCGGCTGGGCACTAAAGCCGTTGGGCGGGCGAAGTGGGGAGTAAGAGGTTCTGAAGGTGAGATGACCTATCGGAGTTTTGCGAGCAGATGCGTTCTCGTAGTGTGTCTTGCTGGAGCGGGCTGCGTTGTGGACAACAGTAAAAACGGCCGAGCGCCCGCCGGCGGCGATCCAAAGGATCCAAAGGTAGTGGAGATAACGGGTCTGATCACCAGGTACGCTCAGTCCATCGACGCTGCGGACAGCAGGCTCGCCTCCGAAATCTGGGCAACCACAGCCGACGTGTCGTTCATCCATCCGCTGGGACACGAGCATGGGTGGGAAGCGGTGAAGACAAACGTCTACGCGAAGCTGATGGGTGAGACCTTTTCCGAGCGAAAGCTCGCCGTCAAGGATATCGTGATTCACGCGTACCCAGATACGGCATGGGCCGAATTCTACTGGGACTTTCAGGCGAAGCTCCGAAGCGATGGCACTATGCTGACGACTCACGGACGCGAAAGTCAGGTGTATCGAAAGATCGACGGGCGCTGGCGTCTGGTACACGTCCACTATTCGGGAATGGCCGTAACCGGAAAGCACCAGGGCCTCTGAAGAACGGGCCATGTTAAGGTCGAGCTGCCAGACAAGCGGTTGGAGCGGACCGCTGAAAAGCCTGGCCGCTCAACGGCAGCCCGTTAGACAGCCTGAGAAAAACGCTCTGCCCAATTGCAACTACGTCCCGTCAGGAAGTACTAAGAGATGGATCTGCTGGTTCGAGAAGTCCGACTAGATGATGCGGAAGCCATCGTTCGCATCTTAAATCCGATTATCGAAGCTAAGGTGTATACCGCCTTTGATACACTATTCACCGTCGAATGCGAACGGGACTATATTTTGAACTTTCCCCAGCGTGGGGTGTTCAATGTGGCCATCCGCCGCCAAGATGAGAGGGTCCTAGGGTTTCAAAGCATGGAGCCGTTTGCAACCTACACCCACGCATTTGACCATGTGGGTGTCCTGGGCACTTACGTGGACCTGGCGTGCCGGCGACAAGGTATTAGTCGCTCTCTGTTTAGAGCCACGTTAGAGGCTGCTCGCGGTAAAGGCTACGAAAAGATCTTTACTTTTGTGCGCGCCGATAACCTGGCGGCTTTAGTCACCTACCTAAAGCAAGACTTTTCCATTGTGGGGACGGCACGGAGACAGGCCAAGCTCAACGGAGCTTATGTAGACGAGATCATCATCGAAAGGTTCTTATAACAGTCACAGAAATACACGGCACTCTGAAAGAGGCCGTCTAACCGCAGCATTCAGCCGACCGCCGAAAGGAGGGAGGGAATTTTCGTGAAGGCCACGGGTTGTTTTTGTGGTACCGTTCTGGATTAGCAGCAATTCAGAATTCTGAGGCGGCCAAAGGCGCGGTGGTGGGTGAGGGCCGGTGCAGGGCCGCGAGGGGCACCTCGCTACCACTCCGCCTAACTTCCGATGAAGCTGACGGCGACGCGGCTTATCCGCCGCCCCGCGTGGCCGTGCAAAAGGAGTTTCCTTGGCAATCAACGCACAACTTGCTCATATCAATCTCATCGCGAGGGTTACTTGGTGCCGAAGAAGTTCAAACTTCGGTCAAATTGTTAAGCTGCCGTCCCCTCACCCCCAGCCCCTCTCCCAGTGGGAGAGGGTGGCCGAAGGCCGGGT
>QHZQ01000092.1:11981-19488 GCA_003224725.1 Acidobacteriota bacterium | reverse complement strand
GACACGGATAATGACCTGCTTATCATCAACGACGCCATTACGCCAGCCGTGGGTGACGTCACGTACCTCAGCGGGCGCATCCTGGGCTCAAGAGGCGAGCCTGTTCACAATGCGCTCGTTGAGATCTGGCAGGTAGACCACAAGGGCGCCTACCTCCATAGCAAGAGTGCCAACCATGCCAACCGGGACACTAACTTCCAGGGATTTGGCCGTTTTCTCACTGGCTCGACCGGGGAGTATTTCTTCAGAACCATCAAGCCGGTTCCCTACCCCGGTCGAACGCCACACATCCACTTTGCTGTCAAACTCAGGGGTCGAGACAAGTTTACGACCCAGTGTTACGTGAGGGGTGAACCGGGAAACAATACAGATGGCATTCTTAATGCTATCAGGGATCCCAGGGCCAGGGACTCTGTCATTGTTCCCTTCGCCCCCATCAAAGGCTCGCGAGCCGGTGAGCTTGGAGCACGTTTCGACATCATCCTGGGCTTTACTGCAGAAGCCTAGGGTTACTTGGTGGCGACGAAGTTCAAACTTTGGTCAAGTTTGTTAATCTGCCCTCCCCCTCACCCCCAGCCCTCTCCCCTGGGGAGAGGGTGGCCGCAGGCCGGATGAGGGGTCAGCTGCTTCGGGAGACCCGACCCTTGGCAGTATGAGGTTGCTCGCTACTTGTAGCAAGCGACTTCATATGGCAACCGAGAGCGAAGACAATGTTCGCGCAGAGACGCGGAGGCGCAGAGAAAAACTGAGGATTGAGGTTAGAGAATCGAGGATTGATAGCAGTCTTCCATCGGGCGATCTTCGATCCTCTATCCTCGAGCCTTCGCGTCATGGGGCCGGTATTCTCTTTCCCTGATGAGGTTTGGTCTTATGGTCAGGAGCCTAAAACTTCAAATTAACGGGACCCCGTATAATGTCAATGTTGAACCAGAGCGCAGCCTGCTGAGCATCTTGCGTGACGAACTGGGCCTCACTGGAAGCAAGTACGGTTGCGGTGAAGGTCAGTGCGGCGCTTGCTCAGTGCTCGTTGACGGGCGACCCGTGAGGGCTTGCATCACTCCGGTGACCGTCACCGAAGGAAAGCAGATCACGACCGTTGAAGGACTTGAAAAGGACGGAAGGCTGCATCCGCTTCAGGAAGCGTTCATCGTGATAGGTGCGATGCAATGTGGCTACTGCATTCCGGGGATGATCATTTCCGCAGTCGGCTTGCTGAGGAAGAATCCTAACCCGACGGAGCCAGAGATCCGCCGCTTTATGGAAGGCAATCTCTGCCGGTGCGGAACCTATCCGCGCATCGTGGCGGCGATTCGCCAAGCCGCACAAGCGCAGAGAGGAAGTGGGCCATGAGTGAGAAGCCGCTCTCCGAAGTTTTCTTTGAACCTGAACGCTATGAGCTTGGATCCGGGCCCACTTATCACTTCGAACTGTCGCGGCGCGATTTCTTCAAAGCATTGGGCGGAGGCATCGTTGTCATCTCCATGCTCAAGGACGGGTTGGCAGATCAGGAATCCGGCCGCGGGCGCCAACGCGAGTCGGGCCGAGGGATGCCGAGAGAGATCGGCGCCTGGCTGCACCTTGGGGAAGACGGCAGCGTGACGGTCTACACGGGAAAAGTCGAAGTGGGCCAGGATATCCGTACCTCATTGACTCAAGTCGTCGCGGAAGAATTGCGCTTGTCGTTGGCTTCGATCCATCTGGTGATGGGCGACACGGACCTCACGCCTTTCGACATGGGAACATTCGGAAGCCAGACAACACCCGTCATGGCAGCTCAATTAAGAAAGGTGTCGGCGGCCGCGCGTGAAGTTCTACTGGACCTGGCGGCCGGGCAATTGCAGGTCGATCGCAATTCGCTCGGTGTGGCCGACGGAAAGGTCATTCATTATGGCACAAAGCAGTCGTTTGGCTTTGCGCAACTCACCAAAGGCCAAAAATTGATGAAGCTGGTTGGCGAGAATGTGCCCACCACTCATGTGGATCAGTGGAAGGTTGCCGGAAAAACCACCCAGAAGGTCAGTGCCCGGTCCATTGTTACCGGAAAGCATCAATATACCTCTGACCTCAAACGCCCGGAAATGTTGTATGGAAAAGTCCTGCGCCCCTCGGCCTTTGGTGCCACCCTGGATTCTCTCGACACCCGCGCGGCCGAAAGCATGGCCGGCGTGGCTGTGGTTCGCGATGGAGACTTTGTCGGCATCACCGCGCCCAGTGAGCCCGTGGCGTCGCAGGCGCTCGCTGCTCTGCGGGCAGAATGGAAGACATCTCCACAACCCTCAGGGCAGGAGTTATTCAAACTCCTCAAGGAGCAGAGGGTTGAGCAGCAGGGCTTCGATGGGCGTTCCAGTTACACGCTCGGCTCGATGGCGGAAGGGATGGCGGCGGCGCATTTGAAGCTCGAACGGTCTTACACGGTTGCTTACATCGCCCACGCCCCGTTGGAGCCGCGCGCCGCGGTAGCCGAGTGGAAGGACGGGAAGCTCACGGTCTGGACCGGCACGCAACGTCCTTTTGGTGTGCGGGCCGAACTGGGCGAAGCCTTTCGAATCCCCGAGACTCAAGTCCGTGTGATCGTGCCCGACACGGGCGCCGCTTACGGCGGCAAGCACACCGGCGAAGCTGCGATTGAAGCCGCCCGCTTAGCCAAGGCTGCCGGCAAACCGGTCAAGCTCGTCTGGACGCGCGAGGAAGAATTTACCTGGGCCTATTTCCGCCCCGCCGGGGTGATCGAGATCCGGAGCGGCGTGGGACAGGACGGCACCCTCACCGCCTGGGAATTTCATAACTACAATTCCGGAGCTTCGGCCCTCCGGCCGTTGTACGACATTCCCCATCAGAAGATCGAATTTCATGCCGCGCGTTCTCCTTTGCGCCAGGGTTCTTATCGCGCCCTGGCGGCCACCGCCAATCACTTCGCCCGCGAGACACACATGGACGAGCTGGCGCAGGGCTTGAAGATGGATCCGCTCGAGTTTCGCCGCAAGAATCTGAAGGAGGTGCGGCTCCGCGCGGTGCTGGACACGGCAGCGCAGTCCTTCGGCTGGGGCAAGGGCAGGAGCTTGCGGGGCCAAGGCGTTGGCATGGCCTGTGGTTTTGAGAAAGGCAGTTATGTAGCCACCTGTGCGGAAGTCTCAGCCGATCCCCCAAGCGGCCAGATAAAGATCACCCGTGTCGTGACCGCCTTTGAGTGCGGCGCGGTCATCAATCCCGACAACCTGAAAAATCAGATTGAGGGCGCGATCATTCAAGGCATCGGAGGGGCGCTCTTTGAAGCGATTGAATTTGAAAGCGGGAAAATTCTCAATCCGCGCTTCTCCCGCTACCGCGTTCCGCGTTTCAGCGACGTGCCCCAGTTGGAGACCATCCTCGTGGATCGCAGAGACCTGCCCTCGGCCGGCGCCGGAGAGACCCCGATCGTGGCTCTGGCTCCAGCCGTGGGCAACGCGATCTTCAATGCCACCGGCATTCGCCTGAGGTCCCTCCCGATGGCGCCCAATGGCCAGGTAAAAAAAAGTGTCGAGAGTTGAGCACTGCAGGCAAGGACACAACGTGGAGCAGGCGCTCTGCGTACACTAACTGAGGCGTGACGGAGCGCGCGTCCCACCCTTCTTCGCACGATTACCCCGAAACCAGCCCATGACCGGACGATCTATTTTTTTCTTGACATGTTCGATGCATTAGTACTAGTGTATTAGTATTGTGAAGATCAACACGCTGACCAAGCAAGAACTCGAGATCATGAAGATTGTCTGGAGGCTGGAGAATGCCACGGTCAGAGACGTTTACGAGACGTTACGAGAGCGGCGCAAGATCGCCTACACGACCGTCATGACCATGATGAAGATCCTCGAGAAGAAAAAATACCTGAAGAAACGAGTCAAAGATCGGGCTTATATCTATCAACCGACCCGCCCCAAGGAGCAGGTCATCAAGTCCATGGTACAGGAATTCGTGAACCGAGTGTTCAACGGCTCAGCCGAACCGTTGCTGGTCCACCTGGTCAAGGGCCGGCATCTTTCAGAGAAGGACATTCAGACCATTGTCAAGCTGATCCAGGAGAGCGAATGAATCCCTCGATCTATTTGACCAATCTGTTCGCCTACTCTCTTCAGGTTGGAGTATTGGTAGGGATAGGAACGCTCCTGGCTCGTGCCTTCAGGGTACGCCATCCCGGCACACTGCTGCTGCACTGGCGGCTGTTGTTGGCGGTTTGCCTGGTTCTGCCGGCAATCCAGCCATGGAACAGGCCTGCGGAGCGCGAGTTTCTACTGACGCCACACAAAACAACCCGAGTGCAGATCACTCTGGGCCCGGCTTTTGGCGACAGTGACCGTTTTCCAGCTTATGAACTCCTGGCTTGGATCCTGATTTCCGGCGCTGGGCTGCGCTGCACCTGGTTAATTCTTGGACTCTTCAGGCTTGGTCACTATCGACGAACAGCCCGGTTCTTGGATCCGCCTCCACCAACGGTTCAGGAAATGCAGGCAAAGGTGGGTGTCGCCCCGCGAGTTTACCTTTCAGCCGAGCTGGATAGCCCTGTGACTTTTGGCATGCAGACTCCGGTGATGCTGCTCCCCTCCAGCTTCCCTGAAATGCAGCCCAGCCTCCAGAAAGCCATTGCCTGCCATGAGCTGTGGCACATACGCCGGAAAGATTGGCTTTCTGCCTTGTTGGAAGGGTTTCTGGCTGCACCTTTCTGGTTTCATCCCGCGGTCTGGTGGCTGCTTGACCGGATTCAGTTGTGCCGTGAACAGGTGGTGGACCGGCTGGTACTGCAGACTACCCAGGAGCGCAAACCTTATCTCGAGGCCTTGTTGCAGACGGCCCTGGCTCAGGCACACCCGAAGTTCACCCCGGCCACCCTGTTTCTAAGCCGGCACCACCTGACTGAACGTGTTGTTTCAATCTTAAAGGAGGTTTCCATGTCCAAGACCCGATTGATAGCATATCTGGTAACTGTCTGGCTGGTTCTGTTTCTAACCGGCAAACTGACCGTGCAAGTCTTTCCTTTGGAATCTGCAGGAGCGCCTGAAAGTCAATCCGCAACAGCGGCTCAGCCCGACAATGGTTCCAAGAAGGCGGTTGTTGTCCCTCAGGAGCTTCTGTCCAAAAGACTGGTGCATCAAGTCAAACCAACCTATCTCCCGGAGGCGAAGCAGTTAGGAATTCAGGGGGAAGTTCTTCTTGAGATCAGCGTCAACCAGAAAGGTGAGGTCGAGAACATCAGTGTGACGAAAGGTCATCCCTTGCTGGTACTCTCGGCATTGGATGCGGTGAAAGAATGGAAGTATATGCCGTTCGTCGTGGATGGCGCGGCAGTCCCGGTGAGTTCGACGGTCTCGGTGAATTTTACTCTGCAGGATTCCAAAGCCGGAACACCCGAGAAGAGCCAGTCGCCGTTAATTCGCCTCGGCAGTCGGGTGATGGCAACAAATCTGATCTATCGGGTCGAACCCATCTATCCGCTGGAAGCAAAACAAAAGGGTATCGCGGGAGACGTGGTGTTCGAGGTCACAATCAACGAGCAAGGTGAGGTTTCCGATGTTCAGGTGTTGAGCGGGAATGCCATGCTGGTTTCGGCTGCCTATGAGGCCGTACGGCAATGGCGATATACGCCTGTGCTGCTGAACGGAGATCCGATCCGGGCCAAGTCCACCGTGACGATTCAGTTTGAGCTGGAGAAAGACAAACCTACTGCATCTGCAAGCCCTCAAGACAGCGGTTCCCCCGCCATACCAAACCCACCTGGGGATGTGACGCCTCAAGAGCATTCGCGAAGAATCGCGTACGCCAACGAACGGTTTGTTGCTTCCGACAAGCCCGGCTCGCAAACCGACCGCGGTCGAATCTACCTGACCTGGGGTCCGCCCGATGAGATTGAGTCTCATCCCGACGCCGCCACTACGTATCCCTTTGAGATTTGGCGATATCGCAATCTGGGCGGAAAACCGGACCAACGCGATGTCCAACTTGAGTTCGTGGGCACTGATTACAAGCTGGTTCGTCGAGAACGTGCTGCCCGATAAGTCAAGAATGTGGGAGGCGCGCTCCGCGCGGCGACGACCAGAGTGATGCAGCCCGAGCGACCGAATCTGACGTTCGATTTAAACCTCCCCCATCAGCCAGAACGAAGCGGTCTGATTCAACGACTCTATCCTCCTTGCCTTCTCCCTCTCTTCGTCGGCCCTTGTCGGTCTGCTTGCCATGGCTTCTAGTGGTAATCGGTTCGCTCGCCGCGGGGGCGGTTCTTGAATTCGCGGACCAGGCGCAGCAAGGCTTCCACCACTGCCTCAAAAATGATCCTGCCTTTTTCGGCCGTGGCTAAAGTGGGATCACCCACCACACCGCTTTTGCTAAAGCGAGTCCAGTGGTCCATGAGCAGAACCGGAGAGCCTTCCAGGAGATCAAGCCACATGAACTCCGATTGGGGCAATTCGATTTCTTTACTGGCCTTATCCATCTGCACCCGGTTTCTGTCGAGATGAAGATAGACTGAGGTTTCCAGCTCACAGGCATGGGCCATCCCGCCACGTTCCGACTGCCGGACCTTACGGATTTCCTGGATGGCCAGTGAGGGCCAGATGAACGTAGCGCACAGGCTGTCGGTCTCAAGGATGGTGCGCCGCGCCACCAATTCCAGAATGGGCATGTTGGAACCATGGCCATCGGCGATGAGGATCCGTTGAAAGCCGTGCCGGGCTATGCTTTTGGTAATGTCGAGCACAAAATTGAGTAGATGCTCCATGCCAATATCAATGGTGCCCGGGAAATCCATGTGATGGGTCTCAAACCCGTACGGCATTTGCGGCAGCAAGAGAATCTCGCCTGCAGCGCGCTCGGCTGCGGCTTCGCAGATGCTCCAGATGAGGAAATTGTCGGTATCGAGGGGCAAATGAGGCCCGTGGTCTTCGACCGAGCCAATGGGAAGAATCACCACCGGCTGCTTTTTGGCAACCTCGCCCAACTCAGGCCAGGTGTAATGCTGGTATAGATAGCTCTTGTGTTCCATAGATTCAATCCTGTTTCGTCATTGTGAAAGTGGGAACTTCTGTCAAAATCCCCTCTGGGGAGGGGCAGAAGGCATCCTTCGGGGTGGGTCCTTCGGGATCGGGACGACCCACCCCTGCATCCCTCCCGAGGAGGGGAATAATTTTCATTCTTGGTGGTGCCGCCCAGCGGCATGGATGGCTCCTGTCAAAATCCCCCCTATCAAAGGGGGAAAGCGCCGCACAGGCGCTGGGGTTCGGTTGGGAGTTGCCGTCCGAGCCGCCCGCAAGGACATCCCCCTGCACCCCCTGAAGGTGTGAAAAATTCAAAACCGGTTGGAATGGGGGAGGGCGAGGCTCCCGCCGAGCCTCATTGGTCGATAAATTTCGAGAATCGCGGCTCGCCAGGAGGCTCTCGCCCTCCCAATTTCTTTCACACCTTCCCTTCGAAGGGGGAATGGGTTCGATTTTCAGGCTCTGCGGCGCCGAAATACTTCACCCGTGGCTATTCACATTGAAGA